>CAIYZV010000027.1 GCA_903930765.1 uncultured Pirellula sp.
GTTTTTGACGAAAGGGTCAGCCCTAGAATATCCTACAGGTTCTATTTGGACAGGATCTTGTCGGCGAGAGGCATGGCAAAACCACGCGAAAGAGACGACAATAAGGGGGGTGCTGTGAAGGCTCATGTTCGCTCCAACGGCAACTCGTTCGACAAAATGAGGATCCGGAAGCGAGAAACGCGTTTCCTCAGCAACGTTCCCCCTCCCACCTACCCTCCATGAACACTGCCCTGACTATTCCTGGCCTGACTATTCCTGGCCTGACTATTCCTGGCCTGACTATTCCTGGCCTGACTATTCCTGGCCTGACTATTCCTGCCCTGCTCTGACCAGTCCGGGCCTAACCAGTCTCGCCCGCTTTACGATGACAGCGGTACGATGCCGCTACACGCGATTCAAACCATTCCTCCATTGCCACCAACCAAGTTCTCCTCATGAGCTTTCGAACGGTACTCTCAGCAGTTGCTTTCGGCCTAGTCTCTTTGCCATCGTTGGTTTACGCACAGAAACCGGAGGTGAATTTTTCGCAAGAGATACAGCCGTTGCTGGCTCGGCGATGCTTTGCGTGCCATGGACCGGATAAGGGTGAGTCGGGTTTGCATCTCAACGCCAGGGATAAAGCGGTTGCCAAGCTTGAGTCGGGGGAGTTTGCGATCATTCCGGGCAAACCGGAGGAAAGTGGAATCGTGGCCAGGATTCGGTCGACCGAAGAGGGGCATCGAATGCCCCCCGAAGGAAAGCCGCTTACCGCCCGCGAGCAGGAGTTACTCACCGAGTGGATCCGACAAGGCGCCGAGTATAAGCAACACTGGGCCTTTACTCCCGTCGTCGCGCCCGAGATTCCGACGTCTAACGCCATCAACACCACGGCCGTAGAGGGTGCCAGTTCGACTGCGGCAAAATCGAATCCCGTGGATGCTTTTATCGATGCGAAATTGGCTAAGCATCAATTGCAGCGTGCACCGCGTGCGGACCCTGCCACGCTACTCCGCAGGCTCTATTTTGATCTGATCGGTCTGCCACCAACCCAACAAGAGGTCGAGGCTTTCGCGAAAGCTTCCGCCGAAAACTTGGATGCCGCTTGGGAATCCCAAATCGATCGCTTGCTCGGTTCCGAGCATTACGGCGAGCGTTGGGCCCGCCATTGGCTCGATGTCGTTCGGTACGGCGAGACCAATAGCTTCGAACGGGATGGAGCTAAACCGCATGTTTGGCGGTATCGCGATTACGTGATTCGCTCCCTCAATGACGATAAACCGTATGACCAATTCCTCATCGAACAACTCGCTGGCGATGAGATCCCGAATGTCACGAGGGATTCCTTGATCGCCACCGGGTTTTACCGACTCGGCATCTGGGATGATGAGCCCGCGGACCGTGAACTCGCCGTCTACGAGGGGTACGACGATATCCTGACCACGGTCGGTCAAGGCATCCTGGGTTTGACCATCAATTGCTGCCGATGCCATGATCACAAGATCGATCCAATTCCAACCGCAGACTACTACGCATCCCTCGCATTCTTCCGAAACCTTTCGTCCAATGGCTACGGGCCTAACGTGGAGCGGCCTTTGATTGCATCGGCCGACGATAGGGCGAAATTCCAAGAAGCCGAGGCGAGCATTCGCGAAGAAGGCGATCGGATCCAGAAGAAATTGACCCAAGTGGAAACCGAGTTGTCCTCGCAACTGGCCACTGCGACGAAATCGCAAACAACCACCTACGATCTCGACGATCTTGAGTACCGGTTCTACCGGGAGACGTTTGATAAACTGCCCGACTTTGACGCGCTCAAGCCGGAGACGGTTGCGACGTTAGATCCGCCTCTGATCGATATCGGCGTTGCAACGCGGCCCGACTTCTTCGGGCTCGTCTTCACTGGGAATTTAATCGTACCAGCTGATGGTGATTACACCTTTGTCCTCGACTCGGATGATGGGTCCCGTCTCACGATCGATGGCAAGGTCGTCATTCAATACGATGGGATCCACGGCGTCGGACAGCCGAAACGACAAAAGATTGCACTGAAGCAAGGTCGGTATCCGATCCGGGTCGACTATTTCCAAGGGCAGTTCGGTAAGGGATTGAGGTTGAACTGGAGTGGACCCAACTTCAAACGCCGCCGCCTGACTGCGGAGTCGGCGGAACAAACCGCGGATCTCAATCAAGCGATCCAGTCGAAGAACACTGAAGGTCTCGACCCAGCGCTAATCACTCAGTACCAAGAACTACGACGTCAACTTGAGGAGAACAAGCGTCGCAAGCCATGGGAAGAGTACGGCATGTGCGTCAGTGAAAATGGAACCAACGCACCAGATACCCATATCTTGACTCGCGGTAGCCCACAGGCCAAAGCAGATAAAGTCGAGCCAGCGTTTTTAACCGTACTCGGAGGCGGCAAACCGACCATAACACCCAATGCCACCGCAAACACCACGGGTCGACGGTTCGAGTTCGCCAAATGGGTCACCGCGAATGACAATCGCTTGACCGGACGTGTGTTCGTCAATCGTGTCTGGCAACATCATTTCGGGCGGGGCATCGTACGGTCTCCCAACAATTTCGGCCAGTTGGGGGAAACGCCTACACACCCCGAATTGCTGGATTGGCTTGCACGAAACTTTGTGGATAACGGTTGGAAGGTAAAGCCGCTTCACAAGTTGATCCTTATGTCGGAAACATACCGGCAATCGTCGATCCCCTCTGACGAAACTCTCGCGAGCGACCCCAACAACGATTGGTTCAGCAGGTTTGACATGCGGCGACTCAGCGCCGAAGAAATCCGTGATTCGATCCTGGCTACCAACGGCCGGTTAAATCTCAAGATGTTCGGACCGAGCATTTACCCTGAACTGTCCCGCGAGGTGTTAGCCAGCCAATCGGTCCCCGGAAAAGGCTGGGAGAAAACCAGTTACGACGAACAAGCTCGACGGAGTGTGTATATCCACATCAAACGATCGCTTCTCGTCCCGATGCTTTCCAATTTTGATTTCCCGGAACCGGACACGAGCTGCGAAGCACGATTTGTGACGACGCAACCTGGCCAGGCATTAGGGATGCTCAACGGCGATTTCCTCAACCAGCAGGCGGAGGAACTCGCAAAACGACTGAAAGCTGAAGCAGGTGAAGGAATCGATGATCAAATCGTTCGCGGCTTCCAATGGGTCTTTGCTCGCAACCCAAATTCGACCGAGATCGCACGCGCGAAGGAATTGATCGACGAGCTCATGGCAGAACACCGTTTGACCCAAGACCAAGCCATGAACTACTTCGGCCTGTTCCTGTTCAACCTCAACGAATTCGTTTACGTCGATTAACCCACGCGTCGACGACGGTGGTGTCCATAAAATCACAAACTAAATCTCCCTTCGAGGGATTCCAGATAAGGATCGATTCGTCATGCGAAGAAATTTCTGTGGTCGAACGCGGCGAGAGTTCCTGTGGCAAACGGGAGCTGGATTTGGTGGATTAGCCTTGGCAGGGATGATGTCGCGGGATGGCCTGCTTGACAACGCCGCCAATGCCTCGGACGCGGTTCGATTGCCGCAGCCTCATTTCGCCCCCAAGGCCAAAAGCGTGATCTTTTTGTTCATGTACGGCGGGCCGAGCCACATCGATACGTTTGACTACAAGCCGACGATGAAGGGGCGCGACAATCAATCGGTTGAAGTCAAAACGTTCGGACGTGGTGGACACAAGAACAAGGGACGGATTGTCGAACCGCGATGGGATTTTCATCAGTATGGGCAATGTGGCAAATGGGTAAGCGATTTGTTCCCCAACGTTGCCAAACATGTGGATGACATCGCGTTCATTCACTCGATGACCGCCGATTCGCCAATCCACGGGTCCGCGATGTTGATGATGAACTCGGGACGGGTTCAAAGCGGTCACCCATGCCTCGGGTCTTGGGTGAACTATGGACTCGGTTCCGTCAACGAAAACCTTCCTGGATTCGTGGTCATGCTCGACCCGATGGGTGGTCCGATCTCCGGCGCAAAGAATTGGTCGAGTGGGTACATGCCGGCAAGTTATCAAGGGACTATTTTCCGCACTCAAGGCACTCCGATCCTCGACCTGAAAGCTCGCGACGGGGTGAGTCGCGAATTGCAACGCGATCTTCTAGATACCATCAACGAGCAAAATGTAGAACATGCAAAACTGCGTGGTGATAAATCCGATTTGCTATCGCGCATTTCCAGTTACGAGTTGGCCTACAAGATGCAAGAGCACGCACCCGAAGCGGTCGACGTTTCCAAGGAAACAGCGGAGACGATGCAGCTCTACGGGATCGATAAAGATCGCACGCGGGACTTCGGTACCAAATGCCTGTTGGCCAGGAGATTGGTCGAGCGCGGTGTGCGTTTTATTCAGATCTACTCAGGAGGCGCTCACAACGATGATAACTGGGATGCGCACTCAGACCTGAAGAAGAATCATGACTTCCACGCTGGAAACACGGACTTGCCGATCGCTGGGCTGCTTGAGGATTTAAAGCGGCGTGATCTGCTCAAGGAGACCCTGGTGATTTGGGGTGGGGAGTTCGGCCGTCAACCAACTGCTGAGTACGCAGAGGGAACCGGGCGCGATCATAATTCGTATGGATTCACCATGTGGATGGCGGGCGGTGGCATTAAAGGTGGTACCAGTGTCGGAACGACGGATGAACTGGGCGCGGCAGCCGTTGAGAAGCCATTCCATGTGAAGAACTTGCATGCGACCGCATTGCATCAGTTGGGGATCGATCCCAATCGGCTCTCCTATTTTCACTCTGGTTTGGACCAAAAGCTGGTGGGCGTGGAACCCATTGAACCGATTCGCGAGATCTTGAGTTGAGCCTCGCAAATGGAATCCCTCTACGATCCCCTTCTGAAAAGTACACGGCGAGCAGCCGCTGTTGCTTGCGTCACATGGCTCGCGATCGGGTTGTTGGGTGGGAAGGGCGTTCACGCTCAGGATTCAGCCAATGGCTCCGGGCCGATTAACGCGAAGCCCATGCAATGGATTGGTTATACGGAGGGAAGGAACGACCGTCCCGAAGGACAATTCGCGAACTGGGTCACTCAACGCTCGCGAATGGTGCGCGCTGACGGATCGGAATCTCAATCGATCGGGGACGCACTGATCGATCGCCCTAACACCTGGACGCAATTCGCTGGATGGTCGCCTGATGGAAAGACCGCGATCCTTGGAAAGCATTGGGAGAGTCCTGAGAACGCTGCTTGGGAACGCGCTGCGAAAACGTTTCGCATGACAGAAGGCTGGCTTAGCGATTGCTGCCTGTATGATCTCAATACCAAAGCGTTAACGAACTTGACCGAGGTGGAGCGGGTCAGCATCTACAATTCCGGGCTTTTTTATCTCCCGAACAACAAGGGTTTCGGCTTCACGCCCTTGATCGGTGGAATCTCAAAGCCCTTCGTCATGGAATTGAGTGGAAAGAAGAAGCGTGATGTTTCGGGTGAGGGCCAAGGCTTCGCGTACGGTTACAGCGCATCCCCGGACGGGACACGCATTTCATACCATCAGGACTATCAAATCTATGTCGCGGACTTGGACGGAGGAAATAAAGTTCACATTCAAACCGGCAACCCGTTCAATTTTGCTCCTGCATGGTCGCCCGATGGGCAGTGGCTGCTTTTCGTTTCGGGCGAGCACTACAACTGCCATCCGACGATCGTGAAGCGGGACGGCACCGGGCTTCGCAAGCTAGCCGATCGCGGTGGGTACAGAGGGGTGGTCGAAAAACTAAAGCATCCCGACTTTCACAGCGAGAGCAGCGACGTTCCAGTTTGGGATCGCACCGGAAAGTTCGTTTTCTATACTGCCTTGGTCGATGGGGCAGTAGAACTGATCCGAGTCGATCTTGAGGGAAACGCGCGTCGATTGACGACATCGCGCCCCGGGACTCGGCACTATCATCCTGCCGCTTCGCCTCATGGCGATTGGATCCTCTTTGGATCCGACCGAGATGGATCCATGCAGATTTATGTGAGTCCGTACGACGGCTCGGATCCGTGGCCCGTATCGCACGCTGCCGAGAATTGCGCAGCCATGCATGGTATTTGGCAGAAGTAACTCGGGTTAGCGTTTCGTACTACTTTTGGATTCATTGAAGGTATAGAACTTCCAAACAGGACTCGCTTCCTTGGCAGGAAGATTTCCCGTGAGTTTGTATCGCAGAAGTTCGATTGGCAGATGATTTTCGGCGAGGATTGCGTCGTGGAACTGTCGATTGGTCATCGTTCCGGATTGCACTAATTCTTCGTGAAGCCGACGTATTTGAAGGCCACCGAGCAGGTATGCAGCTTGGTAGAGGGGACCGTATCCACCCATGATCGAACGGCGAACCTCGGCCGCAGCAGCGCTAGGCTCATGCCCCACGCGATCGACCAAGTACTGAACACATTGCTCGGGTGTCCATCGACCCGACTGGTAGTTGAGCGAGAAGAAGATTCGCGCCGCGCGATGACGGCGCCAAAAGAGCATACCCACCCGGTCTTCCACCGACTTTGGAAAATCTAAATCCCAAAGAAGCATCTCCCAATAGAGCGCCCATCCTTCGGTCCAAAATGGAGTCTGAAATACTTCTCGGTAGGGCCGGAATCGAGCGTTCGCGTAATGTTGGAGATGGTGCCCGGGA
>CAIYZV010000028.1 GCA_903930765.1 uncultured Pirellula sp.
ACGGTAAGGTCGTTGTATTGGCCTTTTTGCACGTTGTTGAAGTCCAGGTGGGACCACCGGGCTTTCAATTCGAGAGCTCCCGGGCTGATACCACCTCGGGTCACAGCAAAGTTCGAGTAGGGAGCATTGCGAAAAAACTGGGCCCCGTGTTGTCCGAACCGTTCGAACACTCGGTTCTCGCCCGTTACGAACCAACTGGTGTACAGGTACGCACCATTTGCTGTGCTTGTGGTGTTGTCCAGCATGTGGATATTGCAGAGAAATGCCTCCGACTGAACCGAGAAACGCCCCCAGACAATCGCCGTCTCAAAATTGCCGGTGGTGAATGTATCTGCGAGGAGAATGCCTGTGTCGATGAGTCGAGGGCCTTCCGAGACCTGTGGACGCGTCCGAAATCGAACGATGTTGTCTTGATCGTTGGTGCTTAGGACACCTAGCCCAGTATGGACAAGGTATCTGCCGTTGCTGGGCTCATCGTAGTAGGGAAGCCAAGTTCCTCGGCCGCTGATGCGGTAACCTTGGTTGTCGTCGAGCCGTTTTTTAAGACCTTCGCTGATACTGTCCAGGAAAAAACCTGTCGTCCATGTCACGTTTTGTTCCGGGGTGCAATTGTAGAGTGCGACTCCAACCTCACGATCTGCAGCGAACACCGTTTGGGTGGGGATAGAACGTTCGAGGAATGCGTTGTTCGTATCGTTGGTGACTTGTTCCAGGCTGAACGGCACGAAAAAGTTCCCGATGCGGAATCGCCCCAGGTACGGGATTTCGTTCAAAGAAAAGTAGGCATCTTTGACCTGCGGAGTCAGGACGCTTAACGCTGGGTTATCCGTGATCGCTTCCGGCTCGAGGGTCATTTGCAATCGAAAATCGTAGACACCGTATCCGGTGCCGTCGGCGGTCAACCGCAGTCGGCGAAAGTTGAAGTAATTGAAGGTGTCGGGGATCACCGGCGGGGCATTGGCCCAGGTGACATAGTCGAGTTGAACGTGGCCACCTGTTTTGACGGTCCATTTTTCGCTCGAGACGTCAACCCAGTCATCGGACTTTCCAGTATTGCTATCACTCGCTTTATCCTTGGTGCTTGAGTTGTCCTTGGGTTTCAGAGTGGATGGATCGCTTTTCGACGAATCGGTTTTGCCTGTTCCAGGAACACTTGCCTGGGATGCTGATTGGGCACTTTTAACCGATTCTTCGAGGGCTTGGATCCTTTCGCGAAGCGATTCCATTTCCTCGTTCCAACGGCCTCCTGCGTTTGAACCTGAGTTTCCAGGTAGAAGTTCGATTGGGGGTGCTGGTACCGTTTCGCGAAGCAAATCCGATGGCTGGGGATCTTGGGCGTGCGAGAGCGAGGCGAGGACGCACACGAACGCAATGCTGAGAAAGACCGAAGCCCTGAGGATACGCTCAGCGCGGAAATCATGCGCGGCGCGGAAAATGTGCGCGGCGGCACCCTCCGTGCCTAATGGAAGGCACAGGTGCAACAGCCAAGGCATACTGTGCATGCCTGATGGTCGATGCCTAGCGCGTAAGTGGTCGAGTGTCACTCCTGCGATCGGTTCTTCTCAGAGGATAGCGTGTCGGTAACGGATCCAAAGGTGGATTGGATCGATGGAGCCGATGGGATCACAAGAAGCGCTAAACATGCAATGCGTGCTATCTAACGTGGATTGCGAAAGCCCATTGGCTCTCTTGGGCTATCGTCTGGAAGCTGCATCTCATTTGAGGTCGAGAGCCGTAAAAGTCGTTATATCCGTCAATGTCGTGGGAATAGCCTCTCTAGATTATGCCGTTCCTCAAGATAGGAAACGCCACACGCGGATAGAGGATCCATGAATGCTAGCAACGCATCGCGGTCACGTTATTGAATCATGCCGGTGTTGTTTTTAATGGGTTCTTTGGGGTAGACTCCCGGTTCCATGATTCCCGGCAAGTTTAACCGTTACATCCTGTGGGATGTCCTGAAGCTTTTCAGTCTCACCGCGTTTGCATTGACGCTGGTGATTTCGCTGGGTTTGGTGGGTCAGCAATTGATCATGGAAGGGATCGGTTGGTTGGCCGTTATCAAATTGCTCCCCTTCATATGCTTGATC
>CAIYZV010000029.1 GCA_903930765.1 uncultured Pirellula sp.
GGGGACATGAAGATTCGCGCCGGGTTCGGCGAAGGGAGCTCACCCACGATCGCTGACGACTTGCTGATCGTGCCGTGGGATCACGAAGGTCCATCCAAACTCTATGCGTTGAACAAGAAGACCGGCGAGATCGTCTGGGAGGTGGCCCGCGAGGAGCCAACGTGTTGGGCGAGCCCATTGATCGTCGAGGGCCCTGGGGGTGCGAAGCAAATTGTAATGAACGGACAGAATGCAGCCCGCGGCTATGATTTGAAAACTGGCAAGGAGCTTTGGAAGTGCGCAGGTCAAACCCAACGCCCATGCGCTTCGGCGGTCGCCGCCGATGGTGTCGCCTATGTTGCTAGCGGATTCCGCGGCTCCTTTATCGGTGCTTTTTCGCTCGATGGGAAAGGGGATCTGCAAGGGACCAAAAGTGTGCGTTGGACTCAATCCAAGGACACTCCGGATGTCGCGTCACCAATCCTGTCCAATGGCCGCCTTTATTACTACAAGGAGAAGACTGGCCTGCTGACATGCGTCGATGCAGCCACTGGAAAATCGCTGTATACGGCCAGCCGCGTTCCGGGAGTTACAAGAACGTACGCGTCTCCGGTCGCTGCCAACGGCTATGTGTATTTGACCGACCGAGGTGGTACCATCGTGGTCATTGAAGACTCACCCAACCTCAAGGTGGTGGCGACCAACGAGACAGGCGAAGGGGTCGATGCAACTCCGGCGCTGGTTGGCAACCAACTCTTGGTTCGGGGAGAAAAGCACTTGTTCTGTTTCGCCCCGTAGGCTCGTAACGCACCCGCGATACCTCGTGAAATACGATACTCGCCAAGGCACCAGGGAATCCGATAGAACAGGTCCGATGCAAGCTGTCGGATACATCAGGGCAGCGGAGCTCTCCAAGTACAGAATACTGCGGCGTTTCACGGAAGTGGGACGCCGTTTTCGTTGGCCCATTGGATCTCTCGGAAATTCCTTCTATACTTAGATAGTTCTTTGCTCGAACTATTCTGATCGAATGCTTGGGGGAATTGGGGCCGCAGATGATGCGATCGCTGGCTGAGCATCTGGGGTTGGCAGTCAATTCGATGACCTCGATCGTGGATGGTTTGGAGCAAAAGGGGCTGGCATCTCGCACGCGTTCTGCAACGGATCGACGCGTGATCCATGTCGAGTTAACGGCTCAAGGGCAAGCCACGTATGAGTTGGCTGCTAACGCCAAGCTGCAGTTCCACCGCGCGCTCTTGGGAGCATTGACCGAGGACGAACAAGAGATCCTTCTGGTGTTGTTCCGCAAGATTGCCCGCGAAGGTTGGAAGCAAGTGGAGCGATTCTCAGAGTCGCAGGTGAGCTGATGTTCCATGCTCAATGCTTTGTCATGCCTAACCGCATGCTGCGTGAATCATTGTCCTTCTTTGTCGCACCACGTTTTATTTGCTTGGCATCCAAGGTCTAGTCCATGAGCAGCAAGTTGATAGAACCATCGGATCGAGTTACTCAATTGTCTGAGCCATTAGAGTCACCGACATTAAGTTCACCCCCTTTCGCGTCGCCGCAGCCACGACCTAAGTCCAACTGGACGAATTGGGCTTGGGTCGTTGTCACGGCACTAAGTTTTTTGGCCGGTCGCTTCGTGATCGGAGAGCGTCACCGAGATACTTTGGTCGCTTTGAATGAGGATGGTTCCGCATCTTCGTTGTATCGAGGCGATGCGGTTGTGATTACCGCCGAGACGGTGACGTTGCGTCCGATCCAGCGAACTGTCGATGCTGTTGGGACACTACATGGTTTTGAGGAATTGACGGTCAGTTCCAAAGTAGAGGGGCGAGTCGAAAAAATCCATCACGATTTATCAAGTATTGTCAAACCTGGCGAGATCTTGTTGGAACTCGATGCGACGGATGCGAGGTTAGCCGTCGATCAATCCGAACGAAGCTTGCAGGCAGAGCTTGCGAAATGGGGATTTGCATCGGTACCTGACGAAGGATACGACCTGAGTCAATTGCCGATGGTGGTATCGTCGCGGTTGCGATTCGATTTGGCGAAATCTCGATTGGATCGAATGCTTCCCTTGGAGACGACGAAGTCGATTAGCCAGGATGACTTAGAGCAAGCGAAATCCGAATCGCAAATCACGGAGTCCGATTGGAAGAATCAATTGCTGATGGCGAATTCGGCTGCGGCCGTAGCAAGACTCCGAGCAGCGGAGCTTGCGATTGCCAAACAGAAACTCAGGGATTGCGAAATTCGGGTACCGACACCGACTTTGACCGGGAATCCGGAGGACGAAATCTATACCGTGTCGGAACGCTTGGTTTCGGAAGGAACTCTGTTGCGACCTGGTACCGAAGTCTTTCGACTGGTGTTAGGGAGAACGCTCAAGTTGCGGTTGCCGGTACCTGAAGTCCATTCTTCGCGGATAGCCGTAAATGAGAAGGTTCTGATTGCAACCTCCTCGATGCCTGAGGGACGCGTTGGTCGAGTTGCAAAAATTAGTCCATCGATCGAGCGTACCACGCGGACGTTTATCGTGGAGGTGGAGGTGCCCAACGAGGATGGGAAATGCAAACCGGGGAGCTTCGCGAAAGCGAGTATTCAGGTGGGTATTTCCGAGAAGGCAGCTACGGTTCCTCTGTCGGCGCTTTATTCATTGGCTGGGATCAACAAAATATTTTTGGTCCAAGGAGACCACGTTCGAGAGATCCAAGTTACTCTCGGGGAGCAAACCAGCGAGTGGGTCGAGATCGCATCGCCGTCGATTTCTTCGGATTCCCGCGTGGTGACCAGCGGTCAGCGGATGCTTTCGGATGGAGCGCCGGTTATCGAACGCAAGCTCGGGCAGGCTTCTGCTCCGGAAAGCTCGAAAGTCGATGCGTTCAAGAACTCTCCCACCGGCACGAGTGAGGTGACAGAGTGATGAGCATTTCCGAACTATGCATTCGGCGTCCGGTCTTTACTTGGGTATTGGTCGTTGTGCCTGTGGTGTTGGGGTTGGTTTCCTACTTTGAGTTGGGAGTCGATTTGTTTCCGAAGGTCGACTTTCCTGTGATCTCGATTTCAGCCGCACTTCCGGGTGCGAGCGCTGAGGAGATGGAAAGCTCGGTGACCAAGCCGCTGGAGGAGGCTCTCAATACGATTTCAGGGATCGATGAGTTACGTTCGACAACGCGCGAAGGTAGTTGCACGGTCGTGGTGCGATTCGTGCTCGAGAAGAATGGTGACGTGGGCGCGCAGGAAGCTCGAGACAAAATATCTTCGATCACTCGCCAGTTACCAGAGGGAATGGAGACACCCTTGGTCAACAAATTCGATTTGGATGCGGCACCGATCATCACGCTCGGTATTTCCGGCAATCGCGATTTGCAGGAGGTGACTGAGATCGCCAAGCATCAGATCCAGGAACTTTTGCAAACGGTGCCCGGTGTTGGAAACGTATTCATGTCGGGAGGGCGAAGCCGAGCGATCAATGTTCGGGTCGATACCGACCGACTGAGAGCCTATGGGATTTCCGTCGAGGAAGTCCGGAAATCGCTCGTCGCGCAGAACCTGGAGGTCCCTGGCGGAATCGTAGATCAAGGGCCTCGAGAAATGGTTTTGAGGACGCTCGGTCGAGTGACGCGGCCGGAGAAGTTCAACGACTTGATCGTCGCCAATCGCAAAGGGTACCCGATTCGTATCCGCGATATCGGTCGCGCCGAGGATTCGATCGAAGAACCTCGAGGCTTAAGTCGACTGGACGGCCAGAACGCTGTGAGTTTGTTCGTCCAGAAGCAGTCAGGGACCAATACGGTGGCTATCTCCGACGCCGTTCAAAATCGGCTTGAGAAGATCAAGAAAACGCTTCCCGGAGATATCAAAGTCGAGGTCACTCAGGATCAATCTCGATTTATTCGCGTTTCGATGGAGGAGGTCAAATTCCATTTGCTGCTGGCTGCGGTGTTGGTAGGAGTCACGATCCTCCTGTTTATCCGGGATTGGCGGACGACGATCATCGCGACGCTCGCGATTCCTACATCGATCATTCCAACGTTTCTCTTCATGCAGTGGATGGGATTTTCGCTCAACAACATCACGATGCTCGGTTTGATCCTGTCGATCGGGATCGTGATCGACGATGCGGTGGTCGTGCACGAGAACATTTTTCGCCACATGGAAGAGTACGGTCTCGATGCGATGGAGGCGGCGCGGGTTGGAACGCGTGAGATTGCATTGGCCGTACTCGCGACGAGTCTCTCGTTGGTTGTTATCTTCGTCCCGGTCGCTTTCATGGGTGGGATGGTAGGTCGGTTCTTTAGCAGTTTTGGACTGACCGTCGCCTTTGCGATCCTCATGAGTCTATTCGTTTCGTTCACCTTGACCCCCATGCTTTGCTCGCGATTTCTCAAATTAGAGAAGCATGGCGATGGCCATTCGGGTTCGAAATCGGGGTGGGTCTATCGATGGGTAGAAGCGTTTTACGGAATCGTCCTGCGATGGTCCTTGAAGCATCGATGGATGACGGTGGGGCTGAGCGTACTGATAGTGTTTACGACCATACCCATCATGATGAACTTGGGGGTCAACATGGTTCCCCGCGACGATCAAAGCGAGATGCAGATCAGCTTCATCACCCCCGAAGGCTACACGTTGGAGCGAACCGACCAGATCATTCGCGAAATCGAAGGGCGACTGACCCAGCTTCCCGGTGTCGTGCATCGCTTCACATCGATTGGGCAGTCGGGGTCAGCGAAGGGGCAGGGAGATGTCACTCGTGGGTCCATTTATCTGCGTATCGTCGAGCTGGAGGATCGGCAATTCAGCCAATTCAGCTTGATGCGACAAGCGAGGGAGATTCTCACCGAGTACCCGGATTTGCGGACGGCTGTTTCCGATGTCTCGGCGCTTGGGGGAGGTCCGAATGGAGATAGTCGCATCTTCCAAATCAGCCTCCAAGGCCCTGAGATCAAGCAGCTCGCGGAGTACGCTGAGACGCTCCGTCAAAAGCTGCAGGGGCTCAAAGGTTTAGTCGACGTCGATTCTACGCTTTCGATGCGCAAGCCGGAGTTGCAAGTCGAGATCGATCGGGAGCGAGCGATGGACTTAGGGATTCCTGTTCAAATGATTGCTAACACCCTCAATGTGCTCGTCGGAGGTCAGATTGTTTCGAGTTACAAAGAAGGTACGGAGCAGTACGATGTATGGTTGCGCGCGGACAAACAGTTTCGGACCGATTCGAAAGACCTGCTAGCGCTAGCTTTACCATCACCGACCGCTGGCCCGATTGAATTGGGGAGTTTGGCACGGCTTCAGGAGAAACAGGGCCCTAGCCAAATCGATCGGTTGAATCGGCAACGGACGGTAACTCTGATGGCGCACCCCGATGAAGTCTCGTTGAACGAAGCGGTTCAGTATGCCAACCAATGCGTTGCCGATATGAAATTGCCACCCGAATACGGGATCGTCTTTGGAGGTCAAGCCGACATGCTGAACGAGACGGCTTATTATTTTGCGGTCGCATTGGTGCTAAGCATCACCTTCATGTACTTGATCCTCGCCGCTCAGTTTGAGAGCTGGATCCATCCGATCAGTATTCTTGCAGCGTTGCCGGTAACCATCCCATTTGGGCTTTTATCCCTATTGTTATTCCGGACGCCGCTCGATCTGTACGCGATGTTCGGGCTATTCATGCTGATCGGGATCGTCAAGAAGAATGGTATTTTGCAAGTCGACAAAACGAATGAACTGCGACGGGGCGGCATGGAGCGTGATACGGCGATCCTCGAAGCCAATTACACACGGCTTCGACCGATCTTGATGACGACCGTTATGTTGATGGCAGCCATGGTCCCCATTGCGCTCGGTCAAGGGCCTGGCGCCAGTGCGAGAGCTAGCATGGCCAAGGTCATTATCGGTGGCCAAGCGTTATCGTTGGTACTGAGTCTGGTGGCGACGCCCGTTGTTTATTCTCTTTTGGACGACTGCAAAGGCATTTTCGCCAAACGGTTTCGGAAGGTGCGGGAGTTTCTCGTACCCGAGGCGGTTCCTGGAACGCCCCCTTCGTTGGTCGAACAGTCCTCCTAAACGGGACCAAGTGCTTCCTCCTCACACGCTTCAACGAACGCAGGTTGGCCGCATAATCGATTTTTTCCGAAAGGTGCTCGGGCGGGCCAGCTTGGTTCCGCGAGCTATCGAGGATGGCTACGGTGGGGGGCGGTTCTAACAGCAGTGTGCGATTGTGCCGTTGGAATTGCTTGTCTTTTGATTGGCGAGCGACGTTTTTGGGGTGAGTGATTGCATAGGATCGGTTCGCAAATGCTGGCAATTCGGAAGGGTGTTGGCTTCGGATTTTTCGATACGCTTTACCTAAACCGACTCAATTTCACCGAGCGACAGTTCCGATACTAGCAGCACAAACCAATCTAGTGCGCTCGGTCGAACCGTGGCTGGGCAGTGCGTGACTTTTGGGAACCGTGGGAAATTGACTATGTCCATTTTGCAACGAACTTTGCGAACGTTTGT
Source organism: uncultured Pirellula sp. (assembly GCA_903930765.1). GTDB lineage: Bacteria > Planctomycetota > Planctomycetia > Pirellulales > Pirellulaceae > JBKCUI01. The sequence goes on from CAIYZV010000029.1 coordinate 6,490, forward strand.
TTTAGCGGCAGCCGCCATGGCTGGTCAGTTGGGCTATGCCGACTCCGGATACCATCCGTTTTCGGAACCGATGAATTTCGATCCAGACTGGCAGTTCTTTGCCCCGGTCCAGTTACAGGATCTCGAGGATCTCACTGCCCGTCAGCGAGCACCGCACGGATTCTACGTGACGTACGATCGCGTTTACACCGCGATGAGTCGTCCTGAGAATCAGAATGCCAGCTACACGATGGACTCCACATGGGGTAATCGTTGGGACTTCGGCTGGATGAGCAAGCAAGAGAGTGGCTGGGCGTTCTCGTACCAGCAAGTGATGGGTCCAAACGTTTACAACGGTTGGGAACAGCTTCGGCTCGACGGTGTTAATGATGACGACGAGAACGATTTAACGGACCCGTACTTTCCAACCGTGTTCGGGAACGACCCGTACACGTTGCAACGGACCCGTGATTTACTTCACAGCGTTAACGTTGGGGACTTCACCAGTTTCGAAGCGAACAAAACATGGCGGTTGGAGCCCTACCGTTACGGTGGAATGCTCGAGCCATTGATCGGATTGCGATATGCCAAGTTCATCGATACGGCTCGCGACGATGTTTACTCGATATTTGATGTGACCGATCCAACGGATCCGACCTCGATTATAGGCCAAGGTGAAATTCTTCTGAACGACCTTGTATGGTCGCGGAACGATATGATCTTGGGGCAAATAGGATTCCGGTACTTCAAGAATTGGCGGCGGTTCACGTGGTCTTCAGACTTCAAGGTCTTCGCAGGTCATACCTTCCAAACTCAAGAAACGACGCGGTTGATTACGACTACCACCTATGATGGGGTTCCGCCAGGAATCGGTGATCCTCCAACCTTCGACGGTGACCACCTTGGTACCTCCTTCTCGAGTCGGAAGAACAACGAGACTCCAGTTGGATTCGACTTACGGACTGAGGGTGCTTTCAAAGCGACGAAGTGGGTAGATCTGCGAATGGGCTTCCAGATGATTTACTTCGGACAAGGTATCTGGCGAGGATCGACGTTGAGCTCCCAAGGGCGACAGTTTGAGACCAACCAGCAGTTGGTGATGCCGGGTCTTACCTTCGGTTTCGCGATCAACCGATAAACGAGAGGGATCCGCACGGGATCCAGTAAACAGAGCACAAAAAGAGGCGGGCCGCAAGGTTCGCCTCTTTGCATTGGGTCTTCTTGAAATTACATGTTGGACCCGAGGAGGGCTTGATCTAGATCCGCGATCAAATCCTCGGGGTGTTCTAATCCGACCGAGATGCGGATCAAGGAGTCGGAGATACCGGCTGCTGCGCGGGCTGTTGCTTCGTAGCTCGCATGGGACATAGTTGCAGGCTGTTCGATGAGGGATTCGACGGCTCCCAAGCTTACGGCGAGTCCAAAGAGTTTGGTGGAGCGGCAAACGCGTTTGGTCTCGTCGCAATCTCCATGGATTTCGAACGAGATCATCGCTCCAAACTGGTCACCTAGGATGCGGTTCGCCCGTTCGTGCTGTGGATGGCTTGCCAGTCCCGGGTACAGAACTCGCCGAACGCGGGAGTGCGACTCGAGCCACTGCGCGATTTGCATGCTAGAGCGGCATTGTTCCCGCATCCGCAGTTCAAGGGTTTTAATGCCGCGGCCGAGCAGGAACGATTCCAGTCCACCGAGGACTGCCCCCGTGGCGTTTTGAGTGAAATAGAGTCGTTGATGCAACTCGGGATCCTTGGTTGCCAGGACGCCTGCAAGGCAATCGCTGTGCCCTCCCAAGTACTTGGTGGCCGAGTGCATGACGATATCAGCGCCGAGTTCGAGTGGCCTCAGGATGCATGGGGGCACGAACGTGCTATCGACACCCAGTAGGATCTTATTGGCGCGAGTGATCGCAGCGATTTCCGAGATATCGGGGACGCTCATCAATGGATTTCCAATGGACTCGATCCACACCATGCGTGTTTCCGGCCGGATCGCGTCCGCGACTCGCGATGCGTCTTGCGCGGGGACCAAGGTGACCGAGATGTTGTTTCGATTGCAAATCTTATGGAGCAACCGATAGGTACCTCCGTAGATATCGCAACCGGCGACGACGTGGGAGCCCGCTTCGAGCAGATTCATCGCACAGTGGGTGGCGGCCATGCCGGAGGAGAATGCCAGCGCTCCTACACCCCCTTCGAGGTTTGCCAGGGTGCGTTCGACGGCAGCTCGCGTCGGTGAACCACTTCGCGAGTAGTCGAAGGTCCCCCACTCACCGGCTCCCGGTTGGAGGAAGGTGGTTGCGAGGTAAATTGGAGGGACAACCGCTCCTGTGGAGTCGGGTTCGCTGCCGATGTGAATAGCCCGTGTTCGAAATCTCATTGGCGTAGTGCTTGTTCGAGGTCTGCGATCAAATCTTCGGGATCTTCGATCCCACAGGACATGCGGATCATGTTGTCGTAGATACCGAACGACTCTCGCACCTCCGGTGGATAATCGAAGTAGCTCATGACGAGAGGTTGCTCAATCAAGCTTTCCACGCCGCCGAGGCTGGGGCCGATTTTGGGAATGCGGCATGCATCGACGACGGCTGCGGTTTCTTTCCAATCCGCATCGCGAACCAAGAATGTGATCAAGCCGCCGAAGCCTTTCATGGTTCGTTTCGCAATCTCGTGCGAGGGATGGGACTTTAATCCCGGATAGAAGACCCGTTCGACGCGAGGGTGATTGCTGAGGAACTCCGCGATCTGTTGGCCGTTCTGGTTATGCCTCTCCATCCGCAATGCAAACGTTTTTAAGCCGCGTTCGAGAAGGTACATGTTGTGCGGGGAGTTGATGCATCCCAGGATTCCTCGAAGCTTTCGAACCGGCTCGAGTTTCTCCTTGGACCCACAGATCACGCCGGCGAGCAAATCGTTATGGCCCGCTAGATACTTCGTCGCTGAATGCCAAACATAATCGACACCGTACTCGAGAGGCCTGACGTTGAAGGGAGTTGCCAGGGTGGCATCGATCAATGTCTCAACGCCTCGTTCTTTGCCCAACGCGACAAATTGCTCGAGATCGATGGCGGTCAAATGAGGATTTGTAGGGGATTCGCTCACGATCATTTTGGTTCGATCGTTGATCGCCGCATCCATCGCGTCAAAGTCACTGGTGGTGACTTGACGGGTGATCACGCCGAATCGAGATAGGTGCTTGGCACAGAACTCGCGACTGCGGTGGTAGCATTGGTCGAAAAATACGATCTCATCTCCAGAGTTCAGTTTGGTCATCAGAAGACCGACGATCGCCGCCATCCCGCTCGAGTAGACGATGGCATCCTCGGCGCCGTCGAGGGCTGCCAATTTCCGTTCCACTATTTTTTCGTTCGGATTTCCATACCTTCCGTATTCCTCGCGATCTTGTTTTTCACGGATGAACTCAAGGATGCTTTCCGTGGATTCAAAGGTGTAGGTGCTCGAGCAGCAGATCGCATCGGTGATCGCGTCGTAGGCTTTCTGTCGGGCTTCACCGGCATGGACGCTGGCGGTACTGATGCCGGCATGGCGAGGAATCGATTCGCCGTGGCCATTGAACTCATTCTGGTTTTTCTTATCCACGATAGTTGCGTTTTGCATGATGGACGATTGTCCTCTTGGGGACAACAGTCAAAAGGAAACAGTCAAAAGGAATTGGAACGAACGGTTTGGGGTGAAAGCAGTAGGGCGAACAGGCAATTGCGTCAGCAAATGGATCCGCAAGGCTGCGTGGATGGACGCCCATTCACGGATAACCACTGATGGATAACCACTGCTGGGTACCTCAGCCGATCGCATTTAACTGGGTCGCAAGTCCCAACACGGAGGGTGTCGCTAAAGGAGACCCCGAACTGACTCGGCCGATCGCGTTCCAGCAACATCACGTTGTTAGAGCGACGACAGGCGTTGAGAAAGTGTTTCTCGGGTGGCTCTTTAGCAGTGAGGCTGCAATCGGCCGCAAATCCCTGATCTGCTTGCAGTCTAGCCGCAACGAATCCCTTGGGCAAGTATTTTCAAGCGGTTTTCGTGGTCGGGTACGGTCCAGCAGGAACGAGGAAGCGATAGAATGATGCCAGAGCTGCATGGATGCCGGATGATTTTTTCTGATCGTTACATTTTCTGACGGGTACATTCTGACCAGCGGATTTTCCGACGCGCGGATTTTCGGGCCCTTACTCCAAATTATTCGTTAAACCAACGCAATCATGATGCATTCGATCACTGGCAAAAACAAGCATTGCGACGATGCCAGTCGATGGCCGCGGGGCGTGCTTGTGGCGGTGGGGGGGATGCTTACGGTTCTCGTTTTGCTGGCCTATGGATCGAGCGAATCGTGGGCTTACCAATCGGAAGCACCTCCGGCGTCGAACGAAGACATCGCAGCATGGATTCGGCAACTGGGGAGTAGTGAATTTGAAGTGCGCGATGGGGCGACGCGGCGATTGAGTGGATTGACCACCGACAACCTGGGAGTTCTCGAGGATGCGTTGGCCAAAGCGACCGACCTTGAGGTGCGTATTCGTCTGTCGAGTGTGATTGCAAAGCTCAAGTACGAGCGTCAGCAGAGGACGATCAAGGCGTTCCTGCGCGATCCGAACATGTCGAACAACCATGAACTCGAGGGATGGACCAGTTTCTCGCGCGCGGCCGGTAGCAATCGCAGCGCGAAGCGACTCTTTTTGCAGTTGTACGATCGGTATCCGGAATTGGTCGAGCAGCCGCTTGCGACCTCGAAAGAGGCGGCGGTATTGGCAAAGAAGGTCGCACGGGGAATTCAGGAGGAGGAACTCAAGCGGGGAGAGGGTAGCGGCGCGGATGGTTTGGCCTTGCTGTATTGTCTGTGTGCGATGGATCCGTCTGAGGAAGCAACCTTATCGACCTTGAGCCTGCGAGTCTTTTTGCGTGCGCCCTACAATCAGTTCTTCCGAGACCCTCAAGCCAAGAAGCCGATGGAAGTGATGATGGAAAGGTGGGCGAGCAGTCTCGAAGGAGGTGCTGATCAAACGAGCGCCATCTTGATCATGCTCGAGGCAGAGCTCAACACCGTTCTTGCGGTCGCTCGTCGGATGCTCCAACAGATTGATGGTCCCAACAGAGCCGAGGCAGACGAATTGCTCATCGCATTGCAAGTGATGTTTCGGTTTGGCAAAAAAGAAGACTTGCCTTTGCTCGAGCGTTGGCTGGCGTGCACCGACGTGAGCGAAGAGAGCGTCAGTTTCAGTTTTCCCGGTGGTGGAGTTCCGGGAGCGTTGCCCAGGGGGCTACCGGGCGAAAGGATGCCGAACTCCGGGCAGGACCCAGGTAGGACAGCATATACCGTCGAAGTGCGGGACGCAGCGGTGTTGGCGTGCATGCAGATTTCAGGGATGGCGTATCGCGAATACTTTCCAAACATTGTACTGCAAGAGCGACGAGGTTATCTCGGCCGATCGATCGCGAGTCCCAAGGATGTCGATGAACTGCGTGTTGCTCGAATCGAAGCTTGGAAAAAGAACCATTCTGCCGGTGGAAATGCATCGAAAAGTCCGCAATAAAACAAGGCTGCGATACAACAAGGCTGGCCGAAATTTGCCGATACCTGAATCGATCCTCTCGATCTATTAAAAACTCATCCATCCGAACTGACCCCCATGCGTGATTTCGACCCTGATGAACCTTTGTTGGATGATTGGATGCCCATCGGTGATGAGCATTGGATGAGGCACGCGTTAGGATTGGCCCATCAAGCGGCGAGCGAGGACGAAGTCCCAGTGGGGGCGTTGGTGGTCCACAAGGGTCGGGTGATTGCGAGCGCCTACAATCAGCGGGAACAGCTCGCCGATCCGACGGCGCACGCGGAGATGATTGCGATCACGCAAGCGGCATCGCATTTGAACTCATGGCGATTGATCGATTGCGAATTGTACGTGACCCTGGAGCCATGCCCGATGTGCGCGGGTGCAATCCTTCAAGCACGCATACCTCGGGTAGTCTATGGAGCGATCGATACCAAGGCGGGAGCTGTCGAGTCGTTGTATCGAATGCTGAATGACGATCGACTCAATCATCGATGCGAGGTTGTAGGTGGTGTTCTCGCGAGCACTTGTGGTCGCGTTTTGACCGAGTTCTTCGAACGCAAACGGAAGCTTGGCAAGAAGTGATGTGAAGGCTAACCGAGCTTGTGTCCGCTACCCTCGATGGGTATCTCTCACAATAAACTTTTCCCGCATTCAACCTATCTCGTAAAACCTATTTCGTCGCCCCCATCAGCGTGATCACGATTGTCCGCGGGGTGGCTTGGTCGCGATGTTCGCACAGATAGATTCCTTGCCAAGTCCCCAGTTGCAATCGTCCGTCGCGGATGGGGACGGAAACGCTAGAGCCCAGCAACGACGCTTTGATATGGGCAGGCATGTCGTCGGGGCCTTCGATGGTGTGAACCAGTGGCTGGTCCTCGGGAACCATTCGGTCAAAGACCGTTTCAAAGTCGGTTCGAACGTCAGGGTCTGCGTTTTCGTTGATGGTTAAACTGGCTGACGTATGTTGGATGAACACGTGGAGCAAACCGATCGCGATCGACGCGATTTGCGGCATCGCTTGTTCGACCGAGGAGGTGATCAGATGAAAGCCTCTGGGGTGTGGATGCAGCCGGATGGATGTTTGGTGCCAGTGAGTCATTGCGCGTTGGCGGATAATAGGGTTACGGGGATAGGGTTACGGGGATGAAGGTCTAAAAAGGATCGGGATTAGTAGCGACGGCAGAGGGCGTGGAAAACTTTTCGTCGCGTGTGGAGGGGAAGTTTGTACTGGATTTGGGGGGATTGCGAAGTCTTTTTTGCCATTCCAGTGCCGAACGTTGGTTGGGCCGTCGAGAGGCGGCGAATTGGGTTGATCTGCGGGTTTTTCAAGGGTAATTCTGGTTGGCGGCCAGCGCGAAACCGGGGATAGCGCGAAACCGGGGATAGGGAGAGGCGGTTAGACGTCAGTGTAGAGGAAAATCGCCAGACTGAGGCGTACCGACTCGGGTTCTTGACTGAGTCGCTCTGGTTTGGATACTTCCACGTCCTAGCATTTATCGAACACCTCGTTTTTATTCGGGATAACAAGAGCATGCGTCGCGCAAAAATCAGCATCATCGGTGCAGGAAACGTCGGGGCTACTTGTGCACATTGGTGCGCTGCAGCGGAACTCGGAGATGTAGTTCTCCTGGACGTACCGCAAACGGAAAACATGCCTCGAGGCAAGGCTTTGGATTTGATGCAATCGTCTCCCATCATGGGGTTCGACAGCCAGGTCACCGGAACCAATGACTATGCGGATGCCGCCAACAGCGACGTCGTGGTGATCACTGCTGGTATCGCACGTAAGCCTGGGATGAGTCGCGACGATCTGCTGAGCACGAATGCGAAGATCGTTTCGAGTGTTGCTGAGCAAGTGAAAACATCGAGCCCAAATGCGGTCGTGATTGTGGTTAGCAATCCTCTCGATGCGATGGTTCAGCAGGCTTTTCGGGTGCTCGGATTCCCATCTCACCGTGTGATCGGACAAGCCGGCGTGTTGGATACAGCGCGGTTCCGAACGTTCATCGCGATGGAACTCGGAGTGAGCGTAGAGGATGTGTCCGCTATGCTTATGGGCGGACACGGCGATACAATGGTTCCAATCGCTAGTTGCACGAGTGTTGGAGGTATTCCTGTTTCTCAGTTGATTCCCGACCAACGCATGGCAGAAATCGTGCAGCGGACTCGCGATGGTGGAGCTGAGATTGTTTCCTTGTTGAAGACTGGGTCGGCTTACTACGCACCCGCTGCAGCAACCGCCCAAATGGTGGAGGCAATCGTGCGCGACAAGAAGCGATTGATTCCCTGCGCGGCGCTTTGCCGAGAGGAGTACGGGGTGGGTGGTTTCTATGTCGGCGTACCGGTTGTGCTCGGTTCGGGCGGTGTCGAGAAGATCATTCAGTTGTCGCTGAGTGACTCCGAGAAGGCCGCATTCCAAAAGAGCGTCGACGCCGTGAAATCGCTTGTGGAATCGATGGAAAAACTGCTGGCCAGCTAACGCGATCGCAGGCAAAGGCTAGCATTGAATTTTTTCTAGATAGATTGAAGTTTCGTCAATCTTGCGGTGGCGGCATTGACTCATGGGCCGCCATCGCCGTACAAACGCTCGCCGCGATGGGCTGCTCCTGCAACGCTTGGAGCCCTTCAACGCTTGGAGCCCTTCAACGCGGGGAGCATCGCAAATCCTCCCCTGTTTTCCGAACGTTGTTCACTGAAAAGGATCCCAGGAATGAGTCGACTGCAAAGGCTGTTGAAGGACCGCATGGGTGCATCGGCTTCGCGATGCGACACGACGCATGGAAGTCCCTTGACCGCACCGCCTCGATTGGGGTTCCCCTATCGGTTGTTTGTCCCGGAGCATTTTGAAGCTCGGTACGAATATCCGCTTTTCGTCTGGCTACACAGCGACAACAGCAGCGAGTACGAGTTGGATTCGATCATGGAGGGGATGAGTGTTCGCAACTATGTCGCGATTGCGCCGAGGGCTCATCGCGTTTCCAAAATCTCCAAGCGATTGTTTCGCTGGGGAACCAACATTGCCGATTTGACGATGGCGGAAGAGTTTGTGTTCGATTCCATCGATGAAGTTTTAGGAGTTTTGCCAATCCATCCCGACAGGATTTTCTTGGGTGGATTTGGGACTGCGGGAACCATTGCGCAATGGATTGGATTGAGGACTCCCTCTAGGTTTGCTGGGGTGGTTTCGATCAACGGTCCTTTCCCCACAACCAAGCGAGCGCTGGCAGGCTGGAAGCAATCCCGGGCATTGCCAGTTTTGTTTGCCCAAGGCTCAGATTCGCGACAGTGCATGGATGACGACGTCATCGACACCATGCGGGTTGCGCATGCTGCGAGTTTGGATTATAGGTTTGTTCGATTCGAGGCAGGCGAGCGAGGTTTCGGTGCTGGCGATATGCCCGTTTGTGCTTCGGGTGCAGCGCAAACGGATACGCTCGATACGGAAATGCTGCTCGCTGCCAACCGATTCATGATGGGAATTGTGACATCGACGGACGTTCCGCTCATGGTGAGTTCCGATGAGCCCTCCAGGCCGGTCGCTACAGCGTTTGGCAAGAACTGAGTTTGGCAAGAACTGGGGACGCGGCGGCACAACGATAGACTGTCCAATCCCCCCAGCAGGAATTTTCTCTTTTTTCGTCCAACTTCCTGTCGGTGCGAACGAATTTCTTTTCGTCGCGGTGATGTTTTCAGGGGAGCGTCCTCTACGGGATTGCGGACCAGCGGCCATCGCAAGCTCCTCGCAAGGGAAGATATCCCCACCCAAGAGAAAAACGTGAACTTTCTTCGGGTTTCTGCGTCTAAGAAGCGACAAAAAATGTGCCTCGAGTTGCTATGGCGTGGTGGTTTGCCTTGCCGATATCGTGAGTAGGATGCAACGGAAGTCGACGCAGATCAACGAAAAACAAGTAATAAAGATCATGACTGGAAATAGAACCGCAACCAGAAAACCTCGACGGATGGAGGTTTTGTCGCCAGAGGCTGGCAAACTGGTGCGAGAGAACATCGCTCAATTCCGATTCCTGGGTCTCAAGCGAGGGGAGTCGCGGGTGGCTGTCATTCGGCAAGCTGCCCAGGAGATGGCTGCGTTGCTTACGGAAAGTGAGCCAGAGTACGACTCTGAGGCGTTAACCAAGCGACGCTTTGAAATCGCCTTGGCCGCATACCGGTTGCTTGACCCGCGTCGGCGGAGGAAACGTTTGGAGCGGATTCATTTGTGTTTCCCGCTGGATCGCGAGGAGTTGCTCGACCAGCCGACGTTTGAAGGGCCTGCTGTTTCGGAATCTGAGATTCGGGAATTATCGGGGCTGATGCAGTTACCTGTTTTGGAGCGAGTGTTCCAGGAGGAGGCATCGGCGCCGGGAACTGTGGCTGCGACGGTTTCGTCGAACTCGTGGGTGGCGGCGTCCGATTTCGGGTCGCCCGAGCTCGAGCTCGAGGAGCGACGTGAAGTCGTTCGAACGCTTCGTGAGTTCGACCGCGAGAGCGAGACGCGGGGATCGACGTTAAACTGGTTGCGATCGGTGTTTGGATTGTAACTGAGTTTGTTGGAATCGCCACGAATGGGACGGCATCTTGAGTATCCGCGTATTGGTCACTGGCTACGGCGGATTCTTGGGGGCGGCGATCTGCAGATCGTTGGTGGCGCGAGGGTACTTGGTTCGAGGCGTCGCGCGGGGTGACTACCCCGAATTGCAGCGGTTGGGCGTTGAGGTCATCCGTGGCTCGGTGACCGATCCGGATGTTTGCGATCAAGCTGTTCGCGGGACGGATGCGATTATTCATACTGCCGCGTTGGCTGGTGTATGGGGGCCGAAGCGAGCGTATGAACAGACCAATGTCGAGGCGACCGATGCGTTGATCGACGCATCGCGGCGGCATAACCTCCGAGCCTTCGTATTCACCAGTTCACCTTCAGTAACTTTCGATGGTTCTCCGCAGTCGGGGATCGACGAATCGGTTCCCTACCCGACCAAATGGATGTGTGATTATCCGAGAACCAAAGCCATCTCGGAGCAGCGCGTGCTCGAGGCGAACGATTCGGGGACGATGAGCACGTGCGCGTTGAGACCGCATTTGATTTGGGGTGTGGGTGATCCCCACTTGATACCACGCGTCATCGAGCGTTGCCGCACGGGGAGGCTTCGATGCGTAGGAGACGGCAGCAACCTGATCGATACGGTGCATGTCGAGAACGCGGCTCTCGCCCATTGTTTGGCATTGGAGCGGTTGCTCGAGCATGATTCGCGGGCATCCGGTCGAGCGTATTTCATCACCGATGGTGAGCCGCAAGGTTGTTGGGATTGGATCCGAACCATCCTGGAGTGCGCGGGACTTCGAGCGCCCGATCGACGCATCAGTTTGCAGGGGGCAGCCAGGATCGGGGCGGCGCTCGAGGTTGTCTATGGTTTGCTGAGAATCTCCGCAGAGCCACCGATGACCCGCTTTGTAGCGGCTCAATTGGGTGTCGATCATTACTTTAAGATCGATTCGGCTCGAGAGAGGTTGTCTTACCAGCCGGAAGCAAATCGAGCCGCCCGGGTTGCCCAACTCAAGGCTTGGCTAAGCAATCCTTCCGCTTGAGAGTTCTACAAATCGGCAAATCTACTAGTTGGCAAATGCTGTCGTCAAAGAAGGATGGGTCCCGAACCTTCGGAGGGGCCTTCTTCCCATTGCCGCCGTACTTCCCTGAGTCCATACGCGCACAGATCAAATTGCTCACTCAGTCGGTGAAGTAAATCGCTTGGGGCTTCTTGGTCTTCCTCATCTTCGATTTCGCTCGCGATCTCATAAGCCAATTTGCCTTGTTGGCAGTAGCTCACGAAGGGGTCCCGAGCGCTGACACCTTCAATGGGTCCCAAGGCCCGAATCGATTCAGGGTAGAGGCCGGTCCAAAACAGAGTGAAGTCCCCGATATGTCGGTGAACTTCGCGCCTTGCCAAGCCGATCCGGTGCTGTGCTTCGGCGACCATAGCAACGACTTCGGTTGCGGGCAATCCATTCAGTTTACGAATACGCATCATCGCATCGGTTTTGGTAAAGCGGACCAGCAAGTGGCTGATGTAGTGCACGAGCTGGGTATCCGCGATCCCGAGGACCGTGAAGAACGTGTATTCGGAAAGACCGGCAAAGTAACGCTCGAGGACCCGATTGTCCCCGGGCATCGAAGCACCCTCGAATTGCATATTGAAAAGCTCCTAAGCACAGAACCGCAGGAACCATTTCTACCCAAATCAAGGATATTTCTTAAAACCGTGTCGAGTCAAGATTAATCCTTTTGTTTTTGCGCCAATTGTGATTAGCCCTCCTGATTTAATCGGGTGTTTAGAGGGGATGTGGCAAGGTTTCTTCCGAGGGGAAATTGGGAGTAAACCTTTGACTTTATGGGGCTTTCGCCGCTAGACTTAGGAAGTCATTCGAGCTTACACACACAGCTCGCCTCGGACCGCGACCTTTTCAATCGCCGGCTATTTTGGATGGACGTTGCGAGTTGGCAGAGGTACTGCGCTGGGTTTTAGAAGAACGGGACTCATTCCCCATGGACATAACCTCCTCCAAATCCCTCTTTTCTGTGGGGGAATCGTCGAATTCCGAGTTGACGGACGAGCAGCTGGTGGCGTGTTATCTCGAATCTCGACAACCGCAGCATTTCGAGATGCTGGTCCGACGTTACGAGCGGGAGATGTACACATTCCTGCGACGGTTTTTGGGAAATACGCAGCATGCGGAGGATGTGTTCCAAGGGACATTTCTGAGTGTCCATCTTAGGATTGAGCAATTTGAGCCCGGCAAACGGTTTCGTCCGTGGCTTTACGCGATCGCGAGCAACAAAGCGATTGATTTCATGCGTCGGAACAAGCGGCATCAGATGGCGAGTTTGGACCATAGTAGCCGGTTGGGGGATTCGGACGAATCGATTGTGCAGCGTTTGGCCAGCAACGAAATCTGCCCTGACGACAAAGCGGTTTCCAATGAAACAGGGGCTCGGGTTCGCGAGGCGGTTCGCGAGTTGAGCGAGCCGACGCAGCAATTGATCCAGTTGGCCTTCTACGAAGGGCTGAAATATGCTGACATTGCCGAGATCCTCCAAATACCGCTTGGAACCGTGAAGAGCCGAGTTTTTACGGCGATACGCAAACTAAATGAGATTTGGTTGCGTATGAATGATGACAAGCGATCGAACTGACGGTTCGATCGTCAGCATTGGATGGGCATCTTCGGTGGCTTTGTAGTTTTCGGCGAAGCAGTTTTTTATGAGTGGTGACGCGCCAAAACCCTCGGACGAAACCCTGCTCGGGTATTTGATCGGCGGTCTTTCCGACGACGAGAACGCTCGTATCGAGTCGATGCTTGAGCGCGATGGATCGTTGCGTCAGCGATTGCGAGATTTGCGGAGCATGCTTGAGCCTCTGGCAAGTGGTTTTGGAGCGGAGGGTTCGGACCCGGCTTATGAGCCTCGCGCGGGGCTCGTCTCAGACACGATGAGCCGAATCATCGAGCAGCAATCGAGCGAGTTGCAGCGGCCTGTGGGTTTTGGGGGTGCGTCCAATTTGGATTGGTCGGAAGCCCCCATCGGGACTCGTTTGGCTTGGCTCGACAGCTTAGTCGCACTGGCGGCGGGGATCATCTTCCTTTCGTTTTTATTGCCCACCATATGGCGTTGGCGCGAATCGGCTCGTCAGATTTCATGTGCCGAGAACCTTCGGAATTTAGGCGTCGCGCTCACCGGTTTTGCCGACTTCAGTCCCCAGCACCGCTTTCCGGCGATCAACACCTCTGGTCCGTTGACGTTTGCAGGGGTTTATGCCATCCGGCTTCAGGATGCGTCGCTTTTGGACTCGTCCAAATGGCTGCACTGCCCATCGAATGACTATATCGATTTTCCGATGCCGGTCCCAACTTCTTCGGAGTTCCTCGCCGCTGCTCCTGACCAGCAGCGGATTTGGCGCTATGTGGTGGGAGGTAACTACGCATACAATTTGGGAAATTTGGTGAATGGCAAGTACCAAGCTCCGCGGAGCGACTCACCCGTTCGCGTTGCGTTGGTAGGGGACATGTGGCCGAAGACGTTGGGTGCGATTGATAACGTAGGCTCGCCTATCGTTTTGCACGGCGACCGAGGAGCCAATATCCTTTACAGCGACGGAAGCACGCAGTGGATTCGAATTCCAGATCAGGTCCAAGACCTCGCGGTCGATCATCCCTTTTTGAACGCGGATCTCGAGCAAGGGGTTGGCCGTGGACTCAATGATGCCTGTTTAGCCCCGAGCTATTGGCTTCCCGCAGCGGACCTCCCGCGGTACGAGTTCAAGCCGGTTGAGATTGACCGTACCAACTACCGAAACAAATAAACCTTAGCAAATGACGCGTTTTTGCGGCCTGGAGCGACGACGAGGAATTGCTCCATTGCGGCCATGAAAGACCCCGTAGGCCGTAAGATCCGCACGGTCATCCCGCTTGCGAATGACTCTTGAGGGATAGAAAGTTGACCTTGGGAACACCGCATCTACAATGCAGTGCTCGATTTCTTTCATCCCAATAGGCGACTCCAAGATGACGCGATGGCTTGCGGCAATCCCAGTTTATAATGAAGTGGGTACGGTTCAGAGCGTACTCGACGAAGTGGTGAAGTACGCGTCGGACGTGCTCGCGGTCGACGATGGTTCGTCCGACGGTACCGGCGAGGTGCTGGATGGTCGATCCGATATTTCGGTGATTCACCATCCGAAAAATCGAGGCTACGGCGCGGCCCTCCAAACGGCGTTTGACTATGCCATCGAGGAAGGGTACGAGATTTTGGTCACGTTGGATTGCGATGGCCAGCATCAGCCGAAGCGGATTCCGCGATTTGTGGCCGCGTGTCAAAACGCCGATATCGTCTCTGGATCGCGATACTTGAAAACCTACTCTGGAGATAGTGTTCCGCCAGCCGAGCGATTGTTCATCAATCGGACGGTGACCAAGCGGATCAACGATACGTTCCACATGAATCTGACCGACGCATTTTGCGGTTTCAAAGCGTATCGAACGTCGGCCTTGGAGCAACTTCGCATCACCGTCGATGGCTATGCCATGCCGCTGGAACTCTGGGCACAAGTAGCCATGTTGGGTCTGCGTGTTTTGGAGATACCCGTCCCGCTGATCTACCTCGATTTGTCGCGCTCGTTCGGCGGATCGCTGGATGACGGCAGGGTTCGGCTCAATCACTACAACCAAGTGATCGATGAGAGCATTCTGGCAATGCAAGAGCGAGGTTTCGGACTACCGTCCCCTGTTGCAGCCAGTTGCGGTGGAGAGTGTTGCTAGTGACCGCTGAGGTTGCAAAGGGTCGAGAATGGATTCGAGCACCTCGCGATAATCATACGGCTGTATTTCATCCTGCTCGCGCGGAGGTTGCGTTTGTACTGGCTCAAAACCTAGAGCTATTTCGCAGCAGCAATACTCCTGCATGGATACGTGAGTTGAGATGTCAAGTCCGTGCGTCGGCGCTAGAGACCTCGCGAAGCTATCTCGCCGAGTATTCGGCGTCTCTTTTTCATCGTGACGGCAATCATGGTCTGCGAACGTCGGAGCTCAATTCTCAGGGATCCGATTTGGAGTCCCCATGGATTGTTGGTGGGCACCAGCCTGAGTTGTTTCATCCGGGGGTTTGGTTCAAGAACTTTGTGATCGATTCCATTGCGAAGGAGTCCGAAGGTATCGGTCTGCATACCATCATCGATCATGATCTCGCTCGGGCAGCATCGATACGTGTGCCAAAACGGGATGCTTTCAGCGGACGCTTGGTTCAGACAGCATGTGAACTCCCAATATGCCGAAACGATGCGGCTCGGACGGTCCACCAAACGCCATGGCACTCAGTGCGAATCGATCGCGATGGGCTTCGCGGAACCCTCCGAGAAATCACCGATAGTTTGAGTTCATTAGGCGTTCAAAATCCAATTGCAGTCGATTTTTGGGGTCACATGGAACAGATGCACGTTGGGACAGAAGCAGCCATCGCATTTTCCCAGCTTCGGCATTCGCTGGAAATGAAGCATGGCCTGAGCAATCTCGAACTCCCTTTCAGCCGACTCGCAAAGAGTGAACCATGGCAGGCCTTCCTCCATCACTGCATTGTGCACGGAGAAAACCTTCACGAAATCTACAATGCATCTCTTCAAGAGTACCGCGTGCGGGAGAAGATCAGCAATCCCACGCAACCGGTCCCACCATTGAGTAGCCGTGACGGTTGGCTTGAGCTTCCATTTTGGTTGTACAAAAGCGACAGCAACGTGCGGCAAAAGTTGTGGGCTCAACCCGATCCCTCAGGCGGCAATCGTTGGTGTCTAGGTTCGGGACTTAATCCATCAGTATTCGATTGGGTAATCGATTGGTCAACCGATCCCAATCGCTCCAAGGAAGCATGGGTTGGATATCTACGAGATGGAATCTGCGTTCGTCCGAGGGCCCTCCTGACCACGATGTTCCTGCGCTGCTTTATGGCGGATCTATTTGTACATGGTATCGGAGGAGGGGTCTACGATCGCTTAACCGATACGATCATCCAGCGATTCCTGCAAATGCCCGCCCCATACTATTTGACCTGCACCGCTACCGAATGGTTGACCATGAACGAGGTACCGGACTTGGATACCAAAGCACTGCATGGCCAACGGGAGGCGTTGCATCGGCAATCGCAATTGCTCCGTTCTCGACCTGAGTTGTTCTTAGATCCGAACGATGCCATGGATGCTGATTTGCGAATGCATCAAGACAATCTGATCGCAACCGTACCGCCGCGCGGATCGAAGAAACGTTGGCATCGCGAAATCACGAATGTTAAGGCAAGGATTCTGGAGCGAGTTGCAGCCATTCGTAAAGAGAACGAAGAGAAGCTTCAGCGAATCGAGCAACGTGTCCACGAACTGCGCAATCTCAACTCGAGAGAGTACTCGTTCATCCTCTTTCCAGAATCAACGCTCCTACCATCCCTTCGACAAATGTCCCGCTAGCAATTCGCGTGGATGCTATAGTCGCTTTGAATGTCGCGTTATTTGCTAATGCATGCATTCTTTACGGGAGCCAATCTAATAACGCCTTGGGGTGACTGGGATGTCTGGGAAGCCTGTGAGAATCAAAATCGTTTTTCTCATCAATCGAGAAGCCTCAATTGCCGATGAAGTCTCCGGAGTGCGCGTCCGTTCGCGTGAAAGCTAGTGCTTTCAGCGAAGCACAGCAATTCGACTGACGAACGAGAGTATCACGGTTGAGATGAAGGTAACGGAAATGATCGCATCGAACGGAGTTCGATTCCAACACAGATTCGTTTTGGTAGTGGCCCGGATAGTCGTGGCCTGGATAGTTGTGTGCTCATGCCAACTCGCCAATGCGGATGCGTGGGCCTTGAAAATGTTTTCGGAGACGCACCACGATTTCGGTACTGTGGGTCGGAATGCAAAGACGGAGCATGCCTTCGTCATCGAGAATTGCTTTGAAGAGGATATTCACATCGCCAGTGTACGCAGTAGTTGTGGCTGCACGACACCCTTAGCTACAAAAACGACACTGAAGTCATGGGAGAAAGGGGAGATTCTCGCCCAGTTCAATACCCGGTCGTTCATCGGTACCAAAAGTGCAATGATCACCGTTGTCATCGATCGGCCTTACTATGCAGAAGTTCAACTGACGGTTGGCGGTACCATCCGATCGGATATCGTCGTTGAACCGGGGGAGATCAAGTTTGGCGAAACAGAGGTTGGGACCTCCAAGTCGATGGATCTTAAGATCGCGTATGCTGGGCGCAAGGAGTGGCGTATCGTTGACGTGCGAGGAAACTCCGATGCCCTTGAGGTGCGATTGGATTCTCCCACACGGCAAGGGAGCACAATCACCTACATGATGCATATCACTCTCAAGGACAGCAATCCTGTCGGAGATTTTCTTGACGAAATGATTGTGGTTACGAATGAAGCCGATGACAAAGAAAATCAGTTTACTTTGCCTGTCACCGCCAAAATTCGACCGCCCATCACAGTAACGCCTGAACTCCTTTCATTAGGGGATGTTCACAGTGGTGAGCCGCGGCAGCAGAAGGTCATTGTGAAATCGAAGAAACCATTCTCGATCGCCTCGGTTCAATGTGAAGACGAGCGATTTCAATTCACGGTGCCAAGCGGTGAGAAGACGGTACACGTCCTCCCGTTCTCATTCAAGGGAGAGTTGAACTCAGGCGAGCCGCCGCTGTCGGTGCGCCAACGGTTGACGATCCTGACGAGTTCGGGTGATGAAGTGGAAGCCACGATAACCGCGAGACTCGTGCAATAGTCCTCCTCGAGGATAAATCGCAAAGGTATTATTGACTATTTGTTTTTGGCCGCCAGCAATTCACGTGCTTGGCGATCCAATTCCTTTGCCTGTGCTTGAGCTTGATCGATGGGCAAGCCTGGTCCGATGCCTGGGCGGGTATGGCCAGTCGCGCTGAGCCATGCGAGTTTCAGGGTGTTCTGCTTCTTGCTGATCGCGTCGAAGACCGATTGCGACTGAGGGCGGGGCGGTAGGCCTTTTTCGTCGAGCGACAGTCCCCATGCTTTGGCCAGCGGTTCCGCGATAACGGCTTGGCCGGCAGCATCGGGATGCACCCCATCTCCTGCGAAGGTAAACTGCGGGTTGGTTTGTCGTTTGCGAAGGACAGCTTGTTTCATCGCCGCGTGCGTGTCTAGTACCATCCAGCCGTCGTCTTTTTTGCTGAGAAGCCATTTGGAGTAGGCTTCTAGGACATCATCGTAACCTTGGTAGGGTTGACGGTACTCCTCTAGGCCTGCTGGCAGCAAGCGATCGCGGATCGGCAACGCGTCGAAAAACGCCGGAGTTAAATGCAGAATCTGAGCGCCTGATTTTGCGACTTGCTCGTGAAGCCGCTCCGTTCCTGACTTGAATTTTTCGAACCGTTCCTCGCTGAGCGGGTAATAGATGCCATCGTTCATGCCGTAGCAAGCGACCACGAGATCTGGGCGTGTTTGTTCGAGGACCCGTTGCAATCGCTCATGGAGATCTGGCCGAGGAAACTGGCCGCCAGCATGTCCTGGTTCGGATAGCCCAGAAACAGTTTCGCTGGGGAGTCCGAGATTGAGAAACTCCATGTGGCGTTCCGGATGCTGAGCGAGGACTGCCGATTCCAAGCTCACGATATAGCCGCCCGAGTGGGTGATGCTATCACCGAGAAATACAATCCTATTCGCATCAGGCAAATGGCCTTGGGCGTGGACGGTACCGCCGAGAAAGCATGCCATGGAAATAACAAAAGCCGCTGGGATCGAATAGGTTATAAAACGCATGGAACTCACCGCTGGAATGAAACGAGGGGGATCGCTATCGGCCGCGAATGGATACGCAAGGATACAAACCGACTCGGCATGGGGTACCGAGAGGGTGGTATAACATGATTGTTGTTTGCTGGCACAAGGACATCTTACTCTGAAATCGATCGCGTGAGGGGATCATCGTATGGGCATGTTTCTTTCTTTGGGTTCGATGGTTCGCACCGGCTGGTTTGCGATTCCAGCGATACTATTTTGTTGTTCCTTGGTCGGCTTTGGCCAAGAACCTCAGCTGGGCAACAAAGCTGGATCCGTGGAGCAAAGTGATCGAACGTCTGAGCCGGTTTCGGGGAGTGAGGCGGAGGATGGCCTCGGGGTGCATGGTTATGCAAAATCCGGATCGGTTCGCATTCACTATGTGGCACTCGGCGATGGTCCGCTGCTGATCATGATTCACGGTTTCCCGGACTATTGGTACACCTGGCGCGAGCAGATGCCCGAGCTTTCGAAGCACTTTCGCGTGGTCGCGATCGACCAGCGGGGCTACAACTACAGTGACAAGCCTGAGGGGGTGGCGAATTATGGGATCGATTACCTCGTGTCCGATATCGCTGCAGTCATTAAACACTTCAATACGAGTAAAGCGGTTGTTGTAGGGCACGATTGGGGTGGTATGGTGGCATGGTCCTTTGCGCTGAAGCATCCGGAGATGACCGATCGGCTGATCATTCTTAATCTGCCTCATCCCAACGGATTGCGCCGTGAATTGGCGACCAATCCAGACCAGCAAAAGAACAGTGCCTACGCGAGATTTTTCCAATCGGAGAATGCGAGTCAGCTTGTGAAGAAAGAGACTCTGGTGGGTTGGGTAAAGGATCCTAAAGCCAAGACGAAATACCTGGAAGCGATGGATCGGTCGTCGCTCGACGGGATGTTGAACTACTACAAGGCGAACTATCCACGGGAGCCTTATACAGATACCGCAGCTATCGAAGCCAAGGTTCAATGCCCAGTGCTGATGTTCCACGGGCTCAAGGACAAGGCATTGCTGGCGAGCGGGCTCAATGGAACGTGGGATTGGCTCGAAAAGGATCTTACGTTGATCACTATTCCGGGAGCGGACCACTTTGTTCAACAGGATGCATCGGATGCAGTCACGAAGAACATGGTCGGATGGTTAACGCGTTGATCGACTTTTTCAATGGCGTTATTGCCAAGGAATCCAGAGATCCAGCGAGTCCATAGGAATCAAACGATGAGGGCTAGGGGAATTTCGATGACCGCTTTTCGATGAATGCTCGAAGGCCTTCGGTGGCTGCCTCGGTACTGCACGCTGTCGCCATCACGGCGGCACCGCTCGACAAATGCATCATTACCGATTCCCCGATCATTTCGTTGATGAGCCGTTTGGTCAACTGGATCGATTCCGCGGAACTCAGAGCGATCTCTTTCGACCATTCATTGGCCGAAGCCCAAATCAGATCGCTGTTGACGATGCGATGCACTAGTTGCACGCGGTGGGCTTCATTTCCGTCGATGGTATCACCACCGAGGAGCATTCTGGCGGCGAGGGATGCTCCGCATCGATAAGCCAGGAGCGGGCTGACCAAGCCCGAAACCAGTCCGAACCGTGGTGCAGGAGATCCAAATCGAGCGTTTGGCGAAGCGATAACCAGGTCGCTTGCGAGCACCAATCCCAAACCGATCCCTAGGGCTGGTCCATCGATGGCAGCGATGATCGGTTTGGGCAATCGCAGCATCGACTCGATCAGCTCTTGGAGTTCGTCGGCGATTTCTCGCCATGCGTCGAGAGCGTCGGCATCTTGGGATGTCTCATGCCACTCGGAGAGATGGATCCCCGAGCAGAATGCATCTCCTTTGGCAGTTAGGATTACCGCGCGAACACTTTTATCGCGATGGAAATCCGAAAAAGCATCGATCAGCTGCTGGATCATTTCCCGCGACAAGGCATTGCGAGTCGCGGGAGCATCGAGCAAGATCGTGCCGCTGGGAGCGGCTTTCTGAAGCCGAATCATAGTGCTGAACTGCTTCTCGATTTACTTTTGCTGGAACCCTAGTTGTTTTTGCACGTTGGAGAACCAAGCTGGCAGGGTTCGGGCAGATTCCAGGTTGGCTGCATTTTGGACCCCGGTTGTGTTTGGGGCGGTCGAGAAACGTGCCAAGAGATCGTCTTCGCTCGGCGCGAAACCGTTGACTTTGATCACGTAGTAAACTTCCTTCGCTAGGTCCGCTACGATGGTGGTTTGACCAGGAGCCGTTGCGAATACTTTATCCATGAAGTCATTGCCGATGGGTTTCAGGCCGTCGACATTGCTCAATTGGATATCGAAGTTTGCGAACATGGCATTGAGCCAGGTGAATGGAGTGGGGCGAACAACCAGAGCGCGATCGGATTCGGAGTCGAGCGACTCGGACAACGAGGAGGCGCCGACCCGGGATGCCAGCTCTTTCGCTTTGGCTTCGGCAAGCTCGGCAGCTCGTTGCGTTTGCCAGACGGTTTGTACAGCTTCTTTCGCGCTTTCATACGAGGGGGTCGATGCGGACTTTTGGTCGACTTTCCAAAACAGGAATCGGGTCAACATCGACGAACTGATCAATGGGACGTAGAGGTTGCCGATATTTTCGCTGTCGTAAGGATCGGGTTCAACACCGATCAATTGGATAAACTGGAAAGGTTGCATTCGGATCCCGCGAGCGACACGCGAATTACCGATGGGTAGGGTACTGGCGGTACGGATATCGACCAAGCCGGTACGGCTGAATTGGAAACCGTACTTATCAGCAATTTCTTGGAGGTTCGGCTTTTCGGGTTCTGCAACAGAACTATCTTTTTCGGCGACGGCTCGCTCGTAGGCCCGTCGATTGACCGAATAGATTTCCATTTGGTCACGGATTTCAGAAATGCGTTGTTCTAAAACCTTGAAGGCTTGTCCGGCGGCAGATTCCCGCGCGATGGCTTCGCGGACTTCTTCGAAGGTTTGGGTCCGCATCGGCATGCTCTCGGTCGCGGGGGTCGTTGGTGGCAGAGCGCCCCCTGCGTCTGCGGGTGCAGAATCTTGAGGCGCAGAATCCTGGATGGTCAAGGTTGGCGTGTCGGCTGCAGTGGTGGTTGTCGTTGCCGCGGTCGCGGGTGCCGGATCGGTAGCAGGTGGTGTTTGCGGTTCTGCAGCTGGATCTTGGTAGCTGACCAGCTTCACGCTTGAGTTTGGATTGTTCGGCAAGAACGCTTGTGGTTTCAACCCATCAGCAGGAGCTTCGGAAGCAGCGGGAACTTCGGAAGGATTCTCGAGGGTTGGTGGCAAGCCGGCGGGTGGTTCTGCGGCTGGTTTGGATTCGGTGTTTTCTGCCGGGGCATCCGTGGTTGCTGGTGTTTCCGGTGCAGCAGGTGTTTCGGCAGGTTGGGTGGTGTCAGGTACTCGGTATTGGTTTTCTTTGACACGGCGTTCGTATTCGGAGCGGAGAACATCTTCCGGGATTTTCAACATTTCTTCGTTGATGATCTTATCGACGTCGCAGGCGATGAACTCGAAGTCTGCCATCTGAGGGGTCATGAAGGCAGGTTCGGTTTGAATAGGTACATCGATGCGAGTGAGGCTCTTTCCTTTTTCGAACAAGGCTCTCAGTTCGCGATCACTGGGCTTTGCGGTTACTTGCGTTTCAAAATCCTTCACGAATACAGGAAAGGCTTCGATCGATGCCGTCTTGTTGAACCGCTGGAAGTATTGCCAGTTTTTGCTTGGAGGGGCCAGAACGGTGGTCGGCAACCCTTGCGAGTTGACCCGTTCTTCGAAGCGTTCGGAAACATTTGCAACTCGGAGGAGAGCGTTTTTGGTGAGTTCCTCGCGCATCAAGCGATTGAAGTCCATCAAGTTCATCCGTCCGCCTGAAACTTCACGGAGAGCTTTTTGGATTTGATCCCCGGACAATTTACCATCGACGAACTTTTGCAAGAATCGCTTGACCGATTGATCGTCGAAATGAATCCCGAGCCGGTTGGCTTCGGCGACCAATAGTTTTCTCTGCACGATGATCGAGGGGTCGCGTGTGTCTTGGGAGATTCCAACGACGGAAAAATCAGGACGAACTTCTGGGACTTGTGGGAAGCCACCTTTGTCCCGAACATCCACGGCGAGTTTTCTCAGGAACGTGTTGGCGATGGCCAATTGGGTGAGTTCGGTATCGAGCTGTTCGCGGGTGATGGAACCACCAGCCCATGATGCCGCGATCGCTTTGGCATCCCGATTGCGGCCCGCGCTACCGCCGTACCCCGAAAAGGACTGGAGCATTGGAGCGACCACAAAGGATAGGATCGCGATCAAGACGGCTCCTGCCATCCAAAGACGCTGGTTCTTGCGAAAAATCGAAAACGGGCTGGCCATGAAAAAACGTTCCTTGAGTCGCTGCGATTCGAGAGGCGGAAAGCCATAAATGCTTAGCAATCCGTGGATTGTAGGGTTTCCTCAAACCCATGCAATCGCAGTGTTGGGGCGGAATTTGCGAACCCAGGGGGACTTGACAGACTGGCAACCTTCCGATCACAAAGCGATTCAAGGCGTTGCCTGTGTTTGCCCTCCCAAAGAAACCCTAGAACCAAATGAGCCAAAAAAAGTCCCTCGTCATCGTCGAATCGCCTGCAAAAGCTAAGACGATTTCAAAATTCCTTGGGAGCGGATACCAAGTCGAGGCTTCGATTGGGCACATCCGGGACCTGCCGGGGGGGGCAAAGGAGGTGCCGGCTGAGTTCAAAACGCAGCCGTGGGCCTCGCTGGGGGTCAATGTCGATGAGGGTTTTGAGCCCTTATACATTGTCCCCGCCGACAAAAAGAAGCATGTGAACTTTTTGAAATCGGCACTCAAGGACGCCAAGGATTTGTATCTGGCGACGGACGAGGACCGGGAAGGAGAGGCAATTTCGTGGCATTTGAGGGAGGTGCTCAAGCCCAAGGTGCCAGTCCATCGGATGGTTTTCCATGAAATCACCAAAGAGGCGATTCAGGGGGCACTCAAGTCGACTCGCCAGATCGATGAGGGATTGGTCAAAGCCCAAGAGACCCGCCGAATTTTGGATCGACTCTACGGCTATGACGTTTCCCCGTTGCTTTGGAAAAAGGTACGGCCGGGATTGTCTGCCGGTCGGGTTCAGAGCGTCGCTGTCCGCTTGATTGTGGAACGGGAACGGGATCGGATAGCATTTCGAAGCGCTACGTACTTTGATCTCGAAGCCTACTTAGAGACGGCGGGTCGCGAGCGGTTCCAAGCGATGCTCGTCAGTGTGGGTGGTCGGCGCATCCCTTCGGGGAAAGATTTTGATCCGTTGACTGGAAAGCTCAAGGATCCCAACCTGCTGTTGCTCGACGGGAAGAGTGCGCAGGATTTGAAGCAGCGGCTCATGAAGTCGGATTTCGTAGTCCAAAATGTCGAAGTCAAGCCATACACGGAGCGGCCCAAGCCCCCGTTCACCACGAGCACGCTGCAACAGGAGTCCAACCGCAAGCTGGGGATGACCGCTCGCGATACCATGCGGGTCGCGCAGAGTTTGTACGAAAACGGCTATATCACTTACATGCGTACCGACTCGACGACACTTTCCAAAGAGGCTGTCGGGGCGGCTCGCGAATTGGTGCGATCGCAGTATGGTCCCGAGTTCCTGTACGCCAGCGAACGGACGTATGCGACCAAAGTCAAAAATGCGCAGGAGGCGCACGAAGCGATTCGGCCTGCGGGTCATCCGTTCCAACTCCCTGAAACGCTGCGAGGCGAACTCAATTACGATCAATTCCGTTTGTTCGAGTTGATTTGGAAGAGAACCATTGCATCGCAGATGGCTGACGCCAGAAAGCGTCGCGTGGTGATGACGATCCAAGCGGGAGATGCTGTTTTCCAGGCGACTGGAACATCGATCGAGTTCGAAGGTTTCTTGCGAGCCTATGTCGAGGGTAGTGACGACCCTGCAGCGGAATTGGCAGAGAAAGAAAAGCTCCTGCCAGCGGTCAAGCTACAGGAGAAGCTTCTGCTCGATGCTCTTGAGAGTCTCTCGCATACCACACAACCGCCCGCTCGATTTACCGAAGCGTCGTTAACCCAAGCCTTGGAAGAGCGAGGTATCGGTCGCCCGAGTACGTATGCCGCCATCATCGACACGATTCTGCGGCGGGACTATGTCTTCAAAAAAGGGAATGCGCTCGTACCGAGTTGGACTGCGTTTGCCGTTATCCGTTTGATGGAAGACCATTTTGCGTCGCTCGTGGATTATCAGTTCACCGCGGAAATGGAAGATTATCTCGACGAGATCAGTAGAAACGAGCGCGAGAATCTGGCGTACCTGCAGGAGTTTTACTTCGGTGATAGTGTGACTCCCGGAGATGCAGCGCCGGGCGGGATAGGGCTCAAGCCGTTGCTTGAGCAGAAGGTCGCTGAGATCGACCCCCGAATCGCGTGCTCCTATCCGCTAGAATCCAATAACGATCCCGATTTGCCGAACCTTTGCGTCCGTATCGGTCGCTATGGACCCTACGTCGAACGCGGCGATCGCCGCGCGAGCATTCCCGAGGATATGCCTCCCGATGAACTTACTCTCGAGACGGCAAACGCTTTGCTCGAGAAGCAAGAAAAGGGAGAGCAACCGCTCGGGGTGCATCCTGCCACTCATAAACCGATCTTTATCAAACAAGGTCGTTTTGGTCCCTATGTTCAGATGGGCGCCGCTGACGATGAAGAAAAGAAGAACGCGTCGTTGCCCAAAGGGGTCAGTGTTGAAGATGTGACCGTGGATTTGGCGGTGAAACTGTTGTCGTTACCGCGGGACCTCGGTCCGCATCCCGATGATGGGGAACCGGTGATTGCTACCCAAGGACGATTTGGCCCGTTCATCAAGCATGGATCCGACTCGCGATCTATTGGACCTGAGTATCAATTGCTGGAGATCACGCTTGAGCAAGCCTTGTCTATTTTGGCGCAACCCAAGGCGGCGCAGGGGCGAGGCCGAGGCGTTGCCGCTCCGCCGTTAAAAACCTTCGACGCATCTCCGGTCACCAGCAAACCGATCGAGTTGCGGGACGGACGCTATGGACTCTATGTGACCGACGGGGAGACCAATGCTTCGCTCCCGAAAGACATGTCAGGTGATGAGCTTAGTTTCGAGCAAGCGGTGAGTTTGTTGCAAGCACGAGCTGCGGCTGGCCCGAGCAAGAAAAAGAGTGGGCGTGGTTCTAAGAAATCGGCACCTTCGGCGAAGAAAACCGCTAGCAAGAAAACCACCTCTAAGAAAACCACCGGCGACGAGGATGCGTTGGGGGATGACGCTGACGTGAAAACCCCGGCGAAGAAGGTCGCAAAAAAGGTGGCGAAAAAAGCTGGTACCAAAGCCTCAAAAGGCTCCACAAAAACGAGTAAGAAAACCACTTAGGTAAAGAAACCACTTAGGAATGCTTGGCAGTGAACGGAACTGTTGAACTCAGCCTCTCCTCGATCTGTGGTGCTCGACTCCATCACGCCATTGCAGATGCGTTGTTGTCTCAGCAGCAATTTGCGTCTGCTGCGGATACCGGTGCGGTTGCGATACGGATTATTGGGGAGGGAGCTCCGCATTTCGTGGGCGTGGGATTGAGCCATCCCAACCCTATCGACGTTGTTGGACCCGTTGGTGATTACGCGTTTTGCGGTGCAGACAATGTTGACGTCACCGTGGATGGGGATGCGGGCGAGTTCGCCGCGCATTCGCTGCGGTCGGGACAAGTTGTCATCAAGGGGTCGGTGACCGATTCGCTGGGTTCGATGGCGGTGGGAGGGTTGGTCGCGGTCTACGGGAGCGCTGGAGCGCGAGCCGGCATTTGCCTCCATGGTGCTGATATTTTCGTGCGTGGGAATGTTGGCGCCGAAGCGGGCTTTCGCATGCAGCAAGGGACCATCATCATCGGTGGGAACGCCGGGGAGCAACTCGGTAAGCGCCTGCAAGGTGGTACCATCTACCTTCGTGGCGATGCGGTCAGCATCAGCGCGGATATCGAGGAGCAACGGCTGCGGGAGCCGGACCGCCTGAAGCTCGGCTTGTTGTTGCTAAAAGCGGGTATTAAGACCCCGTCCGGTAAAGACTTTCGAGTCTTTCGTCGACGGTTGGATTCCTGAAGCTTTGGACGGTTTCATAAGGCAGGCACACTCGCAATGACCAATTACGAATCGAAACCCCGTCGATTGCGACCTCGACCTGTCTACGAACGGCTCGATGTGGACCCAGCTCTGGCGAATGAAGCGTACGATAGCAGTTGCGTTCTCAAAGGTGCGAATGGTGAAGCCAGCCTGTCATGGCCGTGCCCGATTTTTGTGAGGCAAGGGGCGGATAACGCATGCAGTGAACAGCTTGCCGCAACACTTGTCCGGCTGCGTCGTGAATTGGGCGTGAGCTCATACCGGAGCCATGCGGATTCATCCGCGTCGGAATCACGGTCCCTCGCTGCGGGGATTGAGATCGTACCTGTGTACGTTAATGAGTGCTTTCAGCCTGCGAAGTTTCATCACGCTGAGCAGATTGAGTTGCAATTTTTTCAAGGCGTCTCTGAGCCCAATTCTCGCACTGTAGGCCATCAATCTCGGTTTACCAAACAGCGTTGGATCCCTCAGATGCCGTGCGATATTTCCAGCATCGATCAATTGTCCAGGCGAGTTGAAATGCTTCGGCAATCGAGCGATCAGCAGAGCGTGTTGGTTGGGGCCGCGATCGCAGCATGCTCGATTTACGATGATGTTCGCTACATCATTGACGCGGGTTTTGATTACGTGACATTGCTCACTCACATCACCGGCGACATGCTGACGTCGCAATCGCTCGAACTCCATTCTGTCGATTCGGCAATCGCATCGGCCACACGCGCCATCCACGACTCGGGGCGGAAGGGTTTTTCGTTGCTGATCACATCGCCACCAACTCGGGCCTCGCAAGCCATCGAGTGGTTTTCGGCAGGAGTTCGAGCGATTGGAATCGATGCGACGCTGCAGCAAGGCCGACCATCGAGTGCCACATACTCCGGTGATAGCTTCGGAAGCTTTATGGGGGAGTATGGTCGGCAACCCACGTCAGGACTGGAGTGGATTTACGATGCCGCTGAGGAGTTCATCGATGCCCTGGTTTCGGAATGCCGTTTCGTCGGACTGGAATCTCTTCGACACTTATATCCGGGCTAAAGTATATCCGGTCTGAGCGGATGAGAGTCGCCGCTGACCCATGCACTTAATCGGCGATGATCGAAAGCAGTGTGCCCGACTCGTACTTAACCTGAGACAACGCTCTCATGTAGAGAATGTGTTTCGTTACCCAGTTGTTTTCGGCTTGGATCAAACGTTGTTCGGCATCGAGCAAATCACTGAGGATCGACGTAACTGACTTGCGTCCATCAAAGTTTGACAAGAATGTCGCCATTTGATGCTCTACTTCGTCTTGGGTTGCAAACGTGGACTGGATGGCAGCATCGGTGGCTTCGAAGAGTGATTCCGAGTTGTAGGTTGCCGATTCGAGTTCCGCGCGAGCTGCATTTAGCGTTTCTTCGTAATCGTAGATTAGCCTTGCCAATTCCGCAGTGCGGCCTTGGACCTGCGACTTTGCAGCCCGGTTTCCGTAAGGGCTTTGATACACCGCCCCTACGAAGTAACTCGGACGCCCCGTATCGAGTTGGCTGGCCCATGCGCGGCCAACGTCGTAGTTGCCTTGCAGGCCTCGAACGTAGGTCTCGGCGATTGCATCGAGCTGGGGACGCAAGTCGTTTTTGGCGATGTTTCTCTCGACACGAGCAACTTCGATTCGGTTTTGGACCTCCACAACGTCACCGCGGAGTTGCAACGCACCGATCATTTCACTTTCCAGATCTACGTCAACCAACATCGAGATCGGCATGGTCGTCGGTATCAATTCACGGCAATCAGGACTCTTGATCAACGGCGAGTTTACCAATTCTCTCAATCGAGCTTGATTGGAACGTATGCTTCCTCGCAGCGTAGCTATTTGCTCCTGCAGCTTTGCTATGGCCGCCAAACTGCGGCTCAATTGGGATTTATCCAAATCGATATCTTCGCGCGATTTGAGCTTTTCGTGGATTTGGTAAAGACGGTTTTGGCCGTTGAGGGATTGCGATAGCAAGCACCGATTCAAAAGCAGTTCGTAGTACTCGCGAATGATATCCATCGCATGTTCTTGGAGCTGGCGGTTTGCAGATCCGAGCGTTGCATTGGTTCGTAGACCAGCGATTCGGATGGCCGCGGTGTTGTAATAAACTCCCGATCCACGAGCCATCGGCTGAATAAAGTTCAACGTGTACTTGGCTTCCGCTTGTTGGGTGGGTTGGAAGAATAATGAGTTGCTGTTGCGTGTGTTCAATGCTTGAGACCACTCCACGCGTCCACCCGTCGCCATCTTGTCCCGAACGCCAGCGAAATTATCCCAGCCGGTATCCTCCAATCGTGGAGGACCACCCGTCGTCAACGTGTTTCCAACAGGATCGGAGTTGTTGTGGAATCGGCTTTGGGCGAAGCCTCGTGGGTCCAATTCTGCTTGTGCGATCCCGATCTCAGACCGTGCAATTTTAGGTACGCTGAGGATTGCTTGGACCTTCGGGGAGTATTGCAAAGATAACCCGATCAACTGATCCAATTCTACAAAGTACGCCGTTTGCGGTTGGTCCCTTACCAAAAGAGGTTGCTTGGTGAAGTCGTACCACCATGGATTTCCGGAGAGTTGCTTCGGCGCGGCACCTCGGTTGGGTTCGGGCAAGGAGCTGATCGAATCCCTTCGATTGCTCGCATCTTCAATGGTCCGTTGCGTCTGATCCGCAGGCAGTAGAGCTTCTAGCGAGGAACTCGAGCGTCCTCTTCCATCCGGCTGAAACTCGGACTGGACAGGGAACTGAGGGAAGTTCTTCTGATTGATCGCTGGGTAATCTGGAAACTTGCTTTCGTCGAGATCTCTTGGGATATTGTCCCCACGCGGTGGAGACTGGGTATTGGGTGCACCCAATGCACCATCACCGAACGTCGCATTGACGGAACTTGCCTCACTCGATGGACCAGCGGTTTCACCACTTGGTAGCCCTTGGATCGAGACCGGGAACTGGGTCCTGGGCATCGATGGGTCTTGGGAACGAGCTTCGGGAGATCCCGATGGTTTGCGTGACGAAGCGCCTCCACCGAGAAGCTCTTCGACGCCGTTGATCCCTTGAGGTAGTTCGTACGCTTTAGGAACATTCTGCTCCATCGGCTTCTTTTGGCTTGGCGCATTGAGTTGCGGCGATTCGGGTTGCTTCAGTTCCCGTTCTGGGATCATCGCTCCGTCAGCAGGGCTGTTGGTGCTCAGCGTTGGCTCGGCGGCGGTCGTTACGGTGCCGCTGGTGACGGTGCCGCTGGTGACGGTGCCGCTGGTGACGGTGCCGCTGGTGTCTGGTGTTCCTGGAGGGAGCAAGTTAGGAAGTTGTGGCGAACCCGAAGTCGGTATTGTTCGAGCTGCCCCGCCTACGGTGACTTGCATGCGATTCGATGGCGGAAGCATCGTCGGCATACTGGTTCGTGGACTTTGTGGCGATCGCGTTGGCAGTGGTCCTGAGATCGGTTTGGCAGGCCCTGAAGACATCGGACCGACAGCCATAGGCTTCACGGTTGCCGCGGGCCCTTGCGAGGTGGTGGCCGTGGCAGCGTTCTGAATCGTTGCAGGGGCCAACGGCGTTTTCGTTCCAATGGTCCGTGGTGGCAACATGGTTGCAGGGCGCACATCCATTCGGACGGCATTATCGTGGCTGGCGGTATCGTTTCCGGCGGCGCTAACAGCAGGCGTAATCGCAGGCGTATTAGCAGACGCCGTGGGGCCAGCCGTTTGTCGGGAAGATTTGTCATCCGGAATCGGGGATTGCCCGACGGACTGCAGGGCGCAGCTCAAAACGATCGCCGGGAAGGTGTTGACCACCTGCCAGCCATAGAGCTTGTCACGCATCCTGCAGTTTCCCATTCTCACGACCTCCATGTCGCGAAGCAAAAACGAGCCACGATTCGCATCTGATAATTCGGGGCTATCCTGCGAATCCACTCAACTCTACGTATCGAGTCTAAACGTCCGATCCATTGATCAAGTATTGCTTACACGGTAGTCATTCGGTAATGCTGGCTAAGCGAAATCGTTTCGATGTGATTCCTTGGCAAAGTCGGCAAAGTCGGCCTTGTCGGCACAAATTGTCTGGCAGGGTGTTCAGGCAAAATGGCGTGACGAATGGATTTCCCAGCTCACCCAAACTGTGCGAGAAGACTTTTTGGGGAACAATCGCTACAGCTGTTACACGCGTAACAGTCTTCCAGCGAATTGGGGTCTCTAACGTGGCTAAGCCGATCCCGTTTCTCCGCGACAGCTTCTTTGAGCAACAGTACGGTGACCCAGATTACGAAAACCACAATCGGGGTCCGTTCCCGTAGTTCAGAGTCATTCACCGCCCTAAGGTGGGGTAACGATTCTGAGGTGGGGATGAGAAAGACTGTTCTTCCTGAATTGGTATCCCGTTTACCTACTATGCACCGTTTCCGAGCCTCCATACGAATGGCGATCATCCTGGCGACAATGTCGTTCGGGCCGATGTTGGCTGCCAACATGTTGGGGATGTTGCATATCGACAACTCGACGGTGCTTCAGGAACGGCAGATGGTATGCCAAAAACTGGCGACATCGGTATCGAATTTTCTGTCGACCAAAGACGATGTGAGTTTGCAGCGAGCGTGCCGTTCTATGGTCATCCAAGTCGATGATTTGAGAAGCGTTCGTGTGGTGCGGTACGACGGAATCAATCTTTACTGCAGCCCAGACCATTCGAATTATTGGACATTGAAGCCGGACGATACGGCGACCATCGACCAGATGCGCGTTCCGCTGAACCGAGACGGTCGTACCTGGGCTGAACTTGAAATCGCTTTTGACTCAAAGGTCTCGACGAGCTACGCTCCATGGATTCGGTGGGGTCTTTTGATCGGTATCGGATTCATCTTGAATTTTGGTAGTTTCTCGATATTCCTTGGTCGGCTGATGAAGGGTATCGATACCAAGAATGCAGTCCCCAAACGAGTCCGAAACACACTCGATACGATCGTTGGCGGTGTGGTGATTCTGGACAAGCAAGGCAAAATACTTTTAGCCAATGAATCTTTTGCGGAGTGTGTTGGCAGGCCCGCCGAGGAACTTCCGGGATCGGCTCTCGCTGACTTGCCCTGGAAAAGCGATAACACAGGCGATTGGCCTTGGGATTACGCAATCCGTGAGTGCGAACAAGTCACTGCTGCGAAAATCAATCTGACATTGAAGTCAGGTGCAGAACTGTCCTTCATGGTCAATGCGACGCCGGTGCTCGATGCGAAAGACGAGTTATCGGGTGCGCTGATCAGTTTTGAGAACATCTCCTTGATGGAGACGCAGCGGAAAGAGTTAGTGCAAACGCTCAATGCACTGGAGGCTTCTCAAGAGCAGATTCGAAGACAAAACGAAATTCTGCATGAGTTGGCTAGCCGCGATGGTTTGACCGGCGCCTACAACCGCAGAGCTTTGTTCGAAAAGGTCGAGGCTATCTGGGCAAATCGCAATGATGGCGATTTTGGCTTGGTCACGATCATGATGGACGTGGACCACTTCAAGAAGCTCAATGACCAACATGGTCACGCGACCGGAGATGCGGTGCTGAAGGATGTGGTGCGCATTGTCCAAGACATCGTCGATACGCGAGGAGTTGTGGCTCGTTATGGCGGCGAGGAGTTCTGTGTAGCCATGGAACGAGCGACCCTCGACGAGGGTGTCGAGATGGCGGAAAAAATCCGTTCGGGCATCCAAGTGCGACTGGAGACTCCGTACCATGTCACGGCGAGTATCGGCGTTTCGAGCAGTAGCTTCGGTGCCAAGTCGCTTCAGTCTCTCATCGAGCAATCCGACAAGGGGCTGTATGCGGCTAAGCATGGTGGTCGAAATGCAGTCCGATGCTGGTCTGAGCAGTTGGAACGCGACGCCGAGGAAGCTGAACGAAAGAAAGAAGAGAAACTTGCCCAGACGGACATCGAGGACCATCCGATTTCGTACCATGCTGTTGTGGCGCTCAGCGCTGCCATCGGGCATTACGATCCACGGATCGCCGCCCATTCCCACCGCGTCGCCGAAATGGCCGTCAATCTCGGACGCGGCTTGATGAACGTGGAAAGCCTCTACGTCTTGGAGATCGCTTGCTTACTCCATGATGTCGGCATTATCGGGCAGCAATCGGTGCAATCGACGCTGGGTCAGGCCCGCGGTTGGAGCGACGACTGCTTGAGGCAAATGGCGGATCGAAACCGCATGGGATTGGAGATCACCAAGGCTGCTCTCCACTCCAAGGAATTGATCGAAATCCTGCAGTTCCAATGGTTGGCGTTCCAAAGCGCCTCCGAATTGAACCTGCAATCGTCTGAGATACCAATGGGTGCTCGTATCCTGGCTGTTGTGAACGCTTATGATGAATTGACATCCGAGCTCAATGAATCGCCGCTCGAGCATGATTCCGCTTTGGTACTCATGCGGGAGATGGCTGGTCGCGAACTCGATCCCGAACTTGTAGAACGATTCATCGCATCGCCGCTGGGTTGGAGACCTTATGGATTGTCGGATGAATCGATGATCGAAGACAAACAAGCGGTCATGCTCGGGTATCAACTTGAGCGGGTACTCAATAGCTTCCATGCGAGAAACCCAAACACCCTTAAGTCGCGATTGCAATCCCTGTCGCAACTGGCAAAGTCGATCGATATGCCTGCTATGGCTGTATTGATTCACGAACTCAACGCGGAAGCGGAACGCAAGGCGATCGCCGACTGGGAGTCGCTCTTGCCATTGATCGAAGACCTAGTCGAGCTTTGTTTGATGATCCAACGCTCTTATTTGCGAAGCTCGCGCGTTTGCGCGAACACCAATCTTCCAACTGCAATTATCCACACGAGTTCAGCACTGAGTGGCGATTAGTTGTCGCGATCTTGGGCCAGAAGCCTTGAGAGGGCTTACCCCCAGAGATCTTTACTGCAGAGATCAACTGGGCCTCCAGGCTTTGAAAAAAGCCAGCGACTCTGGATTGGCTAAAGCTCCGACGTTTCCTAACGCAACGCCCGAGATCGCATTGCGAACTGCGATCTCCGATAGTTTGCCACTGATGGTTCGCGGCAGATCCGGCACGGCGGCAATGTGTTTTGGAACGTGTCGCGGTGAGCAGTGAGTGCGCAGTCGCTGGCGGATCGATTGGGCCAGCTCTTCGGAAAGAGATGCGGTCCCTGCCAATTTCACGAAGAGAACAATCTGTTCATCGCCGTCGACCTTGAGGGCAGTGGCGATCGACTCCGCAATCTGCGGAAAGCCTTCTAGTTGCTGATAGATTTCAGCGGTTCCGATCCGTACTCCACCCGGATTGAGTGTTGCATCGGAACGACCATAGATCACATAGGTGCCTTGTTCGGTTTCAACGGCCCAATCCCCATGGCACCAAAGCCCGGGAAATTTATCGAAATACGCGTTTTGAAATAGCTTTTTGTCTGGGTCGTTCCAGAAGCCGATCGGCATCGAGGGAAAGGGGGTGCCGCAACAGAGTTCTCCCGGTTCGCCTAGTAAGATTCGGCCTGATGCATCGAGGACTCGGACATCCATCCCAAGACCTTTGCACTGGATTTCACCACGCATAACAGGGAGGTTTGGATTTCCAAGGACGAAGCAAGAGACGATGTCGGTACCACCTGAGATGGAGGCGAGGTTGATGTCGTCGCCAATGGCTCGGTACGCCCAGTCGAAGGTTTCTGGGAGCAGGGGGGAGCCGGTTGAAAGCACACATCGCAATCGATCGAGGTTTGAAATCGACTTGGGTTCCAAACCTGACTTGTCGAGCATGGCATAGTACCTGGCGCTAGCACCGAAATGGGTGAGAGCATGCGAGCCGCATAATTCCCAAAGATGCTTCTCATTGGGGAAAACAGGAGAACCATCGTAGGCGATGATCGTCGCATCGGAGCCCAAGGCGGAGATGAGCCAGTTCCACATCATCCAACCTGCAGCGGTGTAGTAAAGCATCGAATCTCCCGGGCGAATGTCGCTGTGGAGTTGATGCTCTTTGAGGTGCTGAAGTAACGTGCCACCCGCACCGTGCACGATGCACTTGGGCGCTCCTGTGGTTCCCGAGGAATAAAGAATGCAAAGGGGATGGTTGAATGGAAACCGTTCCCAGCGAAATGAGTCAGCGCTCGATTCCGCATTGCGAAACTTAGCA
>CAIYZV010000030.1 GCA_903930765.1 uncultured Pirellula sp.
CTATTCCTCCCCATGGAACCATTTTAAAAATCCGAGTCTCCATTCGATATCCTTGATCCGCCCCCTATCTCTCTCTTCCCCTTCGCGCCCTTCGCGGCTTCGCGTGCCAGATCTCTTGGTCCTGGTCAAGAAACGAAAAAACCCTTGGAATCACAGAGAACTCCAAGGGTTTCAGCGAATCGGGCCGGCGGGATTCGAACCCACGACCTCTACCACCCCAAGGTAGCGCGCTAGCCAGGCTGCGCTACGGCCCGATCGATTCGACAGACGCATGTCCAATGGCAATGCATTGGACGTACGACGTGTCGGTCGCACCTATTGGCTATCGCCCCCAGATGCACCCGCGTAGTGTACTCCATACCCATAATTCAGCAATCCGATCCGGCAAACTTCCAAGCCACATTGGCTCTCGTGGGCGAGAAAAACCACCCCTTTCCAACTCGCTAGCAACTGCATATTCGCATTGAAAACCGATGTTTCAGGCCATCCTCTACCCTGACTCAACACTCCTCCTCGAGTAAACTAATAGCCCAAAAACGGCTCGCGACCACCAGCCGAATCCCCCATCATTCTCGACTTTTTGTCCCATTACCAAGTTCATTGTATGGCAATCCTGAAAACCGCTTCCCGTAAGTACAACCGTCGATTCTCATCCCTTCTGCATCTCGAACCAAGAAGTCGGTTTTGGTTCGCTTGGGCATTCCTCGGGCTCGGTACCTTCGCTGCCATGGTCGCCTTCGGGTCGATCGCAACCCTCGCCGTGGAAGACGCCGGACCAGAAGATGACGCAGCTGGCAACGTGAAAACCGCCGCAGAAGCGAGGATCTACAAAGACATCTCCTACCTCGCTTCGGATGAACTGAAAGGCCGCGCCGCGGAAACCACGGGTCTGAAACTTGCCGCGGATTACATCGCCAAACGCTACAACGAACTCGGTTTGCAAACAGACCTTTTCGATGGAAAACCGTTCCAAGAATTCCAACTCAACGGCAATCCTGGTGCCTCCAGCGAAACCAACCAACTGAAAATCACCAAGCCCGACGGGACCGCCGTCGAACTATCGCTCGGCGATCAATTCCAACCACTCTCCCTCGGTACTAACGGTGACTTCAATGCTCCGTTGGTCTTCGCCGGATATGGCATCACCGCCAACGACGACTCGATCAAGTACGACGACTACGCTGGAATCGACGTCCAAGGCAAAGTGGTCCTGGTCCTCCGAAAAGAGCCGCAATCCAACGACCCGAACAGTGTCTTCGCTGGAACAGAGCCAAGCAATTACGCGTTCTTCACTAGCAAGGAAATGAACGCAGCCAAGCATGGAGCTGCGGCGTTGGTGCTGATCAATGATGCAAACTCCGAATCGGCAAGCCCGGGAGCATTGCTCCCCGTATCCGGGGCTGGAAACGCCCAATCCGATGACAAGATCCCCACCCTATTTGTCAGCCGCGCCATCGCTGAAAAATGGCTTGCGGATGCTGGTAAGTCGTTGACCGAATTGGAATCGAAGATCGATTCCGAGTTCAAACCTCAGTCCTTGGAACTAACAGGTTGGACAGCATCCGGAAAAACGGATATCTCACGCCGCAAAATCCCATCCATGAACGTGCTCGGACTACTTCCAGGCAAGGGAGCGTTAGCGGATGAACTGGTCGTCGTCGGGGCCCACTTCGACCACGTCGGAATGGGGGGTGCGGGATCGCTCGCCCCTGGAACGTATGAGATCCACAATGGAGCGGACGACAACGCATCGGGAACCGTAGGCTTGCTCGAGACCGCCCGCCGGTTGACCGAGTTGGTGAAATCAAGCCCCGCAGAAACGCCCCGTCGCAGCCTTCTATTCATCGCTTTTTCAGGCGAAGAACTCGGCTTGATCGGCAGCGAATACTACGTGAACCATCCTCGGTTCGAGCTGAGCAAAACCGTTGCTATGCTCAATTTGGATATGGTCGGCCGCATTTCTGATAATGTTCTTACCGTCTACGGTACGGGCACTGCAAAGGAGTTTGACGGCATGCTCACCGAAGCCAACGAAGGCATCGGGTTTGATATCAAGCGGCAACCGGAAGGGGTCGGCCCGAGCGACCATCAATCGTTCTTCCTCAAAGGTATACCTGTCTACCATTTCTTCTCCGGATTTCATCCCGACTACCATCGTCCCAGCGATGATTTCGACAAGATCAACGTCAACGGCATCTCTCGAATCACGGACATGGTGGTTATCCTCGCCGATCGAGTTTCGACCATGCCGCAGCGGCCAGTCTACTTGAAGAGCGTCACGACCAAGGTTCGTTTAGGGGTGCGCATCAAGCAATCGGAGCCGGGGCTCGTCGTTGACCGCGTCATGCCTGGCGGCTGGGCAAAGAAAGCTGGCATTCTTCCTGAGGACCGTATTTTGCGGATCGGTTCGCGAAATGTGGTTGGGCGTGAAGACATGGACGAAGCGCTGCAGGAGTTCAAGCCGGGGGATACGCTCGAAGTTGAGGTGCAGCGGGGCGAGGAAAAAATCACGGTTCGTTCCGAGATTGGTACCTAGTTTCCCAGGATCGGTATTTACGCGGATTGGAGATTTCGTCAGAATCCGCGGTGGACTGTGAGCTGAACGCACCCCCTCGGCATGGATTGTCGGGGAATCGCGAGTGGATTACAGCCCATAAAAACGCGGCAAAAAGGCTGCAACGTCGAAAACACTGCGAATCGATCGATTCGAATCCGCAGGGGCTTCGACGGATCGAACGCCGACTGGCAAAAAATGCATCCGAGCAATGGATCTGAGGACACGACGGTCCGCAGATGCTCGGTACACGCAAGCAACACAATCGCATTAGAAGCAAGGAGTGCTAAAAAGTGCCGTTCCGAATCCGTTCTGCTGTTTTTGCTTTTGCAATGGTGTCCACCGTCTCGGTGGCTTTCTGCACGACAACCTTCTGCACGGTCGCATCCGCTCAAAATGGTGCACCCGCTCAGGCTCCGCAACATCAGCCCACATCGACCGCAGTCGTCGACATGGACTTCATCCTGGATAACCACCCCACGTTTACCGCCCAAGCCGAAGCGCTGAAGGTTGAGTATCAAAAGACGATGGAGGATTTCGAAGCGCGTCGGAAGGATCTCACCCAAAAAGTAGAACAACTCAACACGTCGCTCACGGCCGATTCCCCTGAGTTCAAGAAGCAACAGGAATTTCTGGTCCAACAGGACAGCAAGATGCGACTCGAAGCCGTCAACAAGGAAAAAGAGTTGACGGAGAAGCGAGCCAAACTGATGCTCGACACCTACAACCAGATCGTAGAGCGAGTCGCAGGTGCAGCTCAGTACTACAAGTACGACATGGTGGTTCGCTACAGCCGTCGTCAAGCTTCCCAAATGAATCCAAAGAATCCTCAAACGGTCATGATCGGTGCGGATCGGGAGGTGATTTACTTCAATCCTAGTTACGACGTGACCGATGTTGTCATCGCGATGCTCAAGCGAGACATCCCTGCTGCCGCGCCAACCACAGGTGCAAAAGTTCCGCAGACGGCGACTGTTCCTTCGATTGCTCCTAACGCAAACGGAGCTGCTGGAACACTTCGCAAGTAATTGCTTAGTTTGCGAAGCCTTCTTAACGACCTGAAACGGATTTCGGCGTTTATGATGACACAAGCCCTGCTACAAAAGACGATTGCGCACATCGCTCGTATTAGCGGTAGGGGCTATTGGTCTGGACAACCTGTAACACTCTCCTTTCTTCCCGCCAATCCGGGAGACGGGATCGTATTCCGACGCGTCGATTTACCAGGCCGTCCCATCGTACCCGCGTTAGCCAAGTACCGCGTGGAGACCAATCTGCGAACCAAATTGGTCTATCAAGGCACAACGGTCGAAATGGTCGAGCACGTGATGGCGGCCCTCTATGGAATGGGAATAGACAACTGCATGGTCGAGTGCAATGCGTGCGAGATGCCCGCGATGGATGGCAGCGCCATGGAGATGGCGATCGCGATTGATCAAGCAGGCACGAGGACTCAGGCGATCCGAGCCAAAGAAGTTTGCATCGACGCGATGCTTCGAGTCGGCGACGATCGCTCTGGCGTGGAAGCCATTCCGGCAGTCGGACCGAACGGAGCAGGTCTCGAACTTCGATACCATCTGGATTTCGGCCCGACGAGTGTTATTCCATCGTCCACGTCATCGTACGTGCTGACTCCCTCTGAGTTCCTGGTGAACATCGCGCCCGCTCGAACATTTTTGTCCGAGCACGATGCTAGGGAACTACAGCGTATGGGTGTTGCCCAACATGTGACCTATCGGGACTTGATCGTTTTTGGTAACGATGGCCCCATCGATAACACGCTTCGGTTTCCCGACGAGTGTTCACGACACAAATTATTGGATTTGATTGGCGACTTGGCGTTGTGTGGCGCTCGCGTGCGAGGCACCGTCATCGCTCGTCGCAGCGGACATAACTTGAATGGACGAATGGCGGAGCAATTGCTGAACCTGCATCGCGCTGGCCAGCAACAACTCAGTCACGTCGCATAGAGAGCTTAAACTTCATTTGACTTCACGTTAGAAAGTGGATTCAACACATGCCGACCATCATTGCACATACCGCCGTGGTAGATCCCCGAGCCGAACTCGATGACGACGTTCGGATTGGGCATCATTGCGTGATTGGACCGAACGTGAAGATTGGCCGAGGTACCCGGCTAGAAAACGGCGTCACGTTGACGGGTTACACAACCATCGGACGCGACAATCGTTTTTTCCCTGGATGCGTGATCGGCGGAGACCCGCAAGATCTGTCGTACCAAGGCTCGCCAACCCAAGTCATCATCGGTGACGCCAACGTGTTTCGCGAGTGCGTCACGGTCAATCGCGGCACGGAAAAAGACGAGGGTATCACCTCGGTCGGTAGCAATTGCTACTTTATGGCGAACAGCCACATCGCGCACGATTGCTACGTCGAAGACCGCGTGATCACCGCAAACAACGTAATGCTCGGCGGACACGTCAAGGTCGAACACGATGCCACTTTGAGCGGTGGGGTTGCCGTCCACCACTTTGCGTCGATCGGTTGCTACAGCTTTGTCAGTGGACTATCTCGCGTCCTTCAAGACGTCCCGCCATTCATGCTCGCTGAAGGATTCCCAGCTCGTCCGCGTTGCGTCAATGTGGTCGCGCTCAAACGGAAAAACTTCACCACGGCAGCGATCCGAGCGATCGGAGAAGCCCATAAACTTCTGTACCGATCCAAAGTTGGTATGAAGCATGCCCGGGAAATCCTCCAGGGAGACGGCATCCTTCTCCCCGAACTCGAAACACTCTTCGCGTTTATTGAAAATTCACAAGAAGGTAGGCATGGTCGCGGCCGCGATCGCCGCGCAGCCGCAGCTTGAACTGCGTCCACAGGGAATATGACCGGCGGCGACATGCCAGTCCCCGGGCATGAATCGGAGCATCGAGGCACGGGAATAATGACGAATCCATTCAGAACAACGTCGGACCTCGATCGAGATACCACCCTATCGCGAGAGATACGCGGCCCGGTACGGACCGCAGTCGTCGGCGGTGGCCATCTAGGACGGATTCACGCGAAGCTTTTGTCCAAACGCTCGGATACCCGCGTGGTGGCCGTATGCGACCCCTACGCTCCCTCCAGGGATTGGATCACCGAGAACCTTTCGCTTCCAGTCGTCGAAGACTACAAATCGTTGCTGGGTTGTGTGGATGCGGTGCTCATCGCCACACCGACGACGCTGCATTTCCCTATCGCGGAATGGTGTTTGCGAAACGGCATCCACGTCTTCATCGAGAAACCGATCACCACGTCCGTCGAGGAAGCAACCGAACTGAACCGTTTGGGTGCAGCCCATGATTGCACGATCCAAGTTGGTCATGTGGAGCGTTTCAATCCCATCTGGGTCGATGTTGGACGGCAGGTGAACCAAGCTTCCGTCCGACACATCGAATCGTGCCGCGAAGGAGTCTACACAGGACGCAGTACCGATATCGGCATCGTCCTCGACTTGATGATCCACGATCTAGATTTGATCCTCAGCATGGTCTCTAGCCCGCTGCAATCGATTCGCGCACACGGGCGATGTGTCTTGGGAGCTCACGAGGACTTTGCGATCGCGGATCTGGTTTTCCGAAACGGAACCACGGCGCACCTTCGAGCCTCGCGAATCGCTCCCTCCGCCAGCCGAACGATGGAGATCCACTGCGATGACGATTGGTACTCCCTCGATTTTTCGAAAGGCTCCTACACCTGCACCCACGCGACGGAAGATGTCGCCAGCGGTCACCTCCAAGCGGATAATTTGCCCGTCGAAGAGCGGCTCAAGGTAAAGGACGAACTGTTCTCGAGATGGCTTACCCAACAAACAGTAGCACCGGAGAGCTGCAACGCGATCGAACTAGAGCATTCCGATTTCTTGGAAGCGGTCCGGACTGGACGAGCACCGCGAGTCTCAGGTGCCGACGGCGCTCGGGCACTGCAAGTCGCTTGCGTGATCACCGACCAAATCGCCGAGCAGCATTCGGCCGCTCGCGGTATTATCCCAGCAGCGCGTTTGGCCGAGGCTCGTCGTCGCGCGGGTTGATCTTCGGACAGTAACGCCCTCTACACAGGCAAATCACCCAACTGCTTCGGCTCGGAGAAAACCTGGATAGGAACGGTCATCCCGTATCGCCGGTAGATCTTATTCAATCGAACGGTATCCAAGGGATTCTCATCGATTTGCCGAATGCATATCCGTAGGACTTGCTTCGGATGCTTGGCTGCGATCTTCGCGTAGATCTCGGGATCCCGTTCCCCGCTATCACCGATGAGCAGAAACTGCCGTTGCGGCAATCGCTTCATCATGCCTCGGATAACGCCAGCTTTACTCTTGCGTCTCACGATCTGCCATTTCTTGAAGATCTCATCCCGTAGCCGAAACCATTTGAGATGCATGCTGCCATGCGGGAACCCAGAGGTGACTAAAAACTCAAGAAGTGCGTCGTAAATTTGCCACGGACTACTGCTGACATAATGAAACAAGGCACCTTGTTTCGCCCAGTCCCGATAGATTGCAGCCATCCCTTCGATGCTCTCAAAGGGTTCTGCAAACGTCCTCCGCAACATTTTACGTCGATGACATACCTCGGTCAGTTTGATCGTATCGTCGATATCGCTGATAATGCTGATCCCTTGCTCCTCCGCCAAGAATACATGGCTTGAAACTCTCGACAAACCATTGTTCCAATGGATCTCGCACTCAGGCGAGTCGGCTCCGAGACCCAGAACGCCGTAGGTTCGATAATGGGCTAACTGATTTCGAGGCAGGTCGAGCTTGCACATGAACAAACCGCTCGATTTCGATTTGCGAGGGAGAACATAGGTTTGCTGCCCGATCGCTACCTGGACCCGACCACGCACCACCGGCGCGGCTAGGAAACCATGAACTCGCTCGGGAAAGATGGGACCATTGACGACTTCTTTTTCCAGTTCCAGGGCGCGGATAAGTCCTCTCAGCATCAGTCGCTTGGCTAGCGATGGTGGAACCGTTTGGCAGATGCGGCCTTGGACGAGGATCCGCCAAAGGGATCCTCC
Organism: uncultured Pirellula sp.; assembly: GCA_903930765.1. Lineage (GTDB taxonomy): Bacteria > Planctomycetota > Planctomycetia > Pirellulales > Pirellulaceae > JBKCUI01. The sequence continues at coordinate 7,580 of CAIYZV010000030.1, forward strand.
GTCGATCGGATAAGCAACGGTTGGATAGAGTTGAACCTCAGGATCAAAGTCACCACTACCCACGGACTCAGGAGTCATTCGCAGTGTCCGCTTGAGAGCATCATCTGAGGACATACATCGTTGAACCCGTGATTAAGGAGATGCGATAAAGGAACGCACACAATCGGTTTTACGAAACCGAAACCACACCCCGCTCCTGGATCGATCGGTAAATCGCTTCGATCGCGAGGATATCCTTCAAGCCTTCTTGACCGGAGACTCGGGATGGGCGATTTTCGCGGATGCATTTTGCGAACTCATCCAATTCGGTTCCGAACTGATCGATTGGAGCCAATTCGATCTTTCCATTCGAAGTCTCGATCCGATTGCCTTCGTAGCTGTAGGCGGGGTCCATCCCGAACCAACCCTTTTCGCCGTAGGCGCGGAAACGATTCAGCCCGTTAACGTTGTAGCTGGTGCTGCAGGTTGCGGTCACACCCGAGGGGAACTTCATGGACCAAGTGATCGACTCGTCCACTTCCGCGAACTTTATGGGATCGGTTTTGGTTTCCTGTGCAATCACCGAAACAGGTTCCTCGCCGGTCAAGTAACGGCAGGCTTGCAAGGCATAGATCCCGACATCCATCAAAGCACCTCCGCCAGCGAGCTTATGGCGCAGACGCCATTGCTTGGGATCGCCGATGGTAAAGCCAAAGCCGGCATCGATGCGGCTGAGCTTGCCCATCTCTTGGCTCCCTGCAATTTCCATGCACTTCAGATGGTGCGGCTCGTACTGGCAACGGTAACCGATCGCCAGCAACCGGTTCATTTGTTGGCACGCAGCAATCATCGCGTTGCATTCGGCCGACGAGTTCGCCATGGGCTTTTCACACAGCACGTGCTTGCCAGCCTTTGCCGCTCGGATCGTGTATTCCGCGTGCATGCTATTAGGGAGAACGATGTAAACGATGTCCACCGAATCATCGCCGGCGATTTTGTCGAACGCGTCGTAGTTGTAAATGTGCGTGGGGCCGACGCCGTATTTGTCGCCCCAAACTTTCTCCTTTTCGGGAGAGCCGGTCACGATCGCAGCGAGCCGGCAGTTCTGCGTTTTTGCAAGGGCTGGGGCAATTTGATGCGTGCTCAAGCTGCCCAGGCCGACCAAGGCAACACCGAGTTTTCGGTCTTCAGCGGCATGAGCGCCCGAAAAAAATCCACCTTGGGTCATCCCTGCGGCGACGCCTGCAGAGACGGTCGTCAAAAATTCGCGTCGTGATGCGTTCATGAATGGGTGAAAGTAGCGAAAGAGGAATGGAACAGCGGGAGGCCGCTCAGGAAATCTAGGCTCATTGTAACCGCCGCCCCCCGAGATTGGGGGCGATTTGGTTTTGATAATTGTCCCCTTTTGCGGCAGCTAGCCGCTCGCATCCCTGCAGGCGGATGGTTGCGTCCTTCGCACTCTAAACCGGTTTACGAACCCAGTTTACGAACCAGGGGAAGTTGGGGGCTCCGGCGGAGTCGTGGACTCAGTGGATTCCTTGGAATTGGACGTACCTGCAGAAGCTTCCATGGCATTCGGGGTGATTGGGGCTGACGGCGAAGCGCCCGTTGCTGCTGAGGGAGTTGCTGCTGAGGGAGTTGCCGGAGCAGGTTTCCCGTGCGGAATCGCTTTCGGAGCATTTAGCAGGACCGTGACAGCACCCAGAATTCCCAGCAGAACCGATCCGATGAACACCGAGTTGATTCCGCCGAACGTCTGATCGATCGTGATGCTGGCGATGGTGTTGATGACCGGTGCAAAGCCGAACACCAAAGGCATGACAAAGATCGGCTTGCCGCCATAGGTGAAGGCCAAGATGATCCCGAGAGCCCCCAATGCACCTGCGGCACCAGCGCCGATCGAATAGAGCATTCCAAGGGGCGTGAAATCGTTACCCGCTTGGCTCGATAAAAGAATCACGATCGGAATGATCACCGCAATCACAAAGTAGGCGATGCCGACACAACAGAATGGCCGCAATCGCGAGCCCCCCATTTTGCCTTGGCCCAAGTGCAAAAAGGGACCGTACGAACCCCAACAAAGGACAGCCAGCGCGATCGACAATCCAACATACAGCCAATGGACTTCACGCTCGACAACCTTCTTCACTTTGTTCTCAACTTCTGCAGTAGCTTCCGAGACCTTTTCGCTCAGGCTCGAGCCGGATGCAGCCTCGGAGTTCTTCGAATCCGTTTCAGCCGCGTGCGATGACGCAGCATGATTGGCGGATGGTTTCGGAGCAGGCTTTGTGATGAGGACGCCAACCATCCCCAAACCAACCAAAATCATGCCGAGCAAGAACAGTGGTTTGATCTGCGAAAACGATTTGTTGAGCCACGATGTTAGCAACGTGTTGATGACCGGAGCGCCCCCAAACACGATCGGCATCACGTAGATCGCTTGACCGCCATTGGATAAAGCTAACGCCACACCGAGTGCACCAAGAGCGCCCACGGAGCCAGCGAAAAGCGAAAGGAGCGTTCCGGAGATCGACCAGTGACCAACCTCGCGCTTGCGGTTGAGCAAAGCGACAGGTACCAAGACGGCGATCAAAAAATAGGCCAATCCGACACCGACAAACGCACAAAGGGAATTGTGCTTCATCTCTGCAGTCCCGAAGCGGAGCACGACGCCGTAAACGCCCCAGAAAAAGGCGGTCATTGCGGTAAACGCGAGTACAAACGGTAATTTCAGCATGAGTCTTCTCGAAAGGGTGGTGGGTACTAACGGACCGTCAGCATGCGTTCAAGGGCAATGAGCGACCAACGAGCCACATCCTCTTTGACGTGGATCTGGTTGACGATGGTACCGCGGACGATGTTTTCCAAACTCCAGCACAAATGCGCTAGATCGATTCGGTACATGGTAGCGCACATGCATACCAAGGGGGACAAAAAGTGAATCTCTTGTTCGGGGTGTTCTTTTTTCAAACGGTTGACCAAATGCAATTCGGTGCCGATAGCCCACTTGGTCCCCACCGGAGCGTTGCGGACCGTTTCGATGATCTTGCTCGTGGAGCCTGAAACATCCGCGATGTCGTTGACCTCTTGAGGGCATTCCGGGTGGACCAGAATTTTGATGCCAGGAATCTTTTCGCGGAACTGCTGAACGTGGGACGCTTGGAACATCTGGTGGACCGAGCAGTGCCCTTTCCATAGGATCACCTTGGAGGACTCGATCGCCTCCGCAGAGTTTCCACCGAGGACTTCTTCGTGTGGATTCCAAACCGGCATTTGCTCGACGGGGATCCCCATTTTGAGCGATGTGTTTCGGCCGAGGTGTTGGTCGGGAAAGAAGAATACCCGTTTGCGTTGCTTGAACGACCATTCCAAAACAGCTTTCGCATTGCTGCTGGTGCAGACGATCCCGCCATGCTTCCCGCAGAACGCCTTCAAGCTCGCCGCGCTGTTGATGTAGGTAACCGGTGTGATGTCGGAGTTGTCGATGACTTCGCCGAGCTGCTCCCAAGCCGATTCGACTTGGCGGATGGCGGCCATGTCGGCCATCGAGCAACCGGCCGCCATATCCGGCAACACCACACGAACGCGTGCTCCGTGTCGCGACTCCAGTTTCTCCGGACGATTGGCCAAAATGTCCGCAGTCTCCGCCATGAAGTGAACACCGCAGAACACGATGGTTCGGCAATCGGCGCTATCCGCGGCCAGTTTGCTCAACTGGTACGAGTCACCGGTCAAGTCTGCATGCTCGATGACTTCGTCTTGCTGGTAGTGGTGCCCCAAGATCAACAGGCTCGAGCCAAGCTCCTTTTTGGCTTTTTGGATCCGGTCGCATAGCTCTTGGTTCCCCAGTTCGCGATAGGAACCAAAGGGCAGTGCAGAATCGATCGTGACTGTGCTCATGGCGTAATCTTTCCAGTAGCCTTTTCGTTCCAGGGGACAGACCAGTCCAACCCGACACTCAGCGTTACTAGCCGTTTTCTGAGACCAATGAACCACTGAGTGCGTCGTTGAGCGATTGGGATACCGCGATCGTGAATGCGTAAAGCCAGCAATCCCCGCGAGCCCCCAATTTTTCGCGGACGCTATTATCGTCGATTGTCGATTGTCGCAAAGGCGATTTACCCGGATTACTCCACGAAAGAGTTGGTTATTCCTTGTTAAGGTCCCACTTGGGAGGTGAGATGGAAGGGTTATTTTCGTAACAAACGTTCAAGTTTTCCTTGATCGGAGGGCGAATGGAAGGAGAGACGCTCAGCGTTGGCTCTTTTTTGAAAGCATTTGTTGCAAACTCCCAAAACTTCAGGCAAGCGGATGGCCGCAACCAAACCTTTAACTACCAACGACCCGGCCAAAATGAACTTTTGGAAGAGTCTGCTTCGAATCGAAGCAGAGGTCCATGTGACATTGGCCCAGCAACCCGTCCCCGTGGATCGGGTGTTGCAGTTTGTCCCAGGGGTGATGATCCAGTTCGAAAAATCGTGCGATGCACCGCTATGTCTGGAGATCGATGGTCAAAAGATCGCTGAAGGGGAAGTGGTCAAGGTGGGGGACAAATTCGGATTGAGAATCACCGATGTGTGCGAGCACGCCGAAGCGTGGATACCTCTGATCAGCAGTTTGCCTAGCAGTTCCGAATAAACAAAGCATGGGTTGGGGTTCGGCGCGAGCGACTTTGCACCCCCTGGACGTCTGACCCTAACGGCCTCTGAGGTTATCTTTTGCCGCAGTAATCGATCGCGGCAGCAATCTCAGTCTTGAGCCGGAACCGCTCCACGATTCGATCGATGTAGCCGTGTTCGAGCAAGAACTCGCTGGTTTGGAAACCCTCGGGGAGTTCAATCTTGATGGTTGCTTTGATGGTGCGAGGTCCTGCGAAACCGATCAAGGCTTTGGGTTCGGCGAAGACGAGATCCCCAAGGCTGGCGAAGCTCGCAGCGACGCCACCCATGGTTGGATTGGTGAGGACGCTGATGTAAAGACCACCGGCGGCATGGTAGCGAGCCAAGGCTGCAGAGACTTTCGCCATCTGCATGAGTGATAGGATTCCTTCATGCATACGTGCACCACCTCCGGAACCACTTACGATGATCAGCGGAAGAGACTGCTCGGTCGCTCGCTCGATCAAACGGGTGAGTCGTTCACCGACGACCGACCCCATACTCCCCATGATGAACGCTGAGTCGGTGACCGCGATGGCAACGCGCCGAGCGCGGATCATACCGAGCCCACAAAGGGCGGCATCGGTCAGACCGGTCCGAGCCTGCTCCGCCGCCAGCCGCTCCGCGTAGGGCTTCTTATCGGAGAACCGGAGAGGGTCGGTGGGCAACACATGCTCATCGTAGGCTTCAAACGTTCCCTCATCGAGCAATTGGGAGATGCGTTCGCGGGCCGAAACGTAGTTGTGGTATCGGCACTTCGGACAGACGTTGAGATTCTTTTCAAGCTCCTTGCGGTAGATCGAGTTGCCACAACCTGGGCATCGTATCCACAGCCCCTCGGGGATGCCGCGGCGCTTGGTCTCTTCGGTGTTCGGGTTGTTGCGTTTAGGGGTATCCACAATAGCCATTGAATCGCTCGTGTTCGGAGTCTACTTCGAAAGTTTCCATGGGTCGCAATGCGGTCCGTAAGTTTCGAGATTCGTGTGTCGAGTTTCGGGTATGCCTCAGAATCCATCATACCGAGCACCCGTTATCCATCGTACCGAGCACCCGTTCCTTGCAGCACCAATCTCTCTCGAAACGAGGCCTTGCAGCACCTGTTTTCTCACAAAGTGAACGCTGACGCTAGTCGCAACCCGATCATCCGCGTGACCTGGCCCCTCCGACTGGCTCAGGGGCGTCGCCCGTTCGGGATGGGGCGTTTTGGCCGTCGGCGATGATTTCCCAAGAGCCCTTGTCGCATTCCGACTTCCAAAGGTCCTCAAAATCAACCGACTTCAGCTTGCTAGCGACCAACGTCGCCATCGGCTCGGGAATCACCACCGCGATGGTCTCGTTGGCGTGTTTTTTTTGCAGTTTTGCCAACTGCTTCGCGATGCGAGACTCCGCCGCGTCGATCGTCTCGCCGCCAGGTGGACTAAACGCCCGAGGATTGTCTTGAACCTGCTTGTACAGCTTGGGCTGTTGACGTTTGATTTCCTCGATGCACTTGCCTTGCCAAAGCCCATGGTCAAGGTTTTGAAAGCACTCGTAGACCTTCCAGCGACACCCTGTGGCGTCAGCGATCTCCCTCGCGGTAGCTTGGGCGGATTCGCATGGGCCACAGTAAACAACCGTAATTGGTAGATGCGCTATCTCACTCGCCATTCTTCGGACTTGCTCGAGTCCGGCGGTCGAAAGGGGTATATCCAAGCACCCTTTCATACGATCTTGTTCATCGAACGAGGTCGAACCTGGACGAACGACCACAACTTTACTCATACAAACCCAAACTCCGAAAAAGAGTAAGCCGCACTCACGGGATGTTCACGCTTTGGAACTTGCACCGGAGACGCGTCATCGCTTGGCAGTAATCCGCCTCGCGGAAAATAGCAGAGCCCGCAACGAGCAGGTCCGCTCCTGAAGCGGTGGCGGGACCAATCGTTTCAGCATTGATCCCTCCGTCCACTTCCAAAAGTAGTTCGGGGCCAAACTTGGAACGAAGATGACTCAAGCGTTCCAAAGCGATCGGATTGAAAGGTTGCCCGCCAAATCCTGCGGCAACGCTCATCACTAACACCAAATCGCAACTGCCCACATGGGGCAATAACTTGTCAAACGGCGTCGTGGGATTGATCGCCAACCCCGCCGCGACACCGCCTCCACGAATCCTGTCGAGAATCGGCTCCGGATCCGGGGTCGCTTCGATGTGGAACGTGATGCTATCCGCCCCTGCATCCATGAACTGCTTCGCGTACTGAGCCGGATCGGAAATCATTAAGTGGACGTCGATCTTCAATTCCGTAATCCGTCGCAACGATTGGACGATCGGCATCCCATACGTCAAATTCGGCACGAAATGACCATCCATGACATCCAAATGGAGAACCTCGACGCCGGCTTCCTCAAGCAATTCCACCTCGCGCTGAAGATTTGCGAAATCGCAAAGGAGCAAAGAGGGTAGAATCGTTGGCCGAGCTGCCCGTAAGAAGCGAACCGTTGTTTCGGTGCGAGAACCAAGTTCAGGCATAGGGAATTAATAACCGAGGATCCAATCGTTGGAATTTGATCCAACAATAACCAACCGCGGGCGGAATCCACAAGGGGCAAAATGAAACATTCAGCCAAGAGAACCCAAGAAAAAACCACCCCAAAGAGGGGTGCGATAGCTTGCCCAGTTCACCGCATGCCGATCGAAGGCCGTTTCGCCCTAGCTCGCACAATTGCTAAGTGCTAAGCGTCCGACAGTGCCGCCGCAATCCGTGTCCCCGCAATCCGTAGATACACTGCAATCCCTAGCGGCAACCCATCCCCAGAAAACGTAACCCCAGACACAATAGCCCAAAAAATGAGCCCAAAAATATGAGCCCCAAAAATATTAGGGAGCGTCGAAACCCCAAGCGATGACCAATCCAGACGACCATGATGGCCTCACCGATGACGATGGCCTGACCGATGACGGGCTTTCGGTAGATACTCCGTCCTCAGGTGAGGTTGAGCCCGACGAAGCGAGCGACGAGCTTCTGGCAATGCCGACTCCGGAATTGCTAGGACGCATCCGAGACTTATTGTCCGGGAATCTCGGGTTCCGTCGGTCGGCGGAAAAGGTCCGGGAGTTCCCACAAAGTCCCGGCGTGTACTTGATGAAGGACGTGTCAGGGGTCGTCATCTATGTTGGCAAGGCAAAGAATTTGCGAGCCAGGGCGGGCAGCTACTTTCATGCGGCAGCGGCTCAGGAAATCCGAACGGCGGATTGGATCCACGAGATCGCCGACATCGACTTCATGGAATGCAGCAACGAAGTCGATGCGTTGTTGACGGAAAACCGATTGATCAAGGACATTCAGCCGCGTCATAACAAGGACCTCAAGGACGATAAGACATTTCCCTATTTGATGATCACCACCCACGAGGCATTTCCTCGCGTCGAAGTGACCCGAACCCCGCGCGACAAAGGGGCAAAACTGTACGGGCCGTTCACGAGCGCTGGCCAGTTGCGGGGAGCGTTGCAAGTCATGCAGCGGGTCTTCAAGTTTCGCACTTGTTCGCTCGACATCGATGATGCAGATCCGCGCTGGCAATGGTTTCGACCTTGTCTCTTAGCATCCATCGATCAGTGCACAGCGCCTTGCAATTTGCGCATTAGCAAGGCCGATTATCGTCGCGACATTCGGCGTCTGCAAACCTTTCTCGAAGGGGGGAGCACGCGATTGCTGTCGCAGATGCGGGACGAGATGAAAGAAGCCTCGGTGCAACTTGACTTTGAGCGCGCCGCTCGGCTTCGCGATGAAATTCGTTTGCTAGAAAATCTCGATCGCCGAGGTGAGATCGACACGCATGCGCAACCCGAAGTCTTTTACATCGATCCTAAAAAAGGAATGCGGGCACTGAAGAAGGTGCTCGGCATGGACCGGGAACCACGTGTCATCGAGGGGGTGGATATCGCCCACCTCGGCGGAAGCGACACGGTCGCATCGCTCGTGCAGTTCCTCGATGGCTTGCCATTCAAACCTGGATATCGGCGCTACAAAATTCAAGGGGTGGATGGAATCGACGACTTCCGATCGATCCATGAAGTCATCGCGCGACGATTCAAACGTCTGCACGATGAGCAAGAAGCGTTTCCCGATCTGTTGATGATCGATGGAGGAAAAGGACAACTCAACGCGGCCCTCGCCGCATTTCGAGATTGCGACATCACCCCGCCCGTGATGGTTTCACTCGCCAAAAAGGAAGAGGAGATTTTCCAACCGGGAGAGAAAGATCCGATTCGACTCGGACGGGAATCGTTCGCATTGCGATTGCTGCAGTATGTCCGTGACGAAGCACACCGCTTTGCCCAGCACTACCACCATCTTCTTCGCAACAAATCCGCGTTCGAAGGACTCACCGGAAAAAAATCAAAACGTTCCGATCGCAAGGCGCAGGATTAGCGACTCAATACACACCCATGGAGTACCTGCGATCTTTGTGATGGGGTACGATAAGAGAGATCGCGAATGGCAATCCGGCGAACAATCCGGAAACCATTCTCCACAGGTAACTCTCATCACAGGCAACTCTCACCACAGACAACTCTCAGAGGTAGACTACCGTGGGAACATCAGCAATGTCGACGACACCGATAGCGACCATCCAGCACCACGGCCTGGCGACTTGGGTCATGGAGACAGCGTTGCTATGCGAAGCGGAAAACGTCGTTTGGTGCGATGGGTCGCACGACGAATGGAACCGATTGACCGAGCAATTGGTGGATTCCGGAACCTTGATCCAACTCAATCCCGACTTGCACCCGAACTCGTTCCTCGCCCGCAGCAATCCTTCCGACACAGCCCGCGTCGAGGAAAGAACTTTTATTTGCTCGCGGCGGGAGTCGGATGCTGGGCCGACCAACAACTGGCATGAACCCGAGGGAATGCGGACCAAACTGACTGAAAAATTTCGTGGTTGCATGCGAGGCCGAACGATGTACGTCGTTCCTTTTTGCATGGGGCCTATCGATAGCCCCCTGGCGCTCGTCGGTGTCGAGCTAACCGATTCTCCGTACGTAGTCATCAGCATGCGGATCATGTGCCACATGGGTGCCCGCGTCCTCGAAAAACTCGGCACTGACATGCCGTTTATCCACTGCTTGCACAGCGTCGGCGCACCGTTACACCCAGGAGATCACGACGTTTCATGGCCCTGCAACGATGAGAAGTACATCGTCCATTTCCCGGAAACTCGCGAAGTCTGGTCCTATGGGAGCGGTTACGGTGGCAATGCGCTGCTCGGTAAGAAATGCGTTGCACTCCGAATCGCCAGCTCCATCGCCCGCGACCAAGGTTGGATGGCAGAGCACATGCTCATCATGGGCTTGGAATCACCCGACGGCGCCAAAACGTACTTGACCGCTGCGTTCCCCAGCTCCTGCGGCAAAACCAACCTGGCCATGATCGTCCCGCCCGAGCGGTATCAAAAACTCGGTTGGAAGACCACGCTCGTCGGCGACGATATTGCGTGGCTCTGGCCCGGTAAAACGGGCAAACTCCATGCGATCAATCCGGAAACCGGATTCTTTGGCGTCGCACCTGGAACATCCTGGCTTTCCAATCCCGCGGCCATGCAAGCCATGTCGAAGAATACGATTTTCACCAACGTCGCATTGACTCGGGATGGTGGTGTTTGGTGGGACGGGCACTCCGACCCACCCAAGGAATTGATCGATTGGACAGGGCAACATTGGACCCCCGACTGCGGGCGATTGGCCGCCCATCCGAACTCGCGATTCACGGCTCCCGCCGAGCAATGTCCCAACATCGACTCTCAATGGCAGAATCCCGACGGTGTCCCTATCGACGCGATTGTCTTCGGAGGTCGTAGACCCACCACCATGCCTCTCGTCTTCCAAGCCTTCGATTGGACGCATGGTGTTTTCTTAGGAGCCACCCAAGGCTCAGAGACGACTGCAGCGGCGGCTGGCAAGGTCGGTACGGTGCGACGTGATCCGATGGCCATGCTCCCCTTCTGTGGCTACAACATGGGCGAGTACTTCACCCACTGGCTCGACATGCGCAAACACATCCAACGCTTGCCTCGCATGTTCCATGTGAATTGGTTCCGACGGGACGCCAAAGGCAAATTCCTGTGGCCCGGTTTCCGAGAAAACCTACGGGTCCTCGAATGGATCGTGAAGCGATGCCAAGGCAAAATCCCCGGGCATGAAACCCCGATCGGCTGGATCCCGGACTGGGTCGATTTCTGCGTCGATGGCCTCGATGGCTTCACCGAAGAACAGTTCGACGCTGCGATGGAGTTCCAGCGGGACGAATGGATGGCCGAAATCATGAGCCAAAACGAGTTTTTCCTGCGTCTGTACCACTCCATGCCCAAGGAACTGATGTGTCAGCGGGAACTACTCATGGCCAGAATGGCTTGATTTTTGCCACTCGGCGGCTCCCGCCGTGCTTTTTGCCTGACATTGATGGTTCTTCCTCCCCTGCGTAGTTGACATTTGGGGGGCTTATTCCTTACCATGACGGCGTCATGTGACCCGTTTCTTTGATTGGAGAGAATCTATGAAGACTTTTATTGCGGGCGCGTTTGCTGCCCTCGTTGCGTTCACCGCCGTTACGGTTTACGCAGAGAAGATTGACATCGCCAAGGTCAAGTGCTTGATCTCGGGCGCTGCTGCTAAAGAAGACAAGACCAGCGAATGGAAAGAAGGCACCGTCTATTTCTGCTGTGGTAACTGCCAAGGCAAGTTCAACGGCGACAAGAAGGCTTTCGCTGCCAAGGCCAACCACCAACTGATCGCTACCAAGCAAGTTGAGCAAAAGGCTTGTCCTTTCTCCGGCGGCGAAGCCAAGGCTGAAACCGCAATCGAGTTCAAGGGAGCGAAGATCGCTTTCTGTTGCAACAATTGCAAAGGCAAGGCTGAGAAGTTCACCGACGAAGAAAAGCTGGATAAGCTTTTCGGTGAAGAAGCTTTCGGCAAGGCCAAGTTCGCTAAGGCTGGCAAGTAGTCATCGCGGCTGATCGCCCCGGCCCACGCGGTCTTTGGCGATTCCGCCCACCTTCGATGACATGCAGAAAAAATCACGCCGAGGGCTCAGTCCCCTCGGCGTTTTTTCTGCGCTGAGTGCTAGCAATATGCTTTTTTCGCTGGCGGTCGGCAATTTAGGGAAACCGCCCTCAAAACCCGCGCTGAATTACAATCGGCTCTCCCCTATAATCGAACGGTTCGATCGAATTACCATCGAGCTTCACCGCTGTCAGTAACACCGATCCTTACGGTTCGTGATCACAACGGCATTCCGGCCATAACCTAACCAGCACTCACACGTCCTAGAAACGGATCCGAGCCAGATACGCTCGAGCAATCAACGTTTTGGGAATGCGGGTTTCAGTACGTAGCGAAAACCTTAAGGCATGAGCAATTCCAAAGCGAGTCCTACGAACACTGCGACTCAATCTTCCACCCAAAAGCCCCAAGTCGTTCGCGAAACCATCGAGAGTTTGGCGGTCGCCTTCATCCTTGCATTGATGTTTAAAGCGTTCATTGCGGAGGCTTTTGTCATCCCGACAGGTTCGATGGCCCCGACACTGATGGGCGCCCACAAAGATGTGGTCTGCGACGATTGCGGCTATCAGTACCAGTGCGGGGCAAGCTCGGAGTTTTCGGAGACGGGGGCCAAAACCGGGAATGTCGTCTTCGGTACGGTTTGTCCCCTTTGCCGCAAACCACAAATCCTCGATTTGCCCGGGAACTCGAACCACAAAACCTTCTCCGGTGACAGAATTCTGGTCAGTAAACTCGCATACGCCTTCGGGCAACCGCAGCGATGGCACGTGTTCGTCTTCAAGTACCTCGAAGATGCCCGCCTCAATTACATCAAACGTTGCGTCGGCCGCCCGAACGAATCCATCCGGATTCAGTACGGCGATATCTTTGTGCACAAGCACACTTCGGATGCAGAAGCAGACAAGCAAGGTGGTGTTCGCAACCCGGCGGCGTTCGAGATCGCCCGCAAGCCTCCTCACGTCCTTCAAGCGATGCTGCAACCACTCTCCGATTCTAACTACGTTTCAAAGAGCCTGCTCAAAGCCTCTGTCCCCGATGCATGGCAACCGGAACGCAAGGGGGACGCTCCCCAATGGCAAGTCGGTATTGCCGACAACCGTTGGAGCGCTCGGGTCACCGGAGTTCCCGATGGCAGCCCATCGATGCTCCGCTACCATCATCGCGTGCTCGACCCACTCCAGTGGGAAAGTTTGAAAACCAAGGGAGTACTCCCCAAACCGATCGATGCCGATGCCTATCGATTGGTAACCGACTTCACGGCTTACAACGCGCACATGACCTTGGGTGGCAGACTCGATGGCATCCCAGCTAACTTCAAAGATATCGCACCGCTGGAAGAACGACGCGTCCTGCGCGAAGGATTCATGGCTCGAGGATACACGCGCCCGATGGAAAACGATGGCCTGCACTGGACCGGCGACTTGAGTGGCGAATGGGAAATTTCCACCGAACCGAAAACACGTTCGCTGCGGATGCTGTTGGTCGAAGCCGGAGTGGAGCACATCTGCGACATCGATTTGTCAACCGGCGTTGCGACAGCACGCTTGGTGTACGAAGGGCAACCCGTCGTCGCGTTTGATGCGTCGAAAGGGTATGCGGAAACAATCCAAGCGACCACAACGATGCGGGCTGGGGGAAAGCACCGACTGCAATTCGCGAACGTCGACGATTCATTGACGCTATGGGTCGATGGCAAACCGGTCGCTTGGGGCGAAGGGGGCAAATTCTCGGTCGCCAAAGTCATCCCAAACTTCACTCGCACCCCACGTACCTCGGCCAACAACCCGCTCGACGCGGCCCCCATCGCGATCGGAGTGAACTCCGGGGGATGCACGATTACGCACGCGAAAGTCGCTCGGGATATCTACTACATCGCGCACAGCACAGGGGACTACCTGACCGACTACAACAATGTGATCGGTTTCCTGAATGAATCTGCCACCAAAGAAATCACTGGCAACTACATAGGTCAGTACCATACGCTTACCGAGAAACAGTACTCCGACAGCTCAACATCGGAAGCCCTCGATCGGAACGCCATGATTTCCAATGCGGACGCTTGGGCGAAGTCACTCCTCGCATCGCAGAGACGTGCCGTCAGCTTTGACATGTCCTCGGACCACTATTTCCCGATGGGTGATAACTCGAGCGCATCGCAGGATGCACGCTCGTGGCGCGAACATCATGTTCCCGGGCGATTGTTGATCGGTCGGGCGGTCATGGTTTTTTGGCCCCATTACTGGAACGCTCCGATCCCATTCCTTCCCAACTTCAAACGGATGGGACTGATTCGTTAAAGGCCGCGTCCAACGCGACGAAAACAAGACAACCCTTTACAGCTCGGTTTCAGGCTCCCGGTTTCAGTAACACGCATTCAGCAACTCGGACTCAATGAACATGGATGTTCTCAACGTCATTGGACTCGAAAAGACCTATGGTCGACGCAAGGTCGTCAACGGCGTTAGCATGCGCGTCGCTCCCGGCGAAATCGTCGGCTTGCTCGGTCCCAACGGAGCGGGCAAATCCACATCGTTTCGTATGACATGCGGGATGGTTCATCCGGATCGCGGCCAAGTCTTCCTGGGCGGTGAGGAAGTTACCTACTGGCCGATGTTTCTTCGGGCGCGGGATGGTGGCATGGGCTACCTTGCCCAGGACTCCAGTGTCTTTCGAAAACTGACCGTCGAACAAAACATTTCCGCAATCCTTGAGATGCTCGGTTATTCGTGGGCTCAGCGCCGCAAACGCACCGACGAACTCCTGGAGCAATTCAACATCACCCACATCCGAAAATCGCGAGCATCAAAGTTGTCGGGAGGAGAACGTCGCCGGCTTGAAATAGCCCGCTGCTTGGTATCCAACCCTCGCATCATTATGCTCGACGAACCTTATGCCGGTATCGATCCGGTCACCGTCCAAAGCATCCAGCAGATCATCTTCAAACTTCGGGATGCGGGAATCTCGATCCTGATCACCGACCACGCGGCTCTCGAAATCCTTTCCACCGTCGATCGTTGCTATGTAATCGCCAAGGGAACCGTGATGTGCGAAGGGACGCCGGAAGAAGTCAAGCAGCATCCCGAGGTCCGGAAGCAATACTTGGGTAACCTCCAGGACTCACCGATCGCCTCACCGCCGGGCGCTCCGAACCACGCAAAAGCCAGCAGTTCTTTTTTCGAGCCATTGATCAGCCGAGGCGAAGAGAACGCATCGGAGTACGAACCTGTAGCGACGGCGCCAACGCCTTTCTTCCAACGCATGTCCATTCGTCGCCGCTCGGAATCCAAACCGGATACCGTGGAACCCTAGTTCCAGCCGAACGACCGCATCCGCCCCCCTCATCGCATTACCAGGGATTTCTAATTGTCGGCGCGGCGATGACAAACTGGGCACTGGAAATGGATTAGAATGCAAAAGCTCCGTCATGGCGACATGCGACCGTCGCCAGTTTCGGTACCCTTCGCTTGATCACTCCCCGTTGGAGCGATCCCCAAGCGATCGCACCACGGATCCTCCCACCTCGATTCTCTTGATTTCACCATGAATGCAATCTCCCCGAGGTATCTACTGCTTAGCCTCGTCTTTGTGAGTCACCTCCGATGGACCGACTCTCAAGCCGCAGAGCCCATCCAATTCAATCGCGATATCCGGCCGATCCTTTCCGCCACGTGCTTCCGTTGCCACGGTCAAGACGCCGGGCACCGAGAAGCCGATCTGCGACTCGATGTCGCCGAGTCGGCTTTTGCGCCTCGCGAGGAAGGAATCGCTATCGTTGCTGGAGACCGAGAGAAGAGCTTGGTTTGGTCGCGGATACACTCCAGCGATCCAGAACAGGTCATGCCGCCACCCAATGCAGCGAGGCAATTGACGGCCGAAGAGAAGGAGCTGATCGGCGCATGGATTCGCGATGGTGCTAAGTACGAAAAGCATTGGGCGTTTGAGCCGATTCGTCGCGAGACTACTTCCGAACAGAAGGAATCGAACCAAGTCGCCATCGATCGATGGATTATGAAAGGGATCACCGAGCGAGGATTGCAGGCCAATGCTTCGGCCGACTCGCGAACATTGGTCCGTCGCTTAGCGTTCACATTGACGGGTTTACCACCGACCGTGGAGGAAGTCGAGCAGTTCGCAAGCCAACCGACCGAAGAGAATTATGAGCGGTTGGTCGACCATTACATGGCATCACCTCACTATGGTGAGGAGATGGCACGGCACTGGCTCGATGTGGCCAGGTACGGCGACACGCACGGCCTGCACCTCGACAACGATCGACTGATTTGGCCTTATCGCGATTGGGTTGTCGACGCCTTCAATCAAAACATGCCGTTCTCTCAATTCACGGTCGAACAACTCGCAGGTGACTTGCTCCCAAATCCCACACAGTCCAACTTGATCGCCACCGGCTTCAATCGATGCAACGTGACCACCGCAGAAGGTGGAGCGATCGCCGAGGAGTTCCTATTCCGGTATGCGGTGGATCGCACCAGCACCACCCTCCAAACATGGTTGGGGCTCACAGGAGGTTGCGCTGTTTGCCATGATCATAAATACGATCCTCTGACGACGCGCGAGTTCTACTCGATGTATTCCTTTTTTTACAGCGCGGCCGATCCCGCCATGGATGGAAACATCAACACCACAGCACCGTTTCTGAAACTCCCGACACCATCGCAACGACAGCAGTTAGAACAAGCAAAGGAAAAAGAACAGTCGGCTCTCGAGCGACTGCGGCAATTCGCCAGCGAGTGGGCACTTTTGGCGGAGACGTCCCCCGCAAAAAACTCACCCGCCAACACAGTCGCTGCGACTCCGTCGACTTCTATCCCGATCACCGACGTATGGCTCGACGATGAGCTCCCACTGGGTGCCACTCAACGCAACACGTCGCGCAATGGCGTTCAGTGGACAGATGGAACCACGAGAGTCCCAATGGGCCGCAGAGCGTTGGTGACCGCGTTTGGGGATAAGCTGGAACAAGTCATCTCGAATCCGTTGGTACCGAAGTCGATTCCGGAGCGAGCAAAGATCCATGCCTGGGTGCAAACCGATGCGGACGAACCACCAGAAGCGATATTTTTGGAAGTTCGAACGGACAAAGGTGCCAAGCGTTGGGTCTGGGCAAACGACCCGAGCAAATCCAAACTCGTCGACGCCGCACCGGAACGGGTCGTTGGCCCATTGCCCAAACCTGGCGTTTGGCACCAAATCACGGTTCCCCAGATCCCAGTTTCGTCGGAGGCAGCCAAAGAATCCACAAGCGACATGCTGCCCGCGGGCGCGGTCGTGCAAGAGATCAAGCTCGGAGTCTTTGGTGGCATTTGCTCCTGGGATGCGTTGTTGGTAACCGGGGAACTCAACAACGATCCGACTTTAACGCGGGACTATCAGGCTTGGTGGAAGCACCGCAAAGGCAAAGGTGCAACGCACGCTTCGGAGGAAGTGGCCAAGGCGATTCAGGAAGGACCGGATTCCGAAGCGGGCGCGAAAGCGAGCAGTGCGGTTCGGGCTTATTTTGTTGCGATGATCGATACTGAGGTTCCAGCAACTATCCAGCGTGCTCGAACTCAATGGCAAGAAGCACGCGTCGAACGCGAGATCCTTGAAGATTCGATCCCTGGCACCATGATTTTTAAAGATCGTGATGAACCTCGACAAGCGCACATCATGACCCGAGGTCAATACGATGCAAAAGGGGATGCGGTATCCTCCGGCACCCCATCCTTTTTGCCACCTTTTTCCCCTGCGAACAGCGCTCGGCCAACGAGATTGGACCTTGCAAACTGGCTGTTGATGGATAGCAACCCACTTGTGGCGAGAGTCGCTGCAAATCGTTTCTGGCAACTTGTCTTCGGGATGGGAATCGTGAGGACCTCCGACGACTTTGGGATCCAGGGAACACCTCCATCCCATCCCGAGTTGCTGGACGAACTGGCAGATCGCCTTCGTCAAAGTGGTTGGGATGTCAAGGCGTTCATGAAGGGGATGGTGATGTCCTCGGCGTTTCGCCGTGATTCCCATGTCTCCGCGGATGGACTACGCAAAGATCCAGAAAATCGATGGCTCGCCCGCGGCCCGCGGATTCGATTGGATGCGGAACAGATTCGCGACAATGCGCTTGCAGTAAGCGAATTGCTGGTCCGTCCCTTAGGAGGACCAGGATTTCGCGGCTACCAACCTCCCAAAATCTGGGAACCGGTGGGATATGGGGATTCCAACACTCGCTACTACATCCAACAGCACGGCGATGCGCTGTACCGAAGGAGTTTGTACGCGTACATCAAACGCACCGCTCCACCTCCGTTCATGAGCAATTTTGACGCCCCAAACCGTGAAACATTTTGCACGCGTCGCGAGCGAAGCAATACGCCGCTCCAAGCGTTGCAATTGATGAACGATGTCCAACACTTCGAGGCCGCACGATGCTTGGCCGAACGCATCCTCCGCGAAGTCTCATCCGATGACTCAGCACGGTTCGATCGCCTTTTCGAACTCGCGCTGGCGAGAAAGCCCAACGATCTCGAACGAAATGCCTTGATGAAATTCTTGACGCAGTCTCGCGAACGGCTGAAACTCGCTCCCGAAGATGCGATCAAAATTGCCAATACAGGCGAACGTTGGCGCGATGCGAAACTCCAAGTCGACGAGGTTGCTCCGTGGACTTTGGTTTGCAATCTAGTCCTCAATCTCGACGAAACGATCACACGAAACTAGCCCGGCCGCATAAAGCCACCCTGGGAATAAAAGTCACAACCACCATCCAGCTTGATCCAATTCAAGCATGAGTGCAGCGATCCGCGAAAACAACATGAACCCGAATATCCATAGCCAATCACCGATACGGCAATTTGAGATCCAACAAACACGGCGACAATTTTTCGGGTCCAATGGCCTGCGACTGGGCAGCGTGGCGCTCGCATCGATGCTCGGGGCCAAGCCATCAGCCCCGCTCATTGCACAGCCCATCGACCATCCGATGTCGGGAGGAACCGTGCACCCAGCGTTACCTGGACTACCTCATTTCGCCCCCAAAGCGAAATCGATCATCTATCTGCACATGAACGGGGGACCGTCGCAGATCGACACTTGGGATCACAAACCGTCGCTGGCGGAGCAATTCGACAAAGACCTTCCCGATAGCATTCGCAAAGGTCAACGGATCACGACCATGACGAGCGGCCAAGCACGATTGCCGGTTGCGCCGAGCAAATTCCAATTCAATCAGCATGGTCAATGCGGCCGCTTTGTCAGCGAGCTGTTGCCCTTCACTTCGGGAGTCGTCGATGAATTGGCAGTGATCAAGACGGTTCATACCAATGCCATCAACCATGATCCAGCGTGCACGTTTGTGATGACCGGTAGCGAAGTCCCTGGCAAAGCGAGTTTAGGTTCGTGGTTAGCGTATGGACTGGGGAGCGAAAGCGATAACTTGCCCGCGTTTGTGGTTTTGACCCCGACGTGGTCGGCAACGGCTCCGGCACAAGCACTTTTCACGCGGATGTGGGCGAGCGGATTCCTGCCGACGCGATACACGGGTGTCGCATTGCGGAGCGGAGCCGACCCCGTTTTGTACTTGCGAAACCCCAATGGAGTCGCGATTGAGGATCGGCGGGCGATGCTGGATGCATTGTCCGAAATGAACCAACATCGGCTACAAATGGTTGGGGATCCAGAAATCCAAACCCGTATCTCGCAGTACGAAATGGCGTATCGGATGCAAAGCAGCGTTCCTGACTTGGTCAAGCTCGATGATGAGCCGGAATCGGTTCTCAGTCTTTACGGTCCCGATGTGAACAAGCCCGGGACTTTCGCCGCCAGCGCCCTTTTGGCTCGCAGGATGGTGGAGCGAGGGGTGCGGGTCGTCCAATTGCTGCACCGCGGCTGGGATCAACACGGAAACATCGCGAACGATCTACCAGCTCAATGCCGCGACGTCGATCAAGCGTGCGCGGGGTTGATCCAGGACCTCAAGCAGCGCGGTTTGCTCGACCAGACCTTGGTCGTTTGGGGAGGTGAGTTCGGCCGGACGGTATATTGCCAAGGTGGCCTGACACGCGAGAATTATGGACGGGACCACCACCCCAAATGCTTCACCATGTGGATGGCAGGTGGCGGAATCCGGGGTGGAATCGAGCACGGCGTCACCGACGATTACAGCTACAACATCTTGGAAAAACCTGTTCATATCAACGATATCAACGCAACTATCTTGCACTGCATGGGGATCGATCACGAGCGCTTCGCGTTCTCGTCCCAAGGCCTCGACCAACGTCTCACAGGTGTCGAACCCCAGCGGGTGGTCCGAGAAGTCTTGGACTCCTGACCTCCACGCCTTCTTAATGCTATATTAACCCCTCCTTCACACTCAGCGGTTACCATCTTGGCGACTGGAAATAACGATGTCATTGCACTTAAGCCAAGACCTTGACGAGGCGCACAACTCACTGCTGAAACTTTCGGGACAAGTCGAAGACATGATTGCGTTGGCGGTCAAGTCTTTGGTGGAACGCCGCGGAAGTCTCGCAGGTGAGGTGATCCAACGGGACACGGAAATCGACCGTGCCGAAGTTCGGATCGAAGAGGAGTGCCTCAAAATGCTGGCCTTGCATCAACCGGTGGCCGCGGATTTACGCCGCATCACCACCATGATGAAAGTCAACAATGACCTCGAAAGGATTGCGGATTTGGCGTGCAATATCGCGCAACGAGCCGATAGTTTGTGCCAATTCCCGGAGTTCCCGATTCCGAGCGGTATCAACGAGATGGCAACGATGATCACCAAAATGGTACGTTCGAGCCTCGATGCTTTTGTGCATCGCGACATCGAACTGGCCAAAAGTGTCATCGAACAAGACGATCCCGTAGATGCAAAAAACGTTCAAGTGATCGAGAAACTCTCGCGGTTGATGTCGGAGGATACCTCGAAAATTGTTGCCGCCCTGCATTGCTTTTCCGCCTCAAGGCACCTTGAGCAGATAGCTGATCATGCGGTAAGCATCGCCGAGGACATCATCTACATGGTAGAAGGTGTGATCATCCGACATCGCCAAGCTTCGCAACCGAAATCACAGTCACGATAAAGACTCGAACAACAACGACGGGGACAGCGAGAGCATTCCTCATCGGCGAATCCACGAAGCAGTGATTGAGTAGGTATGCCTAAGAGCAAAATACTAGTAGTCGAAGATGACCGTTCCCTCTCCGAAATCCTGATTTATAACCTTGATAAAGCTGGATACGAGGTTTCATTAGCCATCGATGGCCGCGATGGGCTCAGCCAAGCACAACTCAAGCTGCCTGATGTGATTTTGCTGGATGTCATGCTGCCGATCATCGATGGCATTGAGGTTTGTCGCAGGTTGCGGTCCAAGCCAGAAACGGCGCACGCCATCATTATCATGCTCACGGCCAAGGCAGAAGAAGCCGACCAACTGATCGGCTTTTCGGTAGGTGCCGACGACTATGTCACCAAACCGTTTAGCGTCCGAGTGCTACTCGAACGCATCAAGGCACTCCATCGTCGCAAAACAGCCAAGATCGACGAGGATAATGATATCATCACGCGATGCGGGATCACCTTGGACCGAAGGCGGTACCGAGTCACCGTGATCGATAAGCCGGTGGAGCTCACCAAGAGCGAGTTTCGTTTGCTCGATACGTTGATCCGCCAACCCGGCCGCGCCTTCGATCGATCGGAACTCATCGACTCCGCACTCGGCGAAGATACCTTGGTACTCGAACGGACCATCGACGTTCATATCCGCGCACTGCGAAAGAAGATTGGACCCGAAGCGGACGCCATCGAAACCGTTCGGGGTGTCGGCTATCGGTTTCGCGAAGACTGAAAAAATTCGGCGAACCACAAGTGCTAAAAAGTCCAATTTTCGTTGGATTTTCTTGGATAAAACCGCGGAAGAGGGGCCATTCCCAACGTTTTTTTGGGAATCTCGTCAAAAATACAGCGTTTTCCGCGGGTTTTTGCCCCCTCCCGGTTGCATTTCGTTGGGTACATTCTTTAATTCAGCCATCAGCAGTGTCCTACGTCGGACCGTTTTTTGATTCGAGATTTGTTGAAAGGGATTCCTCACATGGCGAAAGCAGCAGGCAAGGCAGAAAAGCCGCTCACTAAGGTCCAGATTTTTTCGAACATCGCCGAATCGACTGGCCTGTCGAAGAAGCAAGTTGCCGAAGTTTTCGAAGCGCTGAAGAGCGAGATTGCTGGAGCTGTTGGCAAGAAGGGGGTTGGTACCTTCGTTATTCCTGACCTCTGCAAAGTCGTTCGTATCCAAAAGAAGGCGTTGCCAAAGCGACAAGTTCGTAACCCGCAAACGGGCGAAATGAAGTGGGCGGATCCCAAGCCAGCTTCGACCTCCGTTAAGGTTCGTCCTCTGAAGAAGCTCAAAGACATGGTCTAATCGACCCAAGAGCGTCATCGAATTGCAAGGTTGCAGAACCTAGCTCATAAATCCAACAGGGGTGCGAGTTCAACTCGCACCCCTGTTTTTTATTTCTGGCCTCTGTGCTTATTTCTGGCCTCTGTGCTTATCTCTGGCCACTTTTCTTATCTCTGGCCACGGCGCCAAACCTCAGACGATCAACTGGCCACATGCCGCCTGGATCGATCCGCCGAGGGTATTGCGAAGAGTCGTAAAAAGTCCATTCTCTCTCAAATGGTGCACGTAAGCCCGACGTGTCTCTTGGCTCGGCGCTGACAATTGCACTTCGTCGGACGGTGCGTGCGAGATGTCATTGAACGGGATGACGTTGATCTCAACCCTGAGTCCCTTGCAGAACTCCACTAACGCTTGGGCCTCGCTCAAGGAATCGTTGACACCTTGAATCAAGGCGATCTCCAACCAGACAGGACCGTCTGGATCGATTTCGTGGATCGCTTGAATGGCTTCTCGAAGCGAATGCAAGTCGTGAGTGGCACGAGGCACGAGCATTCGTCGCGTATTTTCAATCGCAGAATGAAGGCTCAATGCGATCCGCAATCGCGGAAACGCTCGAGCGAGACTGACCATTTTTGCCGGGACACCAGCCGTGGATACCGTGACATGCCTCGGAGAAAAACCAAATCCTTGATCCGCTAACAAGAAGTCCAACGCCTCACCAAGCGCATCCCAGTTGTGCAGCGGTTCCCCCATCCCCATGAAGACAACGTTCCTCAAATGAATCGCATCTCGTCTTGGAATCCGACCCACAGCCCCCCCTTCATCCAAAGCGTTTTCCATCCAACTCCGTACCCGTAATCGCGCCAAGAGAACTTGCTCGAGAATCTCGATGGCTCCGAGATTCCTTACCAACCCCATTCGGCCCGTGGCGCAGAATCGGCAACCAACAGCACAGCCTACTTGGGTGGAAACACAAACCGTAGCTCGGTTCTTCCGCGGGCGCATCACCACCGTCTCGCAGGCATCCCGCCATCGACGAGATCGAAGCCGCAACTTGGTAACTTGACCATCGCCAGAACTGAGTTCCATGTCAGGGGACCAACACCAGTCCGCTCCTGGCAAATCCCCCTCCCCATTCGCACCCAACTCGGTCCACCAAGCAGGCAGGATGCCTTGCCTGAGCAACCGCCATCGTTCCTTTCGCCAGACTTCATCCGATGAAATCGCAAGCAGTTTTTCCCAAATCCAAGGAAACCGGTCGTCGTTGGCTAGCGGAGATGGATTTGGATCGGTGCCGTTAATTGGAGTTCTCACCAAGACTTCAGGAACTAAACTAAATGGAATCCGTTTCGAGCTTCGAGCAACCGTTCCGTCTTTATCTTTGCAGATCACTATGAATAGCAAAACCTATCCCAAGGCCTTGGTTTCCGCAACGTGGATGCTCATCGCATGCATCGGGTCCCTCGGGCTTCTCTCAGGAGCAGATGCTTTCGCAACCGATCCCAGCGGTGTTTGGCGAGGAGAATGGCGCAGCGGGTCGACAGGGCATCGCGGGCCGATGCGAGTCGCAATCCGGCCTGACGGTAACGGTGCTTACCAAGCACGATTTTCGGGCCGGTTCGCCTTGGTGATCCCATTCGCTTACCGAGCGACGTTAACCCCTAGTCTCGACACCAACGGAAATAGTATCCTGACCTCGTCAAAACAACTCGGACCTTTGCTCGGAAGCTACAACATGCAAACGAGGGTATCCGGATCGCAGTTCTACGGTTCTTTCCAAGCAGCCGGAGACAACGGCACCGTATCCATGCAGCGCGTGCGTTGAAACCCATTGGGCTTTTGGCCTTACATGCGTGGACGGCACTCCAACGGGCTCATTGCGGCAACAGGGAACGTAACTTCCAGTCCGAGCAGTTGATAGCACAACGAAGCTCGTAGCACAACGAAGCTCAAAGGATGAGGAGCACAGCTTGAGGAAAAGCCAAAGAGTTCAATTCGCAGGCCACCATGGATTGTCCCTCTCCGGGATTCTAGAGATCCCTCAAACAGAACCGCGTGGTTGGTTGCTCTTCTCCCATTGCTTCACCTGCAACAAAGACTTGAAAGGGATCGTTCGCATATCGCGAGGATTGTCCGATCGCGGTTGGGGTGTGCTGCGGTATGACTTCGCTGGATTGGGAAATAGCGAAGGCATCTTCCAAAACACCAACTTTAGCACCAATTGCGAGGACCTTCGGCGGGCAGCCGAGTTCCTGACCGCCGAGTACCATGGCCCTAGATTCCTGATCGGGCATAGTTTTGGCGGTGCCGCGAGTTTGGCGATGGCGAGTGAGATTCCGAGTGTCGTCGGAGTCATCGCCGTTGCTGCCCCCAGCGACACGCAGCATCTAGCCCGATTGTTGACGTCGATGGCACCTGACATCGAATCGGAAGGAGTTGGGGTCGTCACCATCGGCGGCATGCAGCATACGATCTCCAAACAGATGATCGAGGATTTTCGATCGCAACGGTTAAGCGACCGCGTACGTGCTCTTAAGAAACCGATCCTTGCATTCCATTCCCCAGACGACGAAACCGTTGCCTTTGAGCACGCCCTCATCAATGCGGGTTACCGCGGCATCGATAGCAACGAACCGCCAGCACCATGTGGCATGTATCCACGGACGCTTGTTTCGCTTCCCGGCAGCAATCACTTACTCACCTCGAGCGATCGGGACATCCCGATGATCGTTTCTATCATCGACGCATGGTGCGAGCGATTAAGCTAGCCTCTTCGAAAGACCGTGTGCGGCAAATCGACGAAAAGGCTCACTGCATTCGCGTTGACTGCAACGCGGATGCAGCGAGCCCTTTCAACCGTGAAAGATGGGCCTAACCAGTGCGATTGGTCTGTCGGTTATTTCCAGGTTTGCTGGATGTTCGACGCCACTAAGATCACGGCACGTCCTTGCTCGGGTCGCCATCGCAAACCATCTGCGAACAGACAGGCTCGACAACTTTCCAAAAGAGGTTCCACCTCTTTTGCCCGCCCCAGCAACCACCACACCTGGCGTCGCTGGAACAACGGTTACTCAATGCACTCGCCGTGCCAATTCGAATTTTGTTGCAAAGAATTAGCTCAAATGAAAACCCAGGCAATCTAGGAAAGATACACACCCTACGTTTTGTAAAATTTGCAAGTTCGTCGAAGGTCCTTTTTACAATTGCAAAAATGCCAATCGAATGACGGCTGCCTTTAGCGGTACTGGTACGTAAAGGTAGCAGTGACGGTCTCGTGTACATCGCGAGCATCACCGGATGGTTTGCGCCATACAGCTATGATTTACTGGGCATGATTTATTGGGCGGTCAAGCAGGCGATACATTCGCTACTTCCCGAATAAACGGAAACGGATGAGAGTATTTGCTAATCGTTTTTTTCGCCAGGGAACTGACGATTGGCAATCGGAAGGAGCCTGGGGTAACTTAACTATCTTCCGGGGTAGTTAAGATCCCCGGAGGAAACGACGCCCGCTCTGGGTATCGGAGCTGAGTAATTGGATCGTGGAGCATAGGTTGATGACTTCTAAAATAGCCAGTACACCAACCCGCATCTGTTGCATCGGGGCCGGATATGTCGGCGGCCCAACCATGGCGATGATCGCCAAGCAATGTCCCGACATCCTAGTCCACGTGGTGGATCTGAACCAATCGCGCATCGACCAGTGGAACTCGAGCGAACTCCCCGTCTATGAGCCAGGCTTGCAAGAAGTTGTCGAAGAGGCACGCGGTCGGAACCTGACTTTCTCCACCGACGTTGAAGGGGCGATCCGTGACGCGAACATCATCTTCATTGCGGTGAATACACCCACCAAAGCGTTCGGGATCGGAGCTGGTCGTGCGGCCAATTTGGAGTTCATCGAGAAGTGCGCTCGCAAAATCGCTGAGTGCTCGACCGGTCACAAAGTCGTCGTCGAAAAATCCACGCTTCCAGTTCGAACGGCAGAAGCGGTCAAACGGATTCTGAAAAGTGCCGCGAACGGCGCAACCTTTGACGTGTTGAGCAACCCCGAGTTCCTCGCCGAAGGAACCGCCGTCCAAGATCTCTTGCAACCCGATCGCGTTTTGATCGGAGGCGAGTCGGCCGCTGCTGTCGAACAATTGGTGGCGGTTTACGGTCGATGGATCCCTCGCGACAAAATCCTCACCACCAACTTATGGAGTAGCGAACTCTCGAAATTAACGGCCAACGCGTTCTTAGCCCAACGGGTTTCTTCCATCAATGCGATCTCCGCGCTGTGCGAAGCGACCGGAGCCGATGTCGATGAGGTGGCCAAGGCGATCGGTACCGATTCCCGCATCGGACCAAAGTTCCTCAAAGCCTCAGTCGGTTTCGGCGGTTCTTGCTTCCAAAAAGACATCCTCAATCTGGTCTATCTGTGCGAGCACTTTGGATTGAACGAAGTCGCCAAGTATTGGGAACAAGTGGTGGTCATGAACGACTACCAAAAGAAGCGATTCTCGGCGAGGATCGTCCGAACGATGTTCCACACCGTCTCGGACAAAAAGATTGCGATTTGGGGATTCGCATTTAAGAAGGATACGAACGATACTCGCGAGTCGGCCGCAATCCATATCTGCCGCGATCTGCTGGAAGAACGCGCACGCTTAACGATCTACGATCCCAGGGTGCCGGAATCTCAGGTGCGAAGTGAATTGGAGGGAATCTTCAAAGACGCACTAGGAGTGGTTTCAGAGCGGCACAAGCAACTGATTCGGGACCATGTCACGGTGGTCCCTGATGCATATTCAGCGGCCGAAAACGCGCACGCGATCGCGGTTCTTACCGAATGGGATGAGTTCAAAAAACTCGACATGGAACGGGTATTCCAAGGCATGCACCGCCCTGCCTTCCTCTTCGATGGACGCAATATCATGGACGCCTGCCGATTGTCCGAAATGGGCTTCGAAGTGCATTCCATCGGCCGGCCTTCTTACCACGGCAACGCTTAAAGCGTACCACGGCAACGCTAAAGCTCACGACAATCCCCTGAGTACGCTCTCAGGCCAATTGGGATGTGGCAGTGGAAGCGGGTGATTGCATCGGATCGGGGATCCACTACAACATCATGGGTTTGCGAACACGCTCCCGCGTTGCTGAGTTCTCTTTTTCGATGCATAAATCTATGAGCTCTCCGAATAACAAATCGTGGCACTTGATCGATTCGCGTTCTTCCAGCACGAACTCCCCAAGCGTGATTCCGGATTCAATCGACGTCTCCGGCGGAAAATTCTCCATCGATTGGTCCGCGTGGAACGACGGTCCTCCTAACGGAATGAAATGCCTGACAATCGATACGGGGGCCATGAAAACCACCTTGCTTCCCGCGCGCGGTATGGGGATATGGAAGTGTTGGTCCGGAAACACCGAATTGGGTTGGCAAAGCCCGGTCCGTGGGCCGGTCCACCCGAGCTTGGTTCCGATCGGGGACCCGTCGGGTATCGGCTGGCTCGAAGGGTTCGATGAGTTGCTGGTCCGCTGCGGCCTATTCAGCAACGGTGCACCTGAGTTCACCGAACAAGGAAACGTGCGGCATAGCGTGCACGGTCGCATTGCCAATTTACCCGCCCACTCGCTGAGAGTCGAAGTGGATCCCGAGGCGGGACTGCTAGAGGTGATCGGTACGGTTACCGAATCGCGGTTCCTCGTCTACACCCTGGAGCTCGAGTCGCGGATTCGATTCAAGGTCAATTCGAGCGAGATCGAGATCACTGACAAGGTCACCAATCCATTGACTTCGACGGGTACCATGCAGTTGCTCTACCACATCAATTTGGGCCAGCCTCTTTTGCAAGCTGGCTCGATGCTGGTGGCTGCGTTGGAAACAGTGGCTCCGCGCGATTCCCGCGCTGCGGAAGGGATCGGCGATTGGAGCGCGTGCCAAGGCCCCCAAGACGGGTACCGCGAACAAGTTTACTACTCCACACCAATGGCAGACGAAAACCATTGGACCGAAGCGATGCTCACCAACAGCGATGGGTCGCTCGGATACAGTGTTCACTTCGATACGCGAACGCTCCCATGCCTCAATTTTTGGAAGAATACGGCCGGGGTGGAGGATGGATACGTTCTCGGGATCGAGCCCGCTACCGGATTCCCAAATACGAAGTCCTTCGAGGAGCAACAAGGTCGCGTGGTCCGCTTGCAAGGTGGCCAGTCCCGAACGTTCCGATTGAAGTTGCAACCTCATTGGAATCAGGAAGACGTCGGGCGTGCGAAGCAACGCATCCAAGGCCTTCAGTCTATGCCGATGCATACCGAACCCACTCCCAAACTAGGCTGGTCACCTGGTGCCTCGAGTTAACCCCGAACGATTTAGCCCCAGACCAGGAAGCCTCGGTAACTCAGGTTGGAAATGGGGCGCGGCGATCGCTCTTTGCTTCGCGATTCGGATGGCTGTAATCACGGCTAGCCCCGATTCATTTCGCGAGGATCCCGACGCCTACCGGTCGCTGGCAACCACATGGGCTCAGACCGGAGTCTATGGCCTCATGGGAACCGATGGCGAAGCGGTACCGACCGCGTACCGGCCACCACTCTACCCGTGGATGCTGTCTTGGATGGTAAAGCCGGACCACTCCCTCAGCGAGTGGATAGGGATTGCCGTTGCTCATGCTGTGCTGGGGACGCTCACCTGTTGGCTCACATTCACGATTGGTCGGCGTCTGTCGCTATCGCAGACGATCAG
>CAIYZV010000031.1 GCA_903930765.1 uncultured Pirellula sp.
AGGGGGGCGAATTAGCGTCGTATCGGTTTTGATTCGAATCCGAGGAGCATCGTATCAGCTGCTGGCGCTTGCGTAACTGCGCAACGCCTTTTGAAAAACCCAGCGACTGAAGATGAGGGATGCGATCGTAGCGGCAATCGCGAAACCTGCCAGCCCCCACTCCCATCCTTGTCGAGGCACCAACGGCTGCGCTAAAAGCCGAGCTGGTACATTGATGATTACCAAGATCGGAACAATGAAGGTGAAGATGTACCACAGCGGCAATCCCCAGCCCGTTTGGTAGATTTCCATAGGGTAGCGCGAAAAGTTCGTGATGTAGAACCAAAAGTCATACAAGTTCTGGTTCCGACCCAGCCAAATACTCGTTGCGGCTAGGCAGACGATCAGGCTATAGAACAAGCACACGCCGCATACGATGTAGAGACCGTACAGCAGCACCAGGCCGAGGTGAAGCTCCCACGGGGGATCGACGCGGTAGCTCAATCGAACCATCGCAACTACTAAGATAACGAGTCCAGCGACGAGATTGCTGAGCGACGCCCATTCAACTCGCCGGAACGAAATCAAGAATTGGGTGTCGATCGGTTTGAGCAATGCGTAGTCGAGTCCTCCCGTCCGGATCAGTTCACTGAACTCCTGCGCGTTGGGCATCAAAAAAGATTGGACAATCGAGTTGATGATCCATGTTGTCGCGAGGAAGACGTAGAACTCGTTTGCACCCCAGCCGGTTGCGACCCCGATGCTGCGGACATGGAAGAAGATTAAAAGGTAGAACCCCAGGTTCATCAGGAGCCAAGCTAGGCTCGATACGCAGTCGAGAAGGAAGTTACTTCGAAAAGTCATGTCGCGAATCAAGCTGTTTCGAGCGAACCCGAGAAGCACTGCTAGATAATTCGGGTGTTTGGGTGCAGGAGTCATCGGTTCTCGGTCTCACTTGAGCCTATACGAGCGTGTGCTAGCCTAGCATCGAGCTTTCCATCGGCGGATCCAAGGAGACGTTATTATTGGTATCACCGCTCGCGTCAAACCCAATTGCAGCGTGGAGTCCACGGAAGAGCAGCCCGATGGGACATGGATGGTCCGAGTTCACGTGCCCCCCAACACCCGTAGTCGGTTTCTGGGCGTGGACTGTCACCTAGGCGAATGCGATTCTCGATTCAACAAACTCGTTCACCTGAAGGCGCAGAAGCGTTCGTGCGCAGTGCAAGGATTGCCGTGCGTCCAAAAAAATAGCACCGAAGTCGATCAGCTCAACCTCGGTGCTATGGATTAGTTTATTCTGGGAGTCCGCCGTTCAAGTCTAAACGTGATTGTTCTCAATCCCGTTGTTGATTGGAGGGTGGATCCCCGATCCGCTGTGAAGCGATTAGTGATCGCGGTATGGACGTTTTCCGCCATCGCGTCCGCCGCCATCGCGTCCGCCGCCGTAGCCGCCGTCACGACCGCCACCACCGTATCCGCCGCCGTCACGACCGCCACCACCGTATCCGCCGCCATCGCGACCGCCACCACCATAACCACCACCACCGCCGCCGTAGCCGCCGCGTCCGCCACCCGAGGGTCGCTCTTCCCTCGGACGAGCTTCGTTGCAAGAAATACGACGCCCTGCGACTTCTTGCTCATTCAACCCAGCAATCGCCGCCTTGGCTTCTTCTGCATCGGGCATCTCAACGAATGCAAAGCCCCGTGAACGGCCCGTCTCGCGGTCCATCACAATGCTCACTCGTGCAACGTTACCAAAACGACTAAACGCTTGCTTGACCTCGTCCTCTGTAGCTTTGAAAGAGAGGTTCCCTACATAAATATTCGTCACTGACTCAAACCCTCGCAAACATACGGCCCCAAATCACTGTGCCAATTCACAGGGGCATGGGAACCAACCAACAAACCTTTTGACAACCCTTCGACACTCGAGCCTCAAAAACACGTTGAAGCCGCCAGTGAACGAACAAGATTGTTCCGAATAGCCAATCCGAGAAAAAACAATCCATCTCTCGAAAGCCTACGCTTTGCGACGCGACCACCGAAATACGGTCTTGTTACCCACGGAATAACGAAACGATTATCAGAGATCGAATATGCAGAGTCAACGCGGGAATAAAAGTTTTCTCAGAGTTGCAATCCCCTTTGTTTTGCCCATGGAAATCCCCCTCCTTGAGATGGTGACTTGAGATGGTGAATGGCCGGATCGCCCCGACCGAGTGATGCTATCTCCAAAGGGTGGGGCTGGGTTGGGCCTGCGAAGGAGCAAGTTTTTCGCGGATTGCGGTCACGCCCAAACGACAGGGCCCCAAAATACAGGGCCCCAAAATACAGGGCCCAAACCAGAGGGGTTAGTGCAAATCATCCGTCCCTTTGATGCTGAATGCTTCTAACCAACGCAGGTCCTTTTGCATGGCTTGGGTATTTCCCAAGGCCTCGTGGATTTTCATGCGATGGTAGCGTAACGTAGGCAGGTCCATCACCGTTGGTACGCCGCGTGCGATGACCGGGAACTCCTCCAATAATTGCACCATCGCCCATCCCGCCGAGCGTTTGTTTTTAGTTCGAGGTTTCGCACCTGCGGGCGGCTCGACCCCCACAGTTGCAGAGGGCTCAACCGGGGCTGCTGTTGATTCGGCGATTGCGGGATCGTGATCTGTTTCTGCGGTTTGGGACCCGTCGGTTGCTGTTTTTGTGGCGTTCGCCGCCAGAGAAACCTCCGATTCCGACGGGCTGAGCCCCTCCTCGATCTTGTTCATCGCCGCGATAAAGGGCTCGATTTTCGGGTTTGCTCGCCATTTCCCGATGAGCATGGACAAGCTTTCGTCGATGAGTGGCAGGGCTTCCTCGTTGCGACCGAGTTGATGCAGGACCCATGCTTTTGTATCGAGGAAGGATTCATTGTTGAGCTGTTTGATCGCTTGGTTGATATCCAGCAACGCTTCTTCCAAATCGATTTTGGCAAGTGACCGCATGTAGGCAATTTGATTGTTCTGGACTGCGTTGCGATCTTCTCTGGGTGGCAGATTGTCGGCCAAGATCCTTGCGGCAACGTCGAATTGCCTTCGATTGGACAGGAGATTGGAGACTTCCAACGCCGCCATGGCTCGTTGTTCGGGATCAGCGACCCGTCGTACCATGTCTTCCCAGATCTTGCTGGATTTGGAGGGGCCCGACGTGTCCCCTTCGATCCGTTCAAATTGTCGCCAGAAATTGCCGTCAGTGACGATGTCCTTGGACATGTCGTGCGCTTTTTGCAAGCTCTCCTGCGCCTGGGTCACATTGCCCTGGTCGTACTGGTTGGCTGCATTTGCCAACAACCATCTGGCGTAGGTGCTGGGGCCAAAGTAGTCGCTGAGCACAGGCACGACTGGCAATGCAATCGTCGCTAATACGAGGAAACGGTTGGCAATCGAGGCTTTCACGGACAACTCCTGAGGGTTTGGGCGACCAACCCGACGACGCGGTGAACCTTCCGCGAGTCGATTTCGGCTGCTACGATTTCGGCTGCTACGATTTCGCTAGGTGCGATAGTGTTAGGTGCGATA
>CAIYZV010000032.1 GCA_903930765.1 uncultured Pirellula sp.
AAAAACGGCGGTAGTGTAACCCTGGAAGTTGACGCAAAATAAGTCAAAGCGATTGATCGAGGGTTCGTCCGTATCTCATCAGTACCCCCGTCATGGGCAATGGAGGATTCAAAGAAACTAGCACGTGGTGGTGTGGGGAGGGTGCCCGGCAACGGGCATCCTTACCCGATTTCTGCCACGTCATTCGGCTATGTAAACCTCGGCAATCTCCCAATCGCGAAGGGTGACGAAATAGCCGCGGAATTCCGGATCACCTTCAACGCGGTAAGCGATCTCGATCGTATTTGAATCATCATACAAGTTGATGCCAACGTGATCCATCAACCGAGACGACAATTCGACCGAAGTTTTGATCTCGGGGTGAAACTTGACCAAGGCAGTGCAGATGTCTGGCCATAGCTTAGAGTGTCGGGCCCGCAGTTCAACAATCACGTCTCGCTGGTGCTGTGAAGGGCCGGAATCATCAGCCCGTATGTGAATGTGAGCGGATTCAATCGGCGCAGAATCAAACGGGATATCGGCATCCCATGCGTCGATGTAGTAACTCATTTGGCCAAAGTCCGGATCGTCGACTGTTTGCCTCGGGCTACTGGTCAGACCATGGGGGGCGTCGTAGTCGCCAGCGGGGAGAATACGAATCGTGATTTCATCACCTGTCGTAACTTTAGGTGATGGCCATCCTGCTTGATGTCGCCGATCCTGCGATCCGTCGAAAAATCCGAGGCCGCCGATTTGGAGATCGTGGGATTGTTCTTGGCCGGGATGTTTCACATACGTGAGGCCAACCGAAAGTACACCGTCCCCGTTTATTCCGGAGATACATATACGCTCGCCGTTCTTTAGTATCTCGAATCGCGTCGACATGCTGTAATGGTTTCTCTTAGTGGCAGAACGGCCCCGATGACAGTGTGCGAGGAGTTAAAGTTGCAACGCATTCTCGCCATGATCGAGCACTTCGTTCCATTAGTTGGTTCGCCAATGTTAGTTCTTTTATTGTTCGTTTCCTTGTCACTTCGCTAAATCGTTTAATCGGGAAACGTCATCTTTGACAATGATTTCAAACGGAGTACAAATCCGATCACCGCCCCGGTCAACAGTATATTTTGCAAAAAGCTCCGAGTATAGCTGGCCAATGTAACGGCCTTGACCGTCCGGTTCGAACTTGATTTCAGTGCCACTTTGTTACTTCGTTGTGCCGTCCGTCCATCCAAATTGGACTGTGTAAACGTCAAGCCGATTGTGGTCGAGGAAGTGTTCTGTCATGCTTGCCCCATTTCGATTACGAGCACGAGCACCGTTTCACTGAGTACGAGCACGATATGTTACTCCATGCCTGAACTTGTTTTTATACGGATCAGCCTAAACTCTGTAGGCTGCACTAATGCAGCCTATCACGCAAGCTAGCCTCGACCCGAAGCTGAATGATATCAGGCACCTGCGAGCGGAACAAGAATTTTGTGAACTGATAGGCTGTTTCGGTTTCATCTCGGGTTGGCCACGATTGTTCCATTCGATGCGAGTTAGGCGGCAGACGGAACTCCAACGCGAGTTCCCGTTGCACGTGGTTTGCAGGTGGCTTGGCAACTCGCCGCGCATCGCCAAACAGAGTTACCTGCTGGTTACCGAGGATGATTTCGCCAAGGCAGCCGGCGTGGCGAAGGGGATGGTGGAGGTTAGGTGAATCGGTCGTTAGGGGAGAGTTCCCTATAC
>CAIYZV010000033.1 GCA_903930765.1 uncultured Pirellula sp.
GCACTTGCAAGTACTGGTTTTGAACCAAATCTTCGCATCGGCATCCCCGACGTTCTTGAAGATGAACTTATGGGATCGTTTGGTCCCACGCATCATCACGCCGAAATCGAGTTCCGCACCATTGACGACTTCGATCTTTCCTACTTTTTGAGCCGCCATCGTCTTTACGGCAGAATCGAGCGAAGCACGATCGGCGTCGGCTGTGACATCCTTGGCGCTACCAAGCAGATTTTTGATGCCGCTTACCCGTTTATCATGCTGGAATTTGGCGAGAACAAATCCCAATCCGATACAGCACAAAGTCAAAAGGAGGGTCCGCATGGCAAATCTTATAAGTGAAAAATTCTACGGTAAAATTCTTACGGAGCTGAGCTCTCAGCGCCTTGGGGTGCTTCCGCCGGAGCCGGTTTCTCCGCTGGCTTCTCCGCTGGCTTCTCCGCTGGCTTCTGCTGAAGGCTACGCAAGAGACGGGCAACGGGTTCACCCGGAACCGACTCGCTCCGCTGAACTTGTTCTTTCCAGGCATTCCAATCGGAGTTTCCTTCGACGACAAGCCGATTCGCAGAGGTTGCCGATTTCTCGAATCCTGCAAGCTTTGTCCTCGGTACCCAAATCCGGGTAGCTTGGATTTTCCGATCCGAGTGACTGGTTAACTCATCGATTCCCTGAGCTTTCTCAAGCAATTTCTCAGAGACTTTCCAATTGCCCACCAAGGCGGCGGCCATCGCCCCTTGTAGCTGCATCTCGGCGCTGGCTTGTGCATTCAAAGCAGCTTGGCGGAAGAACTCCACCGAATCCGTCTGCATCCGCCTGCCCGAACCCCGCAACTCCCTGAAGGAATCGGATTGCCCTTCCGCTGGATTCGCTATGCTCGCCCCAATCCGCAACGACTGCTTGGCCGCTTCGCTGAACGCCAATGCATGATTCGGATCGCGATCCAGGAACTGTGTTCGAGTCTGTTGAAACAAGTGTAGCCAGCGTTCCCGCGCTGCGGCGTCCATCGGTGTCTCAAACATGCTCGCACAATACTCCATCCCCAGCCGAGCCAGATCGGGATCGTAAGGTGCGGCCTGCATCCAACTTGAAAAAGTATCTATCGATGGTGGATCTTTCGAAGTTATCAATTGATTCGCCACGTAATTCGCCCGCGTGCTCGGTAACCACATCGACCATCCCCAAAACCCGATCAGCCCTGCAGCGATCAATACTGGCACAAGCTGCATTCGCTCCGGCACTGGAACCTTTGGTTCTGGGATCGCTGTCGTTGCTGACGAACCACTCAAGGATCCAGATCCCCTACCGATCGACCCGATAAACAACCCAAGCGAGAGAATCGGCCCTGCCATTGTCCCTGGTAGCATCCAACCTCCAGATGCCAGTAGATGCACCAAGGAGACGATCCATGCAATATAAAACAAGACGGGTTTGTCCCTCACTATCGTTAGCACCGATTCACCCGCAGAAGGATTTCGCACAAGCCAAATCCCAAAGGCACATGCTCCAACCAACGCTAAGCTTGTCCCGATCAATTCATCATCACCAACGGTAAAGAAAGCAAAAACGAGGACCGACAGGGCGGAGAGCACCATCGCTGCGTAGCTACTTCGGGCGACCCAAGCCCCACCCGATACAGTTTCGATCGTGCGAACCTCCGATGAACGCTTGTTAGACCGCCAAGCGAACCAGACTACGGCAGCGATGAAGAACAACGTTAGTCCTAACAGTCCCCATCCACCACTGTGGGCGATTTCAAGGAGAAAGTTATGTGGGTCGGCCGGGGTCTCGGCAGCGATACTGCGTTTGACTCGCAAGTACGTCGGTTGAAAGTTCAACGATCCATAACCTAGCAGCGGACTCTCTTGAATCAGCGTCCAAGCCCCTTCC
>CAIYZV010000034.1 GCA_903930765.1 uncultured Pirellula sp.
GTTTACGCTAGCGATTGGAAGACGAGTCGGATGCTTCGGTATTTCGAGCTGCGAGAAGGAACACCGCGCGTGGTGGAGTTCACGACGCGGCTGACTCCAAAGGAGCATCTCCGATTTGCAGGGTACGGGATCGGCATCGATTCACAAGGGAAAAATGTGTGGAACGTCGACACCGTCAAGGATTGGAAGGTACCCGGCATGGCCCTGGAATGGGTGGAAATAGAAGGACCTCTCGTCGAGCAGTGGCCTCCCAAAAGCGTATCGCGCGTTTTCGGCGATTCTGCGGTACGGAAACTCGAGAAACGTGGCCGATGGACCGAGAACGGTCACATCGCTTACGAATTAGCACCCGAGAATCCCA
Organism: uncultured Pirellula sp.; assembly: GCA_903930765.1. Classification (GTDB taxonomy): domain Bacteria; phylum Planctomycetota; class Planctomycetia; order Pirellulales; family Pirellulaceae; genus JBKCUI01. The sequence goes on from CAIYZV010000034.1 coordinate 362, forward strand.
AGATTGCATCCAGTGATGCGATTCTCCGGTTTACGGAACGGGCTTTCCGGCGACCGCTGCAGGATGGGGAATCAGATCGATTTGTCGCTCTCGCGCACGCGGAATTGGATTCGGGGCGTACGTACGAACAAGCGATGCGCGTGGCATTGCGAAGTATCCTTATTTCGCCGAAATTTCTGATGCTCGAGGAGACCCCTGGCAAGCTCGACGACTACGCGCTAGCGTCTCGGCTCGCTTATGGCCTTTGGAGCAGTCCTCCTGACGATGAACTTCTACGATTGGCAAAGGATCAAAAGCTTACCCAAGCCGATGTTTTGAAGTCGCAGGTTGACCGTCTCCTGGACGCCCCGCGAGGCCAGAAGTTGATTGAATCCTTTGCTGGACAGTGGCTCGATCTCTTCCAAATCGATGCAACTACCCCCGATGCGAAACTGTATCCGGAGTACGACGATCTGCTCAGGGATTCGATGGTTGCGGAAACCCAAGCCTACTTTCGTGAGTTGTTGCGACAGAATCATCCGATCGGCGCGCTCATCGATTCCGATTTTGTCATGATCGATCGACGACTTGCGGAACATTACGGGTTGCTCGAGGAATTCCAGCAGGTCGACCCAAACCTTTACGGAGAGCAGATTCGCCGCGTGCCACTACCCGAGGACTCGCCTCGAGGTGGAATCATGACCCACGCGTCGGTTTTAAAGGTGACCGCAAATGGTACGGTGACATCTCCGGTACTTCGTGGTGCATGGATCTTGAGGCGATTGATCGGCCGACCACCTGCACCTCCGCCACCGGTAAACGCTATCGAACCAGACACGCGTGGAGCGACGACCATTCGCGAGCAACTGGCTAAGCACCGCGACTCAGAAACCTGCAATCGCTGCCATCGAGAGATCGATCCGCCTGGATTCGCCTTGGAATGCTTCGACGTGATCGGTGGATTCCGCGAACGGTATCGATCGGTCGGTGAAGGCACACGCGCTACGACAAAACTCCACGGACGCGACATCTGGGAATACAAACTTGGAAAGCCAGTGGATGCAAGTGGCGAGACGTCCGACGGGGTTCCCTTTTCGGACATTGAATCCTTTCGCCGAATCTTACTCCGCGATGAGCGCCAGATTTTGCGGTCCCTCGCAGAGCAATTTGCGACCTACGCAACTGGTTCGGCGATTAGTTTTGCAGACCGAGAGGAAATCGATCAGATCGTCGACGACGTCCAAGCCAATGGATCGGGGGTTCGTACGCTCCTGCATCACGTCGTTGCGAGCAAGTTATTCACTCACAAGTAGCCCCGTTGATGGCTCCCGCAAAGAACCATTATCCCATAAATTGAAGATTCTATAATCGCATGATGAACCACAACAGCCTCAATCACAGGCGGAATCGACGTTCGTTCCTACGAGCGAGCGGCGTTGGGTTGGCGTTGCCCATCCTCGATGCGTTCTTACCCCGAGGGGTCCGGGCCGCGGAGGAGCGTATCCCGCAACGCATGGTATGTATTTGCACCACTCTCGGATTGCATGCGCCGTTCCTATTTCCGGAAGCCAGCGGTTTTGACTACGAGCCTACGCCCTATTTGGAAATACTCGGTTCCCATCGCAAGGACGTCACCCTCATCAATGGGATGTCGCATCCAGACCAGTCGGGGTCGGATGGTCATTCATCAGGGATGACTTGGCTGACTGCAGCCCGCCACCCAGGGCTTGCGGGCTTTCGCAACACGATCTCGATCGATCAATGGCTCGCAGCAAAAATCGGATTAGAAACACGGTTTCCGTCGCTGCAACTGAGTACCGATGGGTCGAGTCAATCGCATACCTCCGCCGGGATCATGATACCGGGGGAACAGTCCCCATCGCGAATGTTTACCAAACTCTTTCTCGACGGAACGGCCGAAGCCAAAGAGGCTCAGATTCAGAAGCTTCGTGAAGGAAAGAGCATCATGGATACCGTCCGCGAGGAAACACGTCAGGTACGAGGTCGACTCGGCAAAGAGGATCGTGAGAAGCTGGAGGAGTACCTTTATTCGGTTCGTGAGATGGAGCAACGGTTGTCCGCCGCGGAAGCTTGGGTGAACAAACCGAAACCAAAGGTGGATGCGTCCATCCCAGAGGATATCAAAGAGAGCAAGGACCTGATTGGGCAAATGCAATTGCTGTTCGAACTGATCCCTCTCGCCCTGCAAACCGATTCGACACGCCTGATCACGGTGATGGTCCAAGGCCGAAACGATGTCCCTCCGATTCCCGGAGTCAGTATCGATCACCATAACCTGTCTCATCATGGGCAGGATTCGGAAAAAATCCGGCAGTTGCGATTGGTCGAGGAGGCGCAGATCCACGCCTTTGACAAATTGCTAGCGGCATTGAATCGGAAGCAGGAAGGTGCGTCTAGGCTCATCGACAGCACATCCGTAGTTTTTGGTAGCAACCTGGGGAATGCCAACTCCCATGATACGAAGAACTTGCCGTTGCTGCTGGCTGGTGGAAGGTTTCGGCATGGTAAGCATTTGATGTTAGATCGCGAGAAGAATACGCCGTTTTGCAATCTCTTTGTGCAGATCGTCCGGCAGATGGGGCACGAGATCGAGCAATTTGGGAGCAGTTCGAGTAGCAGCGTGAGCGGGCTTGAGCCAGCGTAAGAGCGCTCCCGAGGTAGGATATTTTCGGTTCATCAAGGGGTACTCCACCACTCCTTTCTTGCACCATGACGTGCGACCTATACAATGTCGCAGCGATTCCGTCGTAATCGCTTCGCGATGGAGAGAATCCCATATCCGCCTCACTCAAATACATTGCACCGCACCTACCTATGACCAAATTAAAAAACAACATCCATCAATCCATCGTCGCCTGGTGCTATCAAGCGTGTGGGGATCAGTGGAGCCTCGACCGATTGTGCGAAGTCGCTAAAGATCTAGGTTGCCATGCATTGGAAATCGTTCCATCGTCCGATTGGGGAACGTTGACGAAGCATGGTTTAAAGTGCGTTCTGTCCCCCAACGGGATGCCCGGCGCGCCATTTGTAAAGGGATTCAACAACAAAGCGTACCATGGACAGGTGGTATCCTGCATGTTGCAATCGATTCAGGAGACTGCCGATGCCGGATTCCCCAATGTGATCGCATTTACTGGCTACAAGTGGCGGGATGCAGAGGATCCGACGAGTGGCGAGATCTCACGCGAGGAGTGCTTGAACAATTGTGTCGAAGGGCTCAAGCAAGTCGCGGGTTTAGCTGAAAAACTGGGTGTCAACGTGTGCCTTGAGCATCTCAATACCCGCGATGGATCCCATCCGATGAAAGGTCACCCGGGGTACCAAGGCGACGATCTGGAACTCGTTGCCGAGATTGTGCGTACCGTTGGCTCGAACCGGGTGAAATTGCTGTTTGATTTTTACCATGTGCAAATCATGCACGGGGATGTGATGCGGCGAATCGAGGAGAACATCGATATCATCGGGCACGTCCACGTGGCGGGCAATCCAGGCCGAAAGGAACTGGACGACACTCAGGAGATCAATTTTCCACCGCTTCTTCGAAAACTCCATGCGCTCGGCTACCAAGGTTACGTCGGCCAGGAGTATATACCTACCCGCGATGCGTATGAGGGCCTGCGAGAAGCAGTTGCACTCTGCGATATCTAATGTCGGAATCTAATGTCGGATAGTTAATGCTGGATTGTCGTCGAGCGATTCAACGTTGCATCCGCTACTGAGTTATCTTTCGATCACCGAGGATGTTGCCTCGGTGATTATATTTTTGAGGATGAGGCGTCGAGTTCCGTCAGGCAGTACCTCTCGCTTGATCACGACGTGAGCATCGTCATGCATTTCGGAATGACCTTGAGCCTTTTCCAGGTCTCGTACTGCCGCTTGCGTTTTGCCTCTCCAATCGTCGATCGTGATGGCTTCCCAGCGTTTGGATTCCATCGAGCGGTAGGCGGCATCGATGATCGCGTTGACGACATAACCATCGTAAAATGACTCCCTTGGGGCCGAGTGATTCTCATATGCGTCCAGCATATCCTGAAACATTTCGGTGTATCCCAGCGCACTGGCTTCGTCACCCACTGGAAACAGCCACCCTGAGGAGCTTTCAGATTTTTCCGAAACGTATTTAGCGCTGCCAACAGAAGAAAAGACTTCGAAGCCAGTGCGCAGCCAGTGGTTGAGCCAGATCGTTCCTTCGGTGCCAGAGATTTCATCTCGCAAATCCATGCCTCCGCGGAAGGACCAACTCACTTCGAATTGACCGATCGCCCCATTCTCATACCGAACCAGACCAATTGCGTGATCTTCGCTATCGATCGGATGAACTTGGGTGGCCCCCCAGCATACAACTTCGACAGGACGGATTTCTTTACCGATGAAAGAGCGAGCGATTTCGATGCAATGGCAGCCCATGTCGACAATGGCGCCACCTCCTGCGGTCGCTTTGTCCCAAAACCATGCAGAGTGGGGCCCGGGGTGCGTTTCTCGAGAGCGGACCCAAAGAATGTTTCCGAGGCTTCCAGAGCTGACGGTATCTAGGGCTTTGAGGGTCTTTGGTGTGTAGACGAGATCCTCGAGGTATCCATGAAAAACTCCTGCCCGTTCCACCGCCTCGAGCATCCGCCGAGCTTCGCTGGCGTTGCGCCCCAGGGGCTTGGTGCACAGCACCCCTTTTCCAGCACGCGCGGATTCCAGTACCGCTTCTTCATGCATGTGGTTCGGTACGGCCACAACCACCAATTCCGAATCGGTGTCGTGGATCGCTTTTGTGAGTGAAGTGGTCGCCCGAGGTACATTCCATCTTTCGGCATACGCTTGTGCACGCTCGATCGATCTTGAATACACAGAGCAGATTTGATCCCGGCTGCGATGCCCGAGGAGAGATTGTGCGTAGAACTCGCCGATCAAGCCCGCGCCGAGCATTGCTATTTTGACCATCGAATGTTGTCCATGTGTTTGTGTAAAAGCCAGATCCGTCTCTGATTGGAGGGCACTTATGAGCGACTTTGAGTCACTCAGTGCAAAGAGTATAAAGGACCTTGTCGACACGATCATCCTGCCAACACTCTAACGGAGAATAGTTTGGATGCCGTCCATGCGTCAAATAGGGATCGTTGTGCTTCGTGTTGTAACAGCAGATCAAGGACCAACGCGGATCCTCGCTTTCGTTTTTGCTGGAGCAATGGAGGAGGTTCCCGTGAAAAAAGAGTGCATCTCCTGGCTCCATTTCGCAGTAAATCAACTCATGGCGTTTGGCCGCCTCGACCACTCGCACCGGATCCGCACCTTTTTGATCCCCCGTGGTTTTATGGTCGACGCGGCCAAGTGTGTGGGAGCCGCGGAGAACTTGCAAACATCCATTGGCCCGTGTCGCTCGATCGACCGCGATAAGGCAACTGGCCATATCGGGGTACAAGCATCCGTTGGAGTACCAGTAGCCATAGTCCTGATGCCATTCCCAAGCCCCACCGACTCGGGGTTCTTTGAGCATCATCTTGTGATGGTAGTGATAGACCTCATCACCCAGCAGGTGAGTCATCGTACCGGCAACCCGTTGCGAGCGCACAATGGCGGTGTACGGAGATTGGTCATCGAGGTCATTTCTGAGCGATAGTTTGCTCTCTCCGCCAGTCGCGTCGCGCCGCACGTAGGCAGAGTCCACCAGCGCTCGGTCCGAACGTGCATAACGCAGCAATGCGTGCATTGTGTCCGGATGAAAAAGCCCCTTTGCGAGGAAGAAGCCATCGATTTCGAAAGCGCGCTTTGCATCGGCTAGATTCATCAGCAATTCCCATCAATTACGCCATCTAGGATTCTTACCACCCCGCGTGGCCATCTTTTTCAAAATCTCAGTTCGAGTCACGTGTGGGTGTCAGTGCAATGACTCGAAGAGGACTCCCGGAACCTCCTTGAATCTTCAATGGAGCGGCAATAATCACCGAACCTGTTGGCGGCAACTGGTCAACGTTGTTCAAGCATTGTAGTCCCAAGCGATTTGCGCCATGCATGAGAGTGTGACACGGGTAGGGTAACGGCCATCGGTAGGATTGCCCGGCATCGGTATTGATGGTTTCGACGGCAAAACCGAGAACTTGACGTTCATGAATGAGCCATTCCACGGCAGTCTGCGATGGACCCGGGGTGTGCGCTCCATCCTCCTTGACGTTGAGGAACTCCGACGGATTTGAAACTCGTTTCGACCAATCCGTTCGAAACACTAGCCATGACCCGTTTTGAATCGTTCCATGAGACTCTTCCCATTCCTTTAGAAAATCCACTGTGAGAATCCAATCCGGGTCGTTTGCAACCTCAATACTCGCGTCGACGACCGACGCGGGTGCAATAAATTTTTTGCAATTGAGCGTGTCGACGGTGTTGTCTGGAAAGTCTTTTCCGGTAATCCAGTGGCAGGGAGCATCCAGATGGGTTCCCGTGTGTTCACCACATGAGAAATTATTCCAGTACCAAGCCGGTCCACGGGAATCGTATCGGCTGATATTTTCTCTTTGAAAGGCAGCAACCTGACCAAATTCAGGAGGTAAAGCCAAGACAGGAAAGTCGGGGCGAAGGGAGTGGGTTAAGTCCACTAGGGAAAGACCACCTGTTGCGATCGAACCCAAGAGATTTTGTAATAATGGTTGCAAGATTGAGAGGCCTTTAGGATGCAGAGATAGGATAGAGCAGGTTCGCTTGGAGAGCCGTGTATAGCTATTCGTCGCGACGACGCGTGTGTGGAAGAACCGCTCGTTAAATGAGTAATTCCTCGAGTACCCGTCCCCGACTGATGGGAAGCGGACGCCCCTCGATATCGTGGACGAGGGTATCAGGGGCAAAGCCCATGCAATGGTAGACTGTCGCTAGATAATCGCACGGACGTACAGGATTATCCTTGGCTTCTGCCGCATGCTTGTCCGAGCTTCCGTAAACGACTCCGCCTCGAATGCCACCACCCGCTAACGCGATGGAGAAAACATTTCCCCAGTGGTCTCGGCCTGCCTGAGCGTTAAATTTTGGAGTATGTCCGAATTCGGTAACTAAGCAAACCAGGGTTTCGTCGAGCAATCCGCGTTGTTCGAGGTCCAGTACCAAGGTCGAGTAGACTTGGTCGAGAACCGGGAGCAACCAGCCTTTGATGCTCTCGTTATGTTTCTCGTGCGTATCCCAACCACCCCCGTTTGGTTTGGTTTTATCGACGGGTGCCCATTGCACCTGAACCAACGAAACCCCAGCTTCAATGAGTCGGCGGGCTAAAAGGACACTCTGGCCAAATCGATGCCGTCCATAACTATCCCGCATGTTGTCGGTTTCTTGGTTTAGATCAAACGCTTTGCGGGCGGCACCACCGGATACCAAATCGATGGCTTGTTGTTGGTAGCGATTGAATTGAGTTACCGCGTCCGTACGATCGAATGCTGCGGATCGTTGGTTCCACTGCTCGAGCCAGGAACGGCGTTCATTGACGTTCAGAACGGAAAGTCCTTCGGGAAGGGCTCCCCCTGGCACCGTGAATTTCGCGTCCGATGGGTCGCAGTCGAGCAGCCAGGGATCGAATTTCCTACCGAGAAAACCTGCGTCCGTGCCAGGCCACGGATCTTGGCCGTTGTTATTTGCAAAGCGCATCGGTAACGAAATCGCCGACGGCAATCCATGCATCGAAGGTCGCAACGCATTGACGATGCCGCCTGCCGAAGGCCAATCGTTCGGTTTTCCTGGCAGCGAGTTTTCGCGATTGAGAGGTGAGTGTTGGATGCCGGTCATCATTTGATACCCACTGGTGGAGTGGGCATTGTCACCGGTCACCATGCTTCGGATCACCGCCATCCTATCGGTGATCGCCGCCGTTTTCGGCATCAGTTCGCCTACCATCAATCCGGGTGTTCGCGTCGAAACGCTGCCAAACTCGCCTCGAATTTCCGCAGGTGCTTCTGGCTTGGGATCAAACGTCTCATGCTGTGGAAGCCCCCCTGACTGGAACAATACGATGACCGATTTAGCCCGTACGGGTGGTTGGTTTCCGGCTCTGGCCTGGCGTTGTTCCAACACCTGTGCGAGGGTCAATCCACCGAGGCTGATCCCACCCAGTCGCATCCATTCTCGCCGCGAAAAACCGTCGCATAACGCTGGCGTCGGTTGATACAGTTTCAGCATAGGGCATATGTCCTAGGATTTAATGGAATCGCTCAGATGAACGTCGCCCGCGAGTCATTGACTTCGCTCTTCCGAGTTCGGCGTCGATCCCGAACTCGCTTTGGATTGTGATGAAGGGACAATGGTACCGACAGGAAGGCGACCATCGGTTTGCCACCGATCCCCTCCTCCGTTGAAACCTTGGTGGACTTTGTGGAACTCATCTACAAATCGAAGACCGGTCAATCGGCCGGTTAGCTTGAGGTTGTCCAGCAAATGGTCTCGCTCGATATCGACATTGGACTCGATATGGTGGGTGATTTGCCCAGTCGTGTCGCTCAATCCAACGCTTTTATCGAACGTTGCGGCTCCAACCCAAAGCGGCCGGCCTTGGGAATCGACTTCAGATGAGCGCCAGAATCTTACGTGATGCCGTTGACGGGGATTATTCCCTACAGGTTGCTCGAAAGCCTTGTCTTCTTTGCGTCCCCATAAGAATAAGCTGCTCACAGGGGCATCCTTGTACGGACGGCTGAGCACGGTGTCAGCAGCGATCCGAATATCCGACCTTAGGTTGAGCGAGTCCGCGGGATACCAACCGCTGTCTTTCAGGATCGAATCCATCTCTTCATCAGATCCGATGAGCGCGAGGTTGATGGGGTCGCCGGGGTGTCCGTCGGCGGTGGCGGTAACGCCCGGAGTATTATTAAGGGCTGGATGCCAAGCAAAATAACGGGACCAAACAAAGGGTATGAGCATGTATGCTGCGGCCAGATAACAAACCGCGATAAACACGATTCGCGATTTGAGATGCCGACGCGTTGATGTCCCGGTTTTGGATTCTGGTTCGGACTCTTCCAGCTCTGCGCTCACGATTTAAAAAACTTCCGCAACTACTTTCCCGCTCGATCGATTCTGTCGATTGCCCACTCGACTGCATAGCCTAACGGATTTGGTGGCATGGCTCCAGTTTTCTTGAGGGTTTCCTTGCTATCTTTGTACCCAAACTCTCCGAGTGCCAGCACGCAGGCGTAAGCGACCAGGTAATTCTCAGGTGTCATCGAGGACAAGTCCTGGATTCGCTCCCGAAGCTGAGCCCTCAGTGCCGGATCATCTGTGTCCGTTTCAATTTGCCCCAACGCCCAAATAGCCGATGCGCGGCTCAGGTTTCCCATCCGAAAGTCCTGCTTTGGGATGTACCGCTTCAACATAGGGACCGCGGCCGAAATTCGATTTTTACCGAGGGTTTCGAGCAAAAAACTCAAGCGAATTGTTTCGGCTTTCTGGCCGACTTTAGCGCCTTGCTCGAAGAGATCGGTGATCGGTTCGCAATACCTATGAATCTGCTCGAGAATTGCAGGCTCATCGGCCAATTCCATCAACCCCCAGCTTGCATGCATGTAGACCTCAGGTTGGGGATGATCGAGTAGTTTCATGAAGGCATCGCATCGCGTTTGATCCTTCAATTGCGTGCTCAATATCACAGATTGTTCGATCCCACGCCAATTCCCACCTTCGAACTGCTCCGTCACGCACTCGTCCACGACGGGCCGCACGTCGCCCTGCGCGAGCCCCAATAGTTGTTCTCTCGCCAGATTGCGCACTTCAACATTGGTATCACCCAGCAAGTTTGCTTGTAGCCTGAGCGACTCCGAAGTAACAACACCCTTTAGGATCCGCAGGGACATCCGTCTCAGGTTGTTATCGGGGTCTGTAGTCCAACTCGGTGCCAACTCGATCGCCTTTTTCGGGAAATGAGCAGCGACCCCTTCCGCGGCAATCCGACGAGCCGTGTTGGGCCCTGAGCTTAGAATGACCAAAAGCTTTGCAAGCGACTCCTCATCGCTATGATTTCGAAGTAGATTCGCAACCAAGGTATATCGATCTGCTAATTCGCTCGCCAGGATTTCTTCAGACAAGTCGTTTAGCCCGGAGCTATTGGTAGCGCCGAGTGCTAATGATGCGAGCACACGGTTACTCTCCGACACGGTGTTCGATCGCATGCACGAAATCAACGATTGGCGATCCTCAACGGATCCAGCGGATGCTAAACCCTCGAGAGCTAAGGCCAACGCCATCGCGTTGTCGCTGGGCGATCGTACTCGCTCTCGCCAAACTTCGATGGCGGAAGGATTTTCCCATTTTGCCAAGAACTTCTCCACGGTGGCTCGCATGTCTGTGTCGTCGCGGGCAATTTCCCAGAGGGCCGCTGCATGGGTTCCATCATCGAGCAGGCACGCAGCGGACACCATCACCCGTCGCACCAAAAGTGGTTCCGAATCGCTTTTTAGCCGACCCAGCAGCAACTCGAGCGCGCGGTCACCACCCTTGAACCCATCCTTGTCGTGATTCAAGCAGATACGCTGAGCTGTGATTAATCGTTGCTCAATGTCCCCCGCATTGAGATTCTCAACGTTGACAAAATAGGACCGAACGGGTTTGGTCATCGCCCAGACATCCCCAAAGTTTGGCGAAATCTCCCACGCATGCTGCAATGGCTTTGGGGGTTGAGCGTGTGCGATACTCAAACCCGGCCAGCAAACGATGGCAAGTAGGACGCTGCAGTACCAAATCGTCCTTGGCAAGCAACACAGCCGCGGGGTGTTATGCTGGTCGCGCGAAACAATCATGGCATGGCTCAATCCTTCGAGTTTCGTATCCCGGTACTGCGGCATAAGATGCGTTCGAGTAGTCGCTGTCGTTGCGTTATTTGAAAAATGCATGAAGAGTACTGCTTCGTGGAGTTCCGTTAGTCGGGTCGGGTCATTCGGATTGTGCGGATGAGCAGAACGATCAATCCGAGGGCGCAGATCCCTAGCCCGACGTACCAGCCATTTGGAATTAAGCGGTACGTCTCAAAACCCGGAGTTTTCATCTCCGCAAGTGCGGTTGCGGCGGGATTCAGTAACAGTGCTCTTTCGACAAATACCGGCCCGAATGGATTGCCTCTCCCAAGCCAAATTAGCAGGGTTCCTGCAAAGAGGATGAGAAGGATTGCATAGCTCGTCGCCGTCGCAACCGCTGTCGTTTTCGAGAATGCACTGACGCATGCGCTGATAATCGTAACCATCCCGGTGGCTATTACGAGCGATATGAGAACATTGCTAACCTGGCCGCCTAACGCTGGTTGGATATAACTCATCATGATGTAACCAGGCAAGGTTGCGCAAAGGAGCAAGAGCAAGGTCAACAGGGTGCTGAACAATTTGCCGATCAGGATTCGCAATGCGGAAATTGGTGCCGCTCGGAGCAGTTGCCATCCACCACTTTCCACTTCGGCTGCGATCAAATTCGCACCGAGGCTCGGGCCGAGGAGAAGAAGGAAGCTGATCTGCATCAACACCATCGAGGCCGCAATCCGTTCAACCCCCCAATTCACAGTCCCCATCGTAGCAACAAACGTCAGCAACAGCGAAACGACCCCCCCAACAGCAACCAGTCTCAAGAGCCAGTGCAGCCGACCGAACTTGCGTGTTCGAAACTCTTTGACCATCACCGGATTCATCCAGAATGCGATGCTTGCTTTTCGACGCTGCGGATCCACCAAATAGGCCAGTCTTCGCAACCATCCGGACTTCGTCGCCTCAACCACCTTGCCCACCGGTTTCGCTCGGTCCATTTGCAGTGGATCCAAACGCTTTAGCGTGGCATATGCCAAGCCCATGGTGGTCAGCGCAGCCATGGTCAGGAACTCTGTCCAGCCTGTAGCTATCCCAATCGATTGTGCTTGCCCTTGAGCACCGGTGATCTGTTGGAGCGCCGGTACCGGAGACAATGTGGTTAGCGCCTGAGCCAGTATCGATTTCAACCCAGACAACTTTCCGACAAACACGGAAGGACCGATCGAAAGGACGACCAGTACCAACACGGCACCGTAGGTCCAACGAAGACTTCCGTCGGTGGACTGCGAGCGGGAGCTTATCCACAAGCCGAGCGCGGAGTATTGAAACGCCATACCGACAAAAACGAGCAGGAGTGGGATTACGTGCGTAGAGATCGAAATGCCACCCATCGCGTAGCAGGCGAAGATCGCGGGTAGACTAACCGAGAAAAGAATGATCCCAAGCAAAACGTTTCCTAAAAGCTTACCGGCGTAGATCGTTGCAGGGGACGTAGGCGAGTTCAGGAGCAACGTAAGTGTCCCGCGTTTGCGTTCGGACACCAAGGCGGTTGCGGGGAATGCGGGGATCAGCATCATGATTGCGACCGCAATCGCGAATGCGACGGGTCGGAACACCTGAATTGCTCCTTGGCTCACGAGATCGATCGTGGCATCGCTGGGCCAACGCATCAAAACGAGCGTGCTTGAAACCAAAGCAACGGCGATGATAGCAAGCATCGTTTTGTGGCTGCGTAAGCGATTGGTAAGTTCGCGATGCAGGATTGGGTTATTGAAGATCGTTACGAGGTTCACCGAGTTCGAGTCCCGAAGATGTTTGAGTTTCCGAAAATGAAGGAGATAATGCGGGAGTAGTGCAGGAGATGCAGAGGGCGGGGATCTGGAAATGAACGCTCAGCAATCCCCTATTCATTACTGGCATAGTCGTTACCGGCCACCGATAAAAACGCATCCTCGAGGTCGCTGGTTACTTCTCGATATTGAGTTACGGGTACTTCCGCTGCGACGAGTTTTCGAAGCAAACTGGCCATCTCGTTTTCGCTTCGGATCGTTGGAAATCTCAAGACGCACTCCGCGTGACTCGAGGTCAACGGCTCCGTGTCCAGCAGCATTGGCTGAAGGATCGATTCCGCTTTTCCCAACTGGTCCGGGGAAGCCAGTTGTACCTCGTAGTTACGCTGGGGGCATAGTTTTGTCATCACCTCATCCACCGAACCAAAGGCCCGAAGCTTGCCTGCCGTCATGATGGCTACGACATTGCAGATTCGGGATAATTCCGGAAGGATGTGGCTAGTGACTATCAACGTTTTGCCTTCGGCGGCGAGGCGTAGAAGCAGTTGCCGCATCTCGATACGGGCTTTGGGGTCCAAGCCGTTGGCGGGCTCGTCCAGGATGAGGACTTCAGGGTCATGGAGGAGTGTTCGGGCGATACCGACTCGTTGCTGCATGCCGTGGCTGAGGCTTTCGACGTACTTGTCGTGCATGTAGGTTGTGTTGGTGATGTCCATCACCTCCGCGATGCGACGTTTCCGCAGCGAACCGCTGATTCCAAAGATCGCCCCGAAGAAATCCAAATACTCATGGACTCGCATGTTGTCATAGGAACCAAAGCGATCGGGCATGTAGCCGACCAGTTTCTTGATCCTGGCGGCGTTCTCGCTGCAGTTCACACCGGCGATGCTTGCGGAACCGGAGGTGGGACGGGAAAGTCCAACGAGAATCTTGATTGTCGTCGTCTTGCCGGCTCCATTAGGGCCGATAAAACCCAATATCTGTCCTCGGTCGACGTGGATGGACAAATTGTCCAACGCAACAAAGTCGCCATAGCGTTTTGTTAACTCTTTGGTTTCGAGAACGGTTTCAGCCATTGTGAAAACTCAATTTTTTTGTTGGCATCGGAAAGGTTGGGGATCAACAGTGACCGCAATCGCGAACCGATTAGGGTCGGTTGCGGATCGATAACTGGGTGCGACATTCGCGGGTCACGGAGGGGTAGTTGACTCAAAGCGATCGCGTGAAAGGGTCTTTCCGCGAACGGATAATCGAAGGTGTTTGATGCGCCAAGGAATCGAGCTGTCGGGCTCTCGATCGTCGGAGATTTCGATTCGCAGGATCAGGGTCCCGTCTTGAAAATCCCCAAGCACGCGAGTGTCCTCGATGGTGGACTTGTAAGGAATTGACGGTTCCGTGAGATTTGCAATTTCGATCGGAGCAGCACCTTCGGCGCGGAAGCTGCTCAGCTTTACCGTTCTCCGTGGTGCTTGCACATCGAAATCGATCGCAATCGCCGACACTTCCATCGGGGTGACTTGGCTCGGTAGTGTGAACTCGAGGAACGCCTCCGATTTGTTCGAAGATTGATTGACCCAACGTCCGATTCCCTCCAAGTAGATTGGCGACGAACTACCGACATCTGCGCTTCGCACATCGATCATGGTGTAGGGAACAAAGACCTCGGTGCCAGCTTTTGGGGTGGAGATTGACAGCGGAATAGAGACGAGCGCGATCCCGCGTTTCTCCAGGCTAGGGTCCCAGTCACCTCCACTTGAAAAAGCATCTGCCCAACCAAACAGCGTTCTCGAGGGAGCCTGGAGTCGATCGGTGCTGTCAAATAGCTTTTTGTAGATACCATTTCTTCGGAGTTGCTCGGAATCGACGATGGAGTCCAACGTCCATCGCTCTCCTTCGGCCGGATAACTTCCGTCGACCAAGATGCGTTGATTGTCGATACTTTCCGCGAGAGTCGGAGCGCCGACCATGTAGCACAAGACAGGGTCTTTGAGTTGGGACGGAAGTCCTGGTGGAATTTGGATGGATAAGCCGTCCGACGTAAACTCGGCGACAGCGAGCATGGATGTATCGGGGAGGCTGATCGCACTATTGTATTTCCATACCCCGGTTGGCCATGCGATGTTGCTCATTCCCCAGCGTTGGAAATCCTCCGTGGTGATGGTTGTGATTCCACCGTCGATCGCAGGATCAGGGACCACGTAACCGGCTGATTCGCTGTGCAGCTGCATCGGCCTTGAGTCCCCGTTGTAAACCGCCGCCGATTCCCTAATCATTCCACCCGTCGGATCGGAGAATTGGACCAATTGAAACACGGAGACCATCGAAGGGATATCCCGTTTCTGCATCCAAGCCGCAAGGATCAGTGGCAACGCGGCTAGGAGCGCGAATGCGGGCGCGATCAAGCCCGCCCACCTCAATTCGCCCAGCAGACCACGCCACAGACCAAAGGAGATCAATGCACCACAAAAAAGTAGAAGTACGGAAGCGACGAAACCGCGAGACACGATCGGATTACCGATCCTCTCCATCGGATAATTGACATCCTTGAAAGTGATGACAGGGATGGAGCGTTTCGTGTGAATCTTGTCAACCAGTCCTTTAGCGAACGGACGCATCTCGTAATCCGACTGAAAAAACGGATCTTGGCTCCACTGTTTTTTTCGTGGCTCAATCCAACCCGTACTGTCGAGGGTCGTAACCATCAACTCACCACGGCCTACCGGGAAAATGACGCACGCGGGCCAACCATCAATCGAATAAGGTACTGCGCCGCCTTGTTGCATCACTCTTTTGAAACGGACCGGTGAACTCAATTCCACAGTTCGGTCTTTGAGGGAAATCGATTGCTTCGGCGCATCGACGACGTAGCTTGTCAACTCAACGGTATCCAACGTAACCAATTGCTGTTGGCTGGTCAGCAAGCCATTCAGTGGGGCCGTATCGATCTCGTCGAGCATGATCCAAATCCGGCCGCCATCGTTGAGGTAATCCCTTAGGACACTTCGTGTTCCGGCATCGCGCAAGTAGCTGGGTTCCCCGAGGATTAAGTTGTCGATACCCTTCCAGTCCATGGGATTAAGGGGGAACGGTGCGGATTCGAAG
This sequence comes from uncultured Pirellula sp., assembly GCA_903930765.1. Lineage (GTDB taxonomy): Bacteria > Planctomycetota > Planctomycetia > Pirellulales > Pirellulaceae > JBKCUI01. Next base: position 15,996 of record CAIYZV010000034.1, read on the forward strand.
GCGATGCAGTCCTTGGATAACTCCGCATCGACGCGGCTTGCTATCGCCAATTCATACGTCGTGAGAACTTTGGTAGGCTCCCACCGCCATGGAAGAGGTGGCAAGGGCTCGACGCCGAACGAGAGTGCGGTGATCAGACGGTTCTTTGGATGACGCCAGAAAGTAAATTTCCGTGTGGCTGGTTCGTCGCCACGAACGATCAGTACTTCCTTGTCCCCTTCCCGTACGAGCAAGGAAACCTCGATGTCAACCTTGCTTTCAGGCATCGGCGTTGGCAGTCGTACCTGAAAATCGTAGGTTCGGGTTTCGTTCGGGCCAATTTGAAATTGTCGTCGGTCCTCATCCCCCAGATTTCCAACGGCACGTCCAGCAACGATACCGGAAGCAGGTTGAGCGTCCCCGTTCTTTACGAGACAACGGACCACGAGAAGACCATCAACGGCCCAATAGCTTTGCGGAGCCGCGCTGACCGACTCGAGCGAGAGGCCTGTGGTTGGGATAGACGCAAGATCCCGAAGTGTGCGGTCTTGGGCAAGCGACACTTGCGGGAGCGAAAAAACGAGGCAAGCGAACAGGAACGTGATGGTTACTCTGCAATTCACGCGAGTACCTTTTGCTACAAAGAGGAGACTGCCGACCTACCGTCGGTGTGCAGTTTACCAGAACCGGCTCGCAGATCACAGAACCCTGGTTCAGCATCGCAAGGTAACTTTGTACCTAAACAATCTGTTACCAGTTTGCATTGGCATGAATCGCTCCTGATAGGTCGCAGGTCAAGATCGCAATGTTTCAAAGCCTTTTCGGGGCTCCCGGTGCAGCAACTGTTGCGCTTGATCGTCTCCGACGATGGCTTCGCGATTGGGATCCCAGGTGATGGGTCGGTTCAATCGCGCTGCAATGCCCGCCAAGTGACACGTTGACAAGGCGCGGTGGTGGCTGTGGACGTCCGAGATGGGCTCAACGCGATCCCGTGCGGACTCGAAGAAGTTCCTAAAATGATCGACAAGCGGACGATTCTTGTAAGCTGCTTCCATGGCGGTTGCAGGAAGGGGGTTGGCCTGCAGATCCTCAACGGGTTTGCCGCTGATCCGTCCGCGGTTCACGAACAAACGTCCTTCGGTCCCCTCGAAGAGGATCCCATTGTCTCCATCATGGCGGATTTCGATTTCAATGCCTTGCGCGAATTTGGCTCGGATGAGGAACTCGGTGGCTGTATTGTAACGGGTCGTATCCACAGGATATCCATCCTTGAAGTCAACCGGATGCTTGATCGATTCAGGGATCACCTCCGAGGGACCTGTTTCGGTGAGGCCTAGCCCCCAGGTCGCGATATCGACGTGATGAGCGCCCCAGTCGGTGAGTTTGCCCCCCGAGTACTCATACCACCAGCGAAACTCATAATGACATCGGGACCAGCTTTTGGTTTCGCCGTTATCGCCAGAGAGGTACCGAAACGGCGCCTCGCGCACGGGGCCTTGCCACAAATTCCAATCCAATTCTTTCGGGGGTTGCGCGATCGGTATCTCGGGGCTCGTGGGAGCACCTCCGATTCGGCACGTTGCCTTGGTGACTTTTCCTAGCCGTCCGTTTTGAAGAAGTGCGATCGCTTGGATGAACTGTTTCTCGCTTCGCTGTTGTGTCCCGATTTGCACGATGCGTCCCGTTTTTTTGCAGATGTCGCAAAGTTCGCGTCCTTCGGGAATGGTTAACGTCATCGGCTTTTCGCAGTACACATCCTTTCCTGCGAGCATGGCTTCGATCGCGATCTTTGCGTGCCAATGGTCAGGTGTCGAAATATGGACGATGTCGATCTTTGGGTTGTCCAAGATCGCTCGATAATCCGAGTGCTGACTGGGGGATTCACCATGCCATTCCTTGACCAAGTTCGCGGCCCGCTCGGTGCGATTTCGGTCGGCATCGCAAACGGCAACGTAGTTCCCGAATTTTCGGACGTCGGGAGCCGATCCCCACGGCCCGTCGATACCTGTAGCTTTCTGACACCATCGGCTTCCAGTGCCGATCGCACCGATCGTTGGCCTATCGTTCGCTTGTTTGAAACTCTCCGCCCTACCGGTACGACAGACGATGGCGGTAGCGAGGGTTGCGCGGAACGCGTTCTTCAGAACGAGACGGCGTGGGATGGCTCTGGGATTCATGCTTTACGGTTCAGGGATTGTCCAAGGAGATTGCTTGCGAGGAAATTGCAGTTCCTGGAACAGACCAGGATGCGCGATAGCCTTTATGACCGATAGCCTTTATGACGCTGTCGAACCCTGCTGTACCGAAGTCGACTCCAGCGAAACCAAGAGGGTTGCAACCGAGGCGATCATAAGGCACACACCACCGAAGACGACGACTTGAAGGCGAGTGATCGAGGGTACGCTTTCCATCAACTTGCTGACTCCAATGGCGAAGAGGATTTCCGGGATCACGATGAACAGGTTGAAGATACCCATGTAAATTCCATTCCGAGAGGCTGGAATTACCGACGAGAGCATCGCATAAGGCATAGAAAGAATCGATGCCCACGCGATCCCAACCCCGACGAAACTAATGTATTTCAGAATCCATGCAGATTCGCTGCTCACCCATCCAACCGACATCAGCCCGAGCCCACCCAAAGCCAATGCGATGAAATGAATCCACTTGGACGAGCACCACTTGGTAATGAAGAGAAATCCAATCGAAGCGATGAACGCTGTCATGCTGTAAGTGGCGTTGCAATCGTTCTGGAGATCGACGCCTTGTTGGTACAACGGGGAGTCCGTGCTCGGGGCACCCATCAAGTCTCGTCCCAAAGCTGGGCCTAAGTAGATGAACATGCAAAACAGACCCATCCATGTGAAAAACTGAACAACTGCGAGTTGCTTCATTCGCGTTGGCATCTCGAAAAATGCATTGAGGAAATCGTTCCAACCGCTCGAGGTTGACGAGACCCCTTGGGCGGCTCCATGCGATTGTGTATCCGACGGCTCAGGTGGGTATTCACGCGTTGTAAGGACGGTCCATAGGACGGCTAAGAAAAAGACAACGGCCCCCACCGAGAATGCATAGTGGATCGTCAACGGGATCGGCTGATCCGGGGATGACAAGTTGCTGATGCCCGCAAATTCATTCAGCCATTTCGGAAGTTTTGAGGCGATCACGGAGCCTGCGCAGATGAAAGCGGACTGCATCGCGAACCCCAGTGTCCGTTGACGTTCAGGGAGCATGTCCGCAACAAAAGCTCGAAATGGTTCCATGCTGATGTTGATCGATGCGTCCAATATCCATAACAGTCCAGCAGCCATCCAGAGCGCACCCGACTGTGGCATTAAGAACAAACAAATGCTGGACAAAATCGCTCCGATCAGGAAATAGGGTTTCCGTCGACCGATGGGAGTCCACGTGCGATCGCTGAGAAAGCCGATAATCGGCTGGATTAAAAAGCCCGTCAAAGGAGCAGCGAGCCACAGAATCGGGAGCGACTCCGGTTTTGCTCCAAGATACTCGTAGATGGGCGACATGTTCCCCATCTGCAACCCCCAACCAAACTGGATGCCGAAGAAACCGACAGCCATGTTGATGATTTGGGGTAACGCCAAAGCAGGCTTAGAATCCGTTGTAGTTTGTGCCATCAACGCACCATAAAATAGCAATGAGAGGGAACAGAGACGCGATTTATTGCAATGAAAGACTACGAACGACGAGAAGTACGGCCTGGGAAGCCGACCGAATCGTGCTTCCACTTGTTTGGAGGGCAATATGCCGATTCAAGGCCTTGGTGTGGGCTCGATACGGCATGGTAACTCCTACTTATTGTGACCCATACTTTCAACGGCAGATTTCTAGGCGGCATTCTAAATTCTAGGCGGTATTCTAACGAACGGATCAACCGACAGCGTTGAGGATAACCCAACTTGTGAATTTATCGCTCCGGACGTCGGTTTCGTCGAGGTGCACGGCACAATCCTTGGAAACCAGATGGTTTTTGACGAAAGGGTCCGCCCTAGAATATCCTACAGGTTCTATTTGGACAGGATCTTGTCGGCGAGAGGCATGGCAAAACCACGCGAAAGAGACGACAATAAGGGGGGTGCTGTGA
>CAIYZV010000035.1 GCA_903930765.1 uncultured Pirellula sp.
AGCACCGTTGGCGACGTGGCCAACGGGCCGTGCGTGGAATCTTTGCAGCGGGTTAGTAGGTAGAGCCTTCAGGTTAAGGCCAGCGGGCGGAACGAGCGTTACGTTCCCTGTGCTGGGTTCCCTGATGGCGGACGAGAGGTACGGGTATCGAATCAGGCCTGTGATGCGTTGCGCATCGGGATGCTTTTGCCTGCGCAGTTCTGGCCTCAGCGTCTTTTACTGTTGGTAAATCGGATCCAGTGACCTTTGGAAGGATGTATGCCCGAGCGATTGCTGGCCCAATACCCGCACCGTCCAAGCCTATGATTTGCATGCTAATTTTCGGTTATGTGGGTGGCACGTACTTTGCCTGCTAGCCGCAGCATCTTTTACTGTTGGTAAATCGGATGCGGTGCCCTTCGGACGGATGTATGCCCGAGCGATTGCTAGCCCAATACCCGCACCGTCCAAGCCTCTGATTTGCATGCTATTTTTTTGTTACTTGGGTGGCACGTACGTTGCGCACGTACTTTGCCTGCTTGGCTAGTTACGTGGTTGGTACGTATTTTGATGCCTCTTGAGTTACGTGGGTGGCACGTTTTGCAAGAGGTACGGGTATCGAATCAGGCCTGTGATGCGTTGCGCATCGGGATGCGATTGCCTGCGCAGTTCTGGCCCCAGCATCTTTTACTGTTAGAAAATCGGATGCAGTGGCCTTTGGGCGGATGTATGCCCTAGCGATTGCTAGCCCAACACCCGCATCGCCACTCCCTGATTTGCATGCTATTTTCAGTTACGTGGGTGGCACGTATTGCGCTACACGTATTGCGTTGTTCGCAACTGCCAAGTTCGATCATTCATTGCGGTCGTACAGGTCCCTCAATGCCGACTCGAGCGTCGGGAACTGAAACGTAAAACCTCCGTCAGCTAATCGTTTCGATACAACATAGCGGCCGTAAAGTGCAAGTTCTGGATCGGTGCGAAGGAACAGCGGTGCCCCGATTCGGACCATCCACTCGAACGCAGGCAGGCCGACCGGCATCCGAATGACCTTACGAAGCGTACGCATGAACTCCACTTGTGAAATTGGGTTCGGAGCAGAGGCGATGTACACACCTGACATGGAGTCGTCCGCGATCGCTTTGGCAAACAACGCATTGAGATCGCTCTCGTGAATCCACGACATACCCTGAGTCCCCTTTCCGACCTTGCCACCAAGGCCTAGTTTGGCGATCAACCCAAGAGTCTCCAATGCGCCTCCACCAGCACCGCGGTCACGACCGACAACAAAGCTAGTGCGCATAATGACGCCTCGCTGGGTGGACATTTTGCTCTCAGCAAATTCGGACTCCCAAGCTCGCCCGATCGTCGGAGCAAATCCAATCCCTTCAACGCTCTCCTCGTTGCAGACTGCCGTTGGAGGGTCGCCATAGATGTGCGCTGTGCTCATCTGTACCCAGACCGGAGGTGGAGAGTTTACCGCACGAATTGCTTGTCCAAGTACCCGCGTCGACTCGACCCGCGATCGCAGAATCTCATCTTGGTGATCTGGCGTTTTGACACAGTTCACCGTCCTACCCGCCATGTTCACAACTGCATCTGCATCGTCCAGCAAAAACAACCAATTTCCTAGCGTTCGGCCGTCCCATTTTTCGTGCGACCATCGACCACTTGCCTTCGGCATCGAACGCGACAGAATCGTGACCACTGCACCACGCTCGACAAAGTGTTCTGCCATCGACAGCCCCAAGAAGCCGCTGCCGCCCGCGATAACAATTCGTTTGCCAGAAAGATCTGTCATAGCACCATCGCCTTCGCAAGCTCACCTCGCCTCGTACATAATAAAATAACCGGCATGCCGTCGCTTCTTTAACAGGCGGCTTGCTCTGCGGCACGCGGGAGTTCTTTATTAGGCAGCCCGACGGTGTCGGCGTTTGGCAGAAACGCCATCGAAAACTCTCATAATGCGTGGTATTTGAGACTCGGCTGTAAATCGCGATCGAACGACAGGCTTCGCCTCGGTTGCCAATCTCTCGCGTTTTGCAGGGGTATGAACCAAACTAACGATGACGCTCGCGAGCGGTTCTGGTTTGTTAGCCGGTACCAAGTAAACCGAGCGATCATGTTCAATGCATTCGCACACGCCACCGACATACGATGCCACGATCGGAACGCCAGCTGCCATTCCCTCAAGCAACGAAATGGGGAAGCTCTCCCACAATTGCCATTTGTGGGTGGCACGTATTTTGACCGCGAATGGCTAACGCGTCGTAGCCATATCGTGCTACATTTTCTGGACAGCACCCCGCGAGTGCCTCCACCAATTCCGAACGGTGCAACATCCCGATAACCGGACGGTACCCTAGCGCTGCCTCCAACTTCGAAGCGGGAAATGACGCAGCAACAAGAAAGCCCTCGTTTCCGCGAAATTCGCTTCTTCGAAGTGGTTCGATCCGTTCGCGAATAACGGACCCAGCTCCAATCTTGTCGAGTGCACGTAAGGCATTGGACCAAAGACTGATCCCAGCTCCAACCTCGTTCAGCCGAGGTGCACGCTCGTAGACGACCACTTGCTGTTTCGACGTCACCTTGGCTCGTGGAGCGCGTACCTTGGCTTTACGCCACCAACAGTTTCTCGTCCGCGTTGATGATCGGGGTGCGACCGATCTACAATGCCTGCTCAGCGCTGGGTTTGTCGTACCGGGCCGACAATCGATGGAACAGTAACGCCGCTGCGGCCGACACGCCAGCATAAATCAACGGCAGATACGAGTAATCCTCTTCCTTCGGATTGATGTAGACCAGAAAGAACAACGCCGTTGCCATGATCGCGGTCAACGACAGGCCCAGGAATGCGACTTGTTTGGCTTGGTTCGAGTTGCATGGAAGAAACGAATTCGGGGAATCGGATGATTCGGTCATGGATAGCTCCGTGAAAGGAAAAGGGTTGCGATTCATGACGCTCCGCAGCGTCATGACAAAATTGGTATTCATCGCGGACAGCAGCGCTCTCGTGGAAACCCAAGCCAAACGTCGCTTGCTGATCACGGTTCGACCGTGCATCACCGAACAACCGTTTCGCTGAATCTCGCGCCCGATTTCTCGGTACACTTCGAGCGCCACCCGAATGGCTATTCGGCATCTCCAAGGCAGGTAGTGAAGGCCTCTCAACGCTAAATGGTAACGCTCTTCGGCAAGGGTGAGGATTTCGGCGACGGATTGCGAAATTCGATCCGGTGCCGCCTCAAAAACTTTCGCGATACCTGGCAAATAGGAGCGGCCTCGCTCGGCATCCTCGAGCACGTCGCGGGCGATGTTCGTCATCTGCATCGCGACCCCCAAGGAAACCGCAGGCCTATACGCGGCTCGATCGTTGACCCCCATTAGCGAGGTCATCATCAAACCCACGGTTCCCGCGGCATGGTAACAGTACCGTTCCAAGTCCTCGTTGGTATTGACCGTGAATCCCTCCAGGTCCATCCGCATCCCCTCGATCAACTCCCTGGCGTGGCGAACATCGATTTGCCTCGCGGCGATGAACGGTCGAATCCATTCCGAGGCGGGATGCAAAAGTAGTTCACCGGTTTGGCAGCGCGCTAGATCCTCTTCGAATATTCGCAATGCCTTTGCTGCTTCAGACGGGTTAGTCGCATGATCGACGGCATCATCGACACTTCGGCACCAGGCGTAGAGAGCCCATACTTTGGTTCGAATCTCATAGGGGAGAAACGACGAAGCGATCGAAAACGAGCGGCTGGACCGACGGATCACGGCTGCGGCGTCCTCAGATTGGCCGATCAAGACTTGATCATCGTTGTTGATTGTGGCTCGCTGGTTCATGTCATCACCTTGGCGAAATCCCGTGCAATGATACCAATGGTAGCCTTGGCTGTATTCACCACGCCGGGGACACCGGCCCCAGGATGGGTTCCACCACCGACGATGTACAAATTCGGGATATGTTCCGATTTGTTGTGCGGTCGAAAGTAGGCGCTCTGAGTCAATTTCGGCGCCACCGAAAAGGCAGAGCCATGGTAGGCGTTGAGCTGATCGCGGAAATCGTTCGGAGTAAAGTGCCGGCGCGTGACGATCGACTCTCGAAGGCCCGGTAAATGCTGCTCGAGCGACTCCAAAATTGCGTCGCCGTAACGCCCGGCGGCATCCTCCCAGTCAACATCGGCGCGCCCCAAATGCGGCACGGGACTCAATACGTAAAACGCCTCTCCACCCGGCGGTGCCATCGCAGGATCGGACACAGTGGGGGCATGCAAATAAAGACTGAAGTCATCGGGTAGCGAGCGACCGTGAAAGATGTCCTTCAGCAACCCGCGATAGCGCTGGCCGAAAAGGATGGTATGGTGGGCCAAATCCGGGTAACGCCGTTTAGTGCCGAAATACATCACAAACAAAGACATCGACCAATCCATGCGTTCGAGCCGCCGACGCATGGTGTTCCCCCCGACGCTATCGCGATAGAGCGTCCCATAGGTGTGATGGATATCGGCGTTGGAAACAACCAAATCGAACCGTTCCTTCACTCCCCGGGAGTCATAGACATCATGAACCGTTCGACCGCGTTCATCGGATTGAACAGAAATTCGATCGACGGGGCTCGATAACCGCAACTCCCCTCCTAGCCGCTCGAATAGAGCGACCAAGGCCTCGACCAGAGCCCCCGTGCCACCTCGCGGAAAGAAGACACCCCATTGCCGTTCGATCCAGTGAATGAGGGTATAGATGGCGCTGGTTTCCATCGGGTTCCCCCCGACCAGAAGGGGATGAAAACTAAATGCTTGCCGCAGCTGCTCGTGCTTGATGAAGCGGGAGACGGTCGCGTAGACGCTGCGATCTGCTCGCAGGCGCATTAGATCGGGAGCGCACCGAATCATGTCGCGAAAGTTCAGGAAAGGAGTGGCGCCGAGTTGGAGGTATCCCTTCTCAAACACGCGCCGCGTGTAATCGGCAAAGCGATAGTATCCTTCGACATCGCCGGGCGAGCAATTCCGTATTTGTTCGACCAGAATAGATTCCTGGTTGCTGTAGTCAAACTTCATTCCGTCGGGCCACTGCAGGCGATACATCGGATCCACCGGAATCAAATCGACGTGGTCAGACATCGACTCGCCCGAGAGCTCGAACAACTCTTCGAGGCAGTGCGGTGCGGTGATAACGGTCGGACCTGCATCGAACGTATAGCCAGCGTCTTGATAGACATAGGCCCTGCCTCCAGCGCGATCGCGCGACTCGTAGCAAACGGTCTCAAAACCCATCGCCTGCAATCGGATCGCCGCGGCTAGGCCTCCAAATCCGCTTCCGATCACCGCCGCTCGACCGCAGCGCGATCCTCCTGGAGATCGTCCCAGCGATGCGGAGTCGAGCACACGGGATATATCTTTATCTCTCAGGTCGGTATCTGAATTCGAATTAGGCAAGGTCGCATGGATCATCGGGCAACCTCGGAAGTCTGGTCAGCATGGATGCCTTCGCGGATAGGGATCGGCCAACTCGGTCGCCCAATCGTCTGCAGGATCTCGCCGATGCCATCGAGGAATCGTCGATCAAGGACATGCTCTGCGAGCAATCGCAATTGCTCGGAAACCACGGCACCGATGATTTGATCGCCATGTTGGCCAACGAGTTGAAATAACTCCTGTGCAACATCCCATCGATCCTGGGTCGACCGGTCCAGTCGCAACGCCCATTCTCGACATCGTGCATGCCCGGTGCGCTGGCTGGCCCAGACCCATGGCCAAGTCATTCGCGCATTTCGAAGATCGTCATCGCGAATCGAATCCTCGGTCTGGTCTTCATGCCGCCGCTGTGCGATCGATGCCAATTCATCGAGATCATTGCGCATCTGGAGAGCGATCCCGATCCGGCGACCGAGCACTGGCAAGACCGAAAGGAGTCGATCGGGTGCATTGGCCGCGATGCAACCCATTCGCACCGCCAATTCGACGAGGGAACCTGTTTTCATGAGGCTGATCGCGCTGGTGGTATCGTCCCAATGCTCGATTGGAACCTGGTCGACCCTCGCATGGATATCGATCGCTTGTCCCTCGTGGCATCGCCGCGCGGTATGGATCATGGCTTCGATCAATCGCGAACGAATCTCAGGTGGCAACGGGGAATCGCTCAAGCACTCCAATGCGTGAAAGTACATCCAATTGCCGGCATTGATGGCGAGCGGAACGCCGATGCTCTGATGCAGCGTGACTCGACCGCGGCGCGAGCGAGAATCGTCTTGGACATCGTCGATGACCAGGGACCCAGCATGCAGGCTTTCAATCGCATCGCTGACCGAGGCGGGCACGTTTCCGATGCCACCGGCCATCTCGTAGCTGATTTGGAGCAGCGAACTGCGAATGCGTTTTCCTTGCCGACATTTGAAATCGCGCATAGGTTCGAACAAGGAACGGTCCAAGAGTTCTTTGACGTGTGATTTCATCCCGGCACCTTGTGTGGTTGAGTGGATGGTTGGATGACTGCCCGAGCGGACGGGAGTCGCGTGTAGGATCGAAGGAATTGAAAGGGACGGAGCCCCATGGGAGGGATTCCGACCACCATGCGAAAGGCATCCAGCGGAGTGAATCGATGGCCGTAAAAGCGGGCGATTGCCGGTTCATCGAGAACGCGATAAAACCGCCGAAAAATCTGATAACGCGTTTTCGGTTTGACGAGCTCAAACAGCAGGCGATTCAGGAATCGGGCAAACCGCGCTCGCCATGCATGTTCATGGCTCAACTCTTGCAATGCCTGAGGCAATCGCTCCGCGGGATTGGTTGCAACGCAGTCGGCCACCTGCAGCGCCATGGAAAACGAGTAGCCGGTCGCAGCGTGAAACCATCCACCTCGGTATCCTCCCGCAAGCCTCGGAAGACCGCTGCCTGGAAATGATCCTCCAGTCGGCATCGGCAAGACACCCTGTTCCTCGCGAACGATGCGATAATCGTGGTATCCTCGAGAATTAACATAGGCACGGACCCGTTCCAAACATTCCTCGCGATCGATCGATGGAGTGTTCGAGAACCGCGTGTCCTCGACCAACACGCGGCGGCGTTCCATCGGCAGGGTATAGATAAAGCGAAAGCCATCCTGCTGATCGATTTGGTCATCCATGATGATTGGATTCGCATGCGGCCAATCGGCGTTGAACTCCAGTTCGAATCCCCAGAATTTTTGAAAACCGCCGGCAAAGTTCCTTACGTTCGGAGGTACCGGTCCTCGATTGTCGATCACCGCCGTGGCATCGATTCGGCGCCCGTCGCTGAGCGTCACCCTCGTGGGAGCGATTTCATCGACAGTGGTATTGGTGAGAATGCGACGGTGAGCTTGCTGCGCCAGTGGCATCACCAACTTGGCAAAGTGCTCGGACGAACACGTGCGATACGGAATCTCTACCGTTCGAACACGGCCTCCCACCCGAATTTCGTAACGCGGCCAACGATATTCGGCTAGAGGTTCCGCCCACGCACTGCAGGACTCGGGAATATCGGTTGCGTGGAAGGACCAGGTGTGGTTTCCAGCTAACTTTTCTTGTTGTTCGATGAGAATCCAACTGGCTTGAGGCTGATGATGGGAAATCGCCAACGCCATTAGACCGCTTTGCAGTCCACCTCCCACGAGGACGTAATCCACTCGCGGAACCTCGTCGTAGGGACGTTGCTCGAGCAATCCGTTCTTTGGATTCATCGCTGCACCTCCGGTCGATACGTCGCTCGTTGAGCTCGATCAGCCCACTCATGCAACAGCAAGTGGGGAACCGCGATGGCGGACAAGCCGATGAACAATGTTTGAAGGGACTGTTGCATCGTGCCGATCGAGCTTGTCCCGAGCGATTGCCGAACAAACCACCCCGCAGCGACCACGCCTGACACAGCCATCACCGACAAGGGCAAGACAGACGCTACAAATCGGGGGGCTGTCAGACCCTCCTGGCTTCGCAAACGGGACAAGCCGAGAATGGAATGCCAAAGGCAAAAATAGGTGGTGAACGAAACCAGAATCGGGGCAATTGCAGCGATTCCCGCGGTTGCCACCGGTACCCATGCATTGAGATCCTGGCCGTCGCGGCGCAGTTGCAACACGCATGCGACCAATGCAACCGGGCACAAGAACACTGCGATCGATCGCGTGAAGAAAACGATTTGTTCCACTGCCCCCGGATCATTCGCGGGGACGATCATCCGTAGCATCCACGTCATCTCGTCGGTGCGAACCAAAGCAGGAATCCAGATCACCAGTCCGCCCAAGGCGATGGCCGACACATGCTCCTGCATTGCCGAAGACCGCGTACCTCCCGATTTCGCGGCAATGCGATGCTGATCTTCGCGACCGAAATGCCATGCGGAGAGCAGAAAGAAACCGATCACCGTCGCCAGGGGAAAGACAAACCAGGACACGGCTACTGCCACACCCACCGCCAGATACCCAGGGAAAAACAACTTCCACCAGGAATCGCGGAACCGAGATGCGAGGAGCCGACGACCGGTCCAGTGGTCCAAGCCTCCATGCGGAACGCCAAGAATCGCCACCATAACAACTGCCACGCAAACCAAAACAGAAACCTCGGGCGTTCCCAATAGCCGTACCGCTGCCATCACAGCCACACAGATCGTGATATAGAACACGGAAAGCAACACGCCAGAACCCCGAGAGAAAAAACTGGTCCGAGCGACCGCACACAACACATCAGGTGCGGTCGCTTTGGATAAACACGCCCATCCTTAGGCTGCTTGGTAGGCAGCGCTACCGTGACTCGAGCTCTTGGCGCGAGCGATGAAGTAAATCAGCAGACCAAAACCAGCCTTGGCCGTCATGTCCGCAAACGCGTAACCGACTTGAAGACCGACAATCCCGGTCGCATCGCCGGTTCCCGCAGCCTTGGCTGCCAAGGCCGAAGGGGTGCCACCCAGCGCGTAGGCAATCGGGTAAACCGCCCAAGTGATCAAGATGACCAAACGAGCGATTTCGATCAGCTGGCGTGCCGCAGCCGGCTGGGTAGCGAGCGATGCGGTCAATTCGGTCCACAGAATGTACAGAATGTAGAAGAATGGCACGGAAGAGAGAGCACCCCAAATAACGCGTTGAGTCCAGCCATCGGGAGTGGAGATCACTTCCCCTGGATAACCCAAGGCGATCATGAGGGCGGCCGCGATGACCAAGCGAGTCAGCAGCGAGCGGGACTTGCTGGCTTCCAATCGCAATACGGCCACCAATTCGACCATCAACAACGGGACGGTCAGAATCCAGTCTGCGTACCGGTAGAAGTCGTTGAAGGCGGCTCCTGAACTTGTGTAGCCATCCCCCCCGAGCTTGTACGCATCCTGCCACGAGTGACGGATCATGAAGTAGTGGTAGCAAGCGATCGTTACCACCAAACCGCTGATCATCAACGCTGGACGATACGCTTCATCCACCGAAGATCTCGACAAAAACAAGAAAAGGGCCGCTGCTCCCATGGTAGCGACCGTCATGGAGAAGATATTGTCCACGATCGAATACTGAAAGATCGACAAATCCGGCATCTTTGCCGCGAGCACTAAAATTGACTCAAGCATAGCCATAAACCCTTTAAAAATAGGTACGAACGAACCTTCGCTCCTAGAAAAAGACGGTCTCCCACCGTGGGATCCCGATAGTTCCTAGGTAGCTCGGAATTACTATAGATCCGTGTCAATGTTGTTTTGGTTTCCGTTAAACACGGGAAAAGCTCGCCCCGATCAAACACCTCACTTCCGTTCGTAAAGGGTACCAGCGACTGCTTGACCGGTCCTATGGAGGGTGTAGACTCGCTCTCTAGGCTTAAGATTGTCGAGGGCGCGGGTTCATGATTTCTGCGTATCTCCTGAGAATAAGACGTTGACCGCAGCTAGCCTGCTTGCTCTTCCCCCAACCTCTCGTCTCCGGCCTCCCGTGTCGCTGCTTTCCATCACCGGCACCGCAGACCCCATCCATCCGATGGAAGTTGGCGCTCCGAAAATGGCCTTCGGGGCCGGTTTCAAGGGGGAACCTGAAAAAGCCAAACCGCCCGTGAGAGAGATGATGCGAGCTTGGGTGAAGCTTCTTAGCTGCGAAGAGGAAGCTAAGCCAATCTCGAGCGCGATCCAAGGCATCACGACAGTTGTCTACACTGGAGGACGCGATGGCGCGGAAGTAATCCTCACCACCATCGATGGCCATGGCCACATCTGGCCGGGCGGAAAAAGCCCCTTGCCAGCATTCATCCTGGGTAAGGCTACAAGCCGCCTGAACGCCAACGATGCCGTCTGGGATTTTTTCCAAGCCCATCCGAAACCGAATCCATGAAAAACTTCATGTGATTGGTGGGTGGCACATGGCCCATGTGATTGTTGGGTGGCACATGGCCCATAGCGAAGCATGTCGGAGGCCAGCGCTATAGACCTGTTGCGTCGTAAATGGGGAGGTGGCGGTACGTGACCTCGAGCGAAAGTAAATTCATGGTGGTAACGTACAACCGACCGGCATATTCTCCCCATGCATCGGGTATTTCCCCTTGGGGATCCCAGGAGCCAGCATATTGTCCTTCGGCGACCTGGGACTCGATCAAGATAGGATACAACGTGCTGTACCATGCACGCCATCGATCGCCGCCCATGTGGAAAAGGACTTGGGTGGAGTAGTACCAGTAATACGTATCCCGTTTTGGATTTTCCTTGGTACCCAGAGACGGTTTGCGTTCGAGCAACCAGTCCGCGCCGCGAACCATGTCTGGATTGCTGCGACGCCAACCCAGATACAATCGCATCAGAAGCCCCACACTCGTCATGACGGGAGTCGGTATTCGTCCGTGCTGTGTCTGCGGCGTGTTGGCTTGCCAATTGTAACGGTACAGATACCGTTCTCGCGCGTTGGCTTCGGAGCTATTGAGCCAGCGAGTAATACCGGCGTATGTTTCTTTCGGAACATTCAACCCTGAGAGTTCGGCGCTTTTCAAGGCCATCATCCCCCAGCCGGTAACACTCGTGTCGCTTCCAACGCGAGGTGTGTAACGCCATCCACCTGCCAAGGGATCTTGACTATAGGCTAAAAAATCAACCGCACGCTGTGCAGGCTCCCGCAACGTTTCATCGCGAGTCATGCCATAAGCTTCGCAGAGAGCCAAGGTCGCAATCGCGTGAGAGTAAAGCCATCCGTTCTTATCCGATGCTTCGTCTTGGCTTTGGTAAAGGTCACCATTCTTCTTCTGGACGGACCGAAGCCATTCCAAGGCGTGCTTGCAATTCGATTGGTATTTGTACTGTTCATGGCTGTACCCGGCACCTTGGAAGGCGAGCAAGGCCAAGGCGGTTGCAGCCGTGTTGCTGCGAATCAGTGGCTTCGAATCGAAATCCTCCAATCGCCACGAACCGTCACTGCGTTGGTATTTCGACAAGAACTCCAATCCGCGCTCGATCGCATCCTCGGTCTGGGGTCCTAACGGGCCCATGGCCTTCAAATCCTCACTGCTGGCCTCTTCATTACGGCGCATCCGTTGCTTAAAAGCGGGGGATGGTATCGGAACTTGCGCACTTTGCTTGGCCACCGAACCTTGGTTCGAGCGGCGGAACCTATCGAGTTGCAATTCTGGCGAGGAGATTTCGGGTTCACCAATTCCTTTGCTGCCGATGCCTACCTGAGATTTCGACGCTCCTAACATCGGGGTCGATTTGGTTCCGAGTCCAGGTCCAACATTCGTGCTACCCATGTCAGCGAGGGCACTTGAGTTTCTTGGAGCATCTGCCAGAGGCGAAGAATCGCGACGCGGGGATAGCCCCGGCGATCCGACGCGACCACTCGCCCGAGTTGGATCGAGCATCGATGCATCGCTGGCAGAATCGCTTGTGCCTGATCGACTGGCCATCTCCGAAGACTCGCGGAGAGTTCCTTCGGCACCTGGTGCTAGGTCGGAGGGCTGGCGATCGCTAGGCACGACCACTGGGCCGGAGACACCACCACGCATCTTGGAACTAGAACTCCGACGTGGCAGGGTCGATGCATCGGCAAACTTGGGATCGGATTCCAATCCACCCGCAGCTGGATTGCTTGTGGAAACACGTTCCGGTAGTGGCACGATGTTCCTGGCCATGGGGTTCGGCCGAATGCGAGCATCCAATTCGTTTGCGGACATGCTGGAAATACTAGGACTAACTGTCGTCGCGGAACCGGATGGAGGTGCATCGCCTGGCGTCGAACGCCGAACGAACTCCCGATCGGCTCGCTCGGATAGCGTCGAAGGGACAGGGACCGAATCCGGATTCGCGCTGGTGATCGATGCATTCTCGGGAACGTCGATCCGGGTGGGAGAGGATGGAACCGTGTTCGGATCCGCTGTAGGTCGGATTGGAAGCGTCAAATCCACCGCCGTGTTCTGCTCGAACGTTTTCTCCAAATCGGCAGTCACTGCCGACTCGCTCGGGGAGTTGGCTTCCAACTTCGGGCGGGGTGCAATCGTTGGTTGCAGTTCTTCGGCGCGCGATGTAGCCAAATCCGCTTCGCGGGCTTCGCCGACTCGACGCGCGTCGGCCTTGTTCTCCGGCGTCGCGTTCCCCAGATTCGGCGATTGGCCTTGGGCCAGCTCCGGCAATTCGATTTGCCGACCCTTTGGCCCTGCCGACCGCGGTACCGTCGAGCGATCGGGCATTTTCAACTCAGACACAACCGAGGGTTCATTCAACGTCGGGATAGCTCGCTGGCGTTCGAGCGCGTTGGAACCGGGAGCCAAACTAGACGGCAACTCCGACATCGACGGATCGAAGGGCGCATCTGCCGAGGCACCCTGCGCGATCTTCGGATTTGTCGGTTGTGATAATTCCGCAACAACAGGCCGAAGATAATCCGGTCGTGCTTCATTAGGACTGGACGGCATGTCGACGAACTGTGCTGCTTGCGATTGCGAGCGAGCGATCAATTCGACCTTCTCGAAAGCTTCAGGCCACGCACCCGAGAACAGTACCGTATTGATCGCGACAAAGGTTAAGACCAAGTGGAGAGCAGTGCTAATCAAAAATCCGATTTGAATCGATTTCTCCATCCGCTCCGAGACGAGGACCCGGGCCAACATCGATGTCGCGATAAAGGCCGTGGGAATACCGAGCAGATACGTCCATGCATTGTGAAGTGGTCGAGGATCATCGAACCGGAGAAGCCGTACAACGAGGATAGAAACCAAAGCACCGAGCATTACCAAGGCCAGATCGAGCGGCCAAATGCCTGCACCCTCCGATCGAGACGAATTGGCGACAGCACGATTGCGTTGGGTCATGAGGAACCTTTATCGCTTCGCAACCGGTTATGGCTTCGCAACATCATCAGGATCCGTAGTAATCCGATACGAGGGTACTTTGAGCCGATTGCAAAGATCCAGAACGGAGACGACGGACTGAAACGCTACGCGCTTGTCGCCGCGCACAATCACGGTTTGCTGGATCGGATTGTCCACGACAGCTTGGGCAATCATCGTCTCCAACCCAGCCAAATTCAACCGTTGGCCGCGAACCATGTATGTCCCATCCTCACCGATACCGACGACCAATTCCTGTGGTTGCACAGTCATGGGAACCGCGTTTTTCGCCGTCGGCAATTTGATCGGTAGCTGCGCATCGTCTTGTGCAAATTGGGTCGCCACCAAAAAGAAAATCAACAGTAGGAAAACGACGTCGATCAACGGCGTCAAATTGAGGGAATCGAGTGCTTTTCCCTTTTTAATTTGAATCGCCATGCCAAAGCACCATTTTCGCGTAAAAGCTCGATCCGCCAACAATGCCACCGCACCCATCGAATCAAATCACATTTTACTCCCTCCGTTACGCGAGAACAACAACGCCATGACAAAACCACATGCTGGCATGCTGACGAACCTTGAACACGCAATTAGGCACTTTGGGAATATGGGGGAATGGCGAAACCCTTTACGGCATGAGTTAAACTTCCAGAAAAGCAAGCAAACCACGTTAGGGGGATTTGCCGTTGAGAGCGATTGGATTGACTCAACTTTGATTAGCGAATACGCCGATTCTTCCAATAGATCGCAACGGCGATTTGAGACATCCAAATATTCTCGGGGGGGTGAGATTATGTTGCGAAGGGCTATCCTAGTCGCAGCCATCGCGGTAGTGGCTAGTTTGTCAACCGCATCCGTTTCTGAAGCACAGCAAGCAAACCAGCAGGCTTACGGTCGCAGCTGGGGAGGTGGCGCTAGCAACAGGGATTACTCGCGGTTCAACCACTACCCATACGTTTACTATCCGCAGAACTTCTACGGTCAAGAGTACTATCGCAGCAGCGATAGTCTCTATCACCGATATGCACCGGAAATGCAAATTCCGGTTTACAATCGTCAGTGGTACAACGACTATCCGACCAACCGTCGGTACCACTGGGGTCATCATTTCTTGACCGACGTATTCTAACCAAAATCTTCTAACCAAAATCGCCAGCATTCGTGTTGGTCCGATGTTAGAATATTTTTCGGTCGCACTCTCCCGCGTGGCATTTGCGTAGCAGCGTGTCACTGGCTGAGGAGCGTGCTCGAGCGAGATCACCGTTCCCGCACACCGCTTGCTGTCCGTCGCAGCATGCGGTGTTTTTTCGTTCTCACGGGCAGGTTGGGTGATCGTTGCTTCCCACTTTGGTCCACTTCGCCCCACGGATGAACCCAACTAGGGTTCGAGAGAAGCAGCTCGCGCGATGTCCGAAGAACCCTCCCGTAGCATAACAAAACGCCAGATCGCTCGATTGGTGGCTGGAGCGGATCATCCGTGTTATGTGCTGTCTGAGACGGGTCATCTTGTTTTTGCGAATGAGGCGTTGGGTCGGTTGCTAAGAACCGATCCAGACGAATTGATCGGGATCCTTTGCTCCCCCATTGCTTCTGTCGACGGTGCAACCCCTGCGTGGGCTTCGTGGTTTGCTGCGCCACCCAATGGATCCGTGCACCGAGTATCGATCCACTGCGATACGATGCCCGATGCATTGGTGGATTGGATTTCCAGTCGCATGTCCGGTATGGATTCCAAACAGGCAGTTTCCTTATCGTCCGTGAAAGAGACGCGTTGGGTTCGTATCAGCATCCCCCTCGACGACCTAGAGACACCGACCGTTCTTTACCTATTAAAAGAGGATCGCGGAGACTTCGTCGGGATCCTGGATTCGGTGCGTGAATCGCAATTGCGATCGATTGCGATTCAAGGCAAGGTCGAGCATCCTGAATTGCAGTCGCACTGGTACCTAGCAGGAATCTCGGTCGATGTTCAGAAAACCAAATCTCAGGTTCGGTTAGCCGCAAACGGAACCCATCCCTGTCGCCTCATCGGACCCGATGGTTCACCACTCAGCCAATGCGCCGCTTGGATTGCCAGGGAGCGACTTCAACGCATTGCCTCCAAGGGTGCCGGGAAGCCTGAGGTCATCACCATCGAGTGCCGCCTGATGGACCGGGAACTCCTTACAGATCTCCTCGAAATGGCCGACGAAGCTCTACGGCGCAACTCAAGAGTCTACATCCTATTGCACCAATTGGATCGGCTTTCCAGCGAACTACGGGAACCGTTGGCGAAGAAGATAAGCGCCGATCGATGGCTGGTGATTGCAACCACCAGCCCGGACGCATCGCTAGCTTCAAGTGTTAGCACTGGCGACTGGGGCGGGTTGATTGCGTCCCTTGACACGCAGACCATCGTTTTTTCTCCGATCCGCTCGCGATTGACCGATATCGAACCACTCATCGTCTCTTGGTTTGAGCAGCATCATCGCACTCGAGAGATCTCCCTCCAGTCCAGATGGACCAAGGAGTTCATGGACGCGATGCTTGCCTATTCATGGCCTAATGACTGCGATGAGCTCGGGGACACCTTGGAGTATGCTTGGCGACAAGCACTGCTGGAGAAGGCTAACGATACTAGCGCCCACCAAGAGCGAGCAGTTGTACTTACGGAAAAGCATTTGCCCATTTCGTTACGAACGTTTCCATCGCACATGACTCGACCGCCGATCGAGCATCCGATTGAATTGGACCTGGTTCTCGAGCAAATCGAACGCGAATTGATCTTGAGAGCCATGGAACGCAAAAACAACAACCGAACTGCTGCGGCACAACTGCTGGGCATCTCCCGGTCTCGGCTGCTTCGCAAGTTGCAACAATGGGGATTAGGCGTATCGGAGTTGGCTTCGGAGATCGAAGATGATTCTCCGATCTTTGAAGAAGTGGATGATGCTAACGAGTAGTCTCGGCAAGCGAGTTGCCCCAAACTCGCGTCAATCAACGGTCTAACAAACGCCAACCGTGAGGTCCCTGCTAACCGTGAGGTCCCTGCCAACCGTGACACTGGCTCGGGCGATTCCTCACGCATCGAGGCCGCCTACCATTTAGCTCCAACTGGTTTTGCGCCAGCATTTTTCATGCGGACGCTGTAGAGGGACGTACGCGCTGTAATGAACAACGTCTTGTAGTCTTCGCCGCCAAACGTGACGTTTGCTGGGCCTTCTGGGACGGCGATGCGTTCCATGAGCTTCCCGTCGGGAGTAAATACATTGACCCCCTCGTGGGTTGTATAAAGATTCCCCTTCTCGTCGATCGTCATTCCGTCGCTACTCTCGGGAATCGTGAACAACTTCTTCCCTAGTACGCCTTCCCTAGAAACCTCATAGCAATGGACTCCTGGAGGGAGTGTGTGAAACGCTGGGTCGGGATGTTTGGGGTGGCCGCCAGTATCCGCGATGTAGATACGGCTTTCATCTGGGGAGAAATTGATCCCGTTCGGCATCGCTAGTTCTTTGACCACCGGTTCGATTTTGCCAGTCTTAGGATCGAATTTGAACACCCAATGCCCCGGCAGGTCGCCTGGACCGTTGAGTCCCCATGGTGGATCCGTAAACCAAAGGGTGCCATCGGATCGAACAGCGACATCATTGGGAGAGTTCAGTCGTTTACCATCGAACTTGTCAACCAGCACGGTAATCGTTCCATCGGGTTCGGTTCGTACCATGTTTCGAGCTGCGTGCTGGCAAGAGATCAGTCGGCCTTGCAGATCGAGAATATTGCCGTTGGCTTGTTCGCTGTCACGAAATTCCGAACGTCCTTGGCCGGGCTTCCACTGCATCAGTTTGCTATTGGGGATATCGGAAAAGATCAGTGTCTTGCGCGATGGAACCCAAACGGGACCTTCGGTGAATTTCATATCGCCAGCGAGCTTCTGAACTTTTTCACCTTCCTGCACCAGCGAATCGGTCTCATCGCCAAAACCATATTCGCAAACCAGCATGAGCGAACCCATCCCTAAGAGCCAGGCCCAAGTACTTCGTCGTCGACCCATCGTCTGCAACCTCACGAAAAGAGATCTGTGGTTTATCGCTAAAATCATCGAAGGCAATTTTTAGACTATCCGAAAACCGTGAGCCGTCTAGGCATTTGCTGGGGGTGAGAGGTGTGCGGATAGGTACATGGTCGATCCTTCGACGTGGCTTTCACGCATTTGCTCTCAATCATACCATAG
This sequence comes from uncultured Pirellula sp., assembly GCA_903930765.1. GTDB lineage: Bacteria > Planctomycetota > Planctomycetia > Pirellulales > Pirellulaceae > JBKCUI01. The sequence goes on from CAIYZV010000035.1 coordinate 17,472, forward strand.
CAGCGAGTTTCAGGAGGATCCTTGAGTCGCATCCTATGCGAAGACAATCAAGGCTTATCAGTCGCTTTCTCCGCTGGCTTATCTTTGATGAGCAGTGGTTTCATGTTCGCGGGGCTTTGCCTACGAATCTCACGTAGAAGAGCGGCGACGTCGTCTTGTGTGTCCTGTGGTGCGTTGACGATCAACACCGATCCGACGGTTGCCATGGTACTGGTACCTCCTGCATTGAACCAAGAATCTGGGCGAACGACATTCTCGATGGCTCGAATGAGATCGAGCATGGATGTGTTGTCAGGAAACACGTAACTCAGGTCGTAGCATTGGACCACGTTAGCAGAACTCTTCTTGCTTGTAATGTAGAGAGCCTCCCTCTCGACCTTGAACGTAAGGTAGTAGGGTTCCAGAATCTGCTTGAGGATGTCACGTACCCGGGTGGATTTACGAGTCGCGGAAATGGGTTCTTCGGGTGTAACAGATTCTTCTTCGAGGGCTTTGGCGTCGATGATAATCGCGATACCGAGGGTGTCGCTAAGCGTTTGCGTGACGCTAGAGAGAGGAGTGTTGTTGAAGTCGACGTCGATCCGTTCATTGAGGGCATTGTGGACTGCTAAATCCCGTTCACGAGCTTCGGCATCACTCGAATCATCGAGCCACTTCGGCGCTGGCGAGTCAGGCTTCACCCAATCATTAGGCACCACCTCTCGGCCGTCCGAACTGGGCGGGGCGGGGAAACCAGACAAGCCGCCGCAACCCCCCAAGGGTTGTGCCAACACGAACGCTTCGGACTGCTCCATGTCGAAGTTGCCTATTCTCAGGCGAGTTGATGTCGAATCGGGCAGAGACTGATTGCCAGCATTGAAAGGCTTCTGGGTGAGTTCGTTGGTAGATGACATCCCCATAAATCGATGACCGGCTAAGAGCAGAACAACACCCACAGCACTTAGCAGGAGACGGGATAGGCTACCCATGGTAACGTTCCTTAGTGAAACAAGGAGGGAAGAGGTTCGCCGAACATTCGACGAGATGGATCGCATCGGAACCCATTGTACACGAGGTAAGAAACCATTCACAACGAAATGATGGTGAAGAAACAATGGTATTCCACATCGTCAACGCGAAGCAAACAAATTACGGAGCGAAGCGAACTCATCGGAGCCCTAAGCGTGAGCGCCGGGTGGAGGGCCCGCTCGATGCGATCGTGACATGGTTTTGATCATGACTAGCAACAGGGGATACGGGTTCCAGCGTCCAGTCGCCACTTGCTTACACGCGTGGCTCAGATTGGATTGCGTGAAGCGAATCAAAGCCCACCGTTTCGCCGCTACTCAATTGCGCCGCATCTGGAAAAAATCGTCCTACACACGCCCGTAAGCTTGTCGTCAATGTTAAGATAGAAACTGGAGATAATTGTGAAACAGCTCGTCGCCAAAGCAGGGTTTCTGCGTTGGCCATGGATTGACTAGACTCACTCTCCGAATCGAAATTCCGATAACGTTTGGATGGATGGTTCCGACCTGATCCCTTCCGTTACTCCTTCCGACACTCGTTAGGTTCCCACCTTGACTACCTCCCTTACTTCAATTTCGCATTACCAATACCTCGTCTCCATGCGATTGTTGTTGTGCCTAACCATAGCCGGTTGGTGCGGCAACCGGCTATCACTCATCGCCAAAGAGCCAACTGCCTTACGCGGAATCGTTCACCAATTTGATCGGCAAGAATTGACGCCAATCTATTACAGCGAAGGAACAGCGGTTGGAGACATTAACGGAGACACGCATCCTGATGTGGTTTACGGCCCGCATTGGTATGCCGGACCGGACTTTAAAGAATCCCACGAACTGTACCCTGCCAAGCCTCAGCCGATGTCGGGTTATGCCGATCATTTTTTTGCTTGGGTGCACGACGTGAATGGTGATGGGTGGAACGACGTGTTGACGGTCGGATTTCCGGGAACCGCCGCGTTTGTGTACGAGAATCCAGGCAAGGACATCAGCACGCATGGGCATTGGAAGAAGCATCAAGTCTTCGATTGGGTATCCAACGAATCGCCAGAATTTACCGATATCACCGGTGACGGAAAACCAGAGCTCCTATGCACGCGCGAAGGAATGTTTGGTTACGCTACGCCCGCCGAAAAGAGTTTCGAGGCATGGGCGTTCCATCGTATCTCCGGCGCAGTGGCACCGGACAAATTTGGTCACGCGCTCGGAGTCGGTGATATCGACGGAGACAAGCGATTGGATGTCCTCACCAAGGATGGATGGTTCCACAACCCAGGCGCGGAGCGCGAAGGATTATGGGATTTCCATCCGTTTGAGTTCGCGGGTCCCGGCGGAGCCGAAATGTATGCATACGATGTGAACGGAGATGGCAGAAACGATGTCATCACAAGTTTGGACGCGCACGCGTATGGACTTGTTTGGTGGGAGCAAACCAATTCCGATTCTGGCGAGATCGCGTTCAAACGTCACTTGATCATGGGAGCCAAACCATCGGAGAATCCGTACGGCGTTCACTTTTCGGAACTCCATTCGGTTCGATTGGCAGACATCAACGGAGACGGCTTGAAAGACATCGTCACAGGCAAAACGTATTGGGCGCATCATCGCCAAGGCCCCGATTGGGACGCAGGTCCCGTTGTCTATTGGTTTGAGTTGAAGCGAACCGGCCAAAATGTGGAGTGGATTCCGAGAATGGTCGATGATGCAGCGGGTATTGGCAGGCAGATTGTGGTCGCCGACGTGAATAACGATACACTGCCCGACATCGTGACAGGGGGAATGTTAGGTTGCCACGTACTGCACCACAGGACTGAAACTCTGGAGGGAATCGCGCACGCGGCATCGCAGCCTAAAGAGCGGCAAGACCTCAAGGAAGATCTCACGGGTGTCGAGGCTGCGGCCCACATGACTGTCCCTGAAGGTTTCCACGTCCAACTCGCGGCCGCAGAACCCGACGTCCATCAACCTGTGGCCATGGCCTTCGACCATCGCGGTCGGCTCTGGGTGGCTGAAGCATACACATACCCAAACCGCGCCAAAGAAGGAGAGGGACTCGACAAGATCATCATCCTCGAGGACACCGATCACGATGGTCGCTTCGATTCCCGAAAGAATTTCGCGGAAGGGCTCAATCTCATCAGTGGTTTGGAAGTTGGATTTGGGGGAGTCTGGGTGGGGGCAGCACCTTATTTCATGTTCATTCCCGACGCGAATGAAGATGACATACCCGATTCGAAACCAGAGATCCTGCTCGATGGATTTGGGTATCAAGATACCCATGAAACCTTGAACACGTTCAATTGGGGGCCGGATGGTTGGCTTTACGGGTGCCATGGCGTGTTTACGCATAGCAAAGTGGGCAAGCCTGGCACACCTGACTCCGAACGCACACCGATGAACGCTGCTGTTTGGCGGTACCATCCCACGAAACACCAGTTTGAAGTCTTTGCTTGGGGCACGAGCAACCCATGGGGAGTGGACTTTAACGACTATGGTCAAGCGTTCGTGACGGCATGTGTGATTCCTCACTTGTACCACATCATTCAAGGCGCCCATTACCAGCGTCAAGCGGGCGAGCATTTCAACAAGCATGCCTACAACGACATCAAGACGATCGCGGACCACTTGCACTACGCTGGAAACATTGGAGACCATGCATGGTGGGGCCATGAGCCTGGTATTCAGACCGACACCTCGGATGCGGGAGGGGGCCACGCTCACTGTGGGGCAATGGTGTATTTGGGTGACAACTGGCCGGCCCGATACCGGAACAATATCTTTTTTAACAACATCCATGGGAACCGAGTCAACATGGACCGATTATCCCGCGAGGGAAGCGGTTATATCGGCAAGCATGGAGATGACTTATTGATGTCGAACGATCGTTGGTTCCGCGGAATCAATCTTCGAGCGGGCCCCGATGGTTCGGTATATTTGATCGACTGGTATGACCGAAACGCTTGCCATCGGGTCAATCCCGAAATTTGGGATCGAACAAATGGTCGTGTTTATAATATCGCTTATGGAGTCCCCGATCGCCGAGCGGTCGATTTGGGCAAGCAATCCGATAGTGAGTTAGCGAAGCTAGCTTGGCACAAGAACGATTGGTTCGTCCGAGTATCGCGCAGGCTGCTCCAGGAAAGGGCCGCCACCGGAAAGCTCGATCGTTCGGCAGTAATGAGTGAAATCGAGTCGCTCTTGGCCAGTGAGGACGACACGCGAGTATTGCGTGGTATGTGGCTTGGGCACGCCACGAAGTTGCTCGATGAAAAGCAAATGACAGCGATGCTGTCGCATCGCTCGCCCTATGTCGCGGCATGGTCGGTCCAGTTGCTTTGCGAGGATCAGAAAGTCGGCGATGCGGCAATACAGGCATTGATCGATGTGTCCAAGGAGCAACGCACCGATGCCATGGTGCGGCTCTATCTGGCCTCGGCCCTAAATCGACTCCCCTTGAATGCACGCTGGGAGATCGCCGAGTCACTGGCGGGTCGCAAAGCGGACGCGAATGATCGAAATATCCCGCTAGTTACGTGGTACGGCGTGGAGCCGTTAGTGCTTGCGGATCCGGCAAGAGCGATTCGATTGGCAAAGGCAAGTAAGATACCGTTGCTCAGCCAATACATTCTGCGTCGTGCAGCATCCGACCCGGGGGCCTTGGATGTCGTCATCGGCGAAGTGGTTGCTTGGCCTGCAGAACAGCAAAAAGTGGCTTTGGAACAAATCCAGCAATCCCTTGAGGGACGAGTCAATGTGGCTCAACCGAGGAGTTGGAAAACCGCTTACGACAAGCTCTCCAGCAGCGATCAAGGAGACATCCGCGAGCTCGCGTTGCGACTAGCCGTTGCATTTGGCGATCAAAGAGCGTTCCCCCAATTGCGCGCGATTTTGGGAGATGGGGCCAAGCCGTTGGCTGATCGTCAGCGAGCCCTGGAGATCCTCGTCAAAGGTCGGGACCGCGAGCTAGCCCCAGCGTTATTCGCGGCCATCGAGACACCTGAACTTCAGTCTCCTGCGATCCGAGCATTGGCGGCTGTTGGCGATGCTCAAACACCGCCGAAGCTGTTAGCGGCTTACTCAAAACTCCAACCCGCCGGTCGTGAGGATACGATTGCGACCTTGGTTTCGCGCGCGGCATTTGCCCAGCAATTGCTCGACGCGATCGATGCAGGTCGAGTTTCGCGCACCGATATCCACGCGTACCACGTGCGTCAAATGGTGAGCCTGAGTGATGCGCCGCTTATCGAACGCATTAATAAATCGTGGGGGAAGGTTGGCACATCGTCCGAGGAGCAAAAAGCTGCTATCGAGAAGTACCAAGGTCAGTTAACCAAGGCTGTGCTTGCGAAAGCAGACGCGAGTAACGGCCGCGTTCTGTTCAACAAGCATTGCATGGCGTGCCATCAGTTGTTTGGTGCCGGAGAAAAAGTCGGCCCAGATTTGACGGGTTCCAACAGGGCGGATTTGAACTACATTCTGGAAAATCTAGTCGCACCGAATGCAGTGGTCGGAAAAGACTACCAGATGACACTCCTTCAAACCAATGACGGCCGTGTTATATCAGGATTGATCGTTAAGGAAACCGACAGTGCGCTAACCTTGAAGACGATCAATGATGTCGTCGTTGTGCCCAAGGATGAGATCGAACAGAGAAAGCTCTCCGATTTGTCCCTGATGCCTAACGGATTGCTCGACCAAATGACTCCGGACGAGGTTCGAGATTTGGTCGGGTACCTAGCCAGCCCCGGCCAAGTCGCGATACGGGGCCCCCGACCCGTGTTCGATGAGAAAACAGGGATCGCCGTCGGAGCGATCGAAGGAGAGAGCTTGTCAGTTCTCGAAAAGAGTCGCGGCACCGCAGGGCCGCAGGATATGCGAGCTTTTCCGAAGGACAAGTGGAGTTCCAACAATCACGTCTGGTGGACCGGGGGGCAGCCCAAGGACAAATTGGTGCTTGAGTTGGAAATCGCCAAGGCGGGAGTGTACCAAATCAAGGGTGTGATGACCAAAGCACGTGATTACGCGGTCGTCCAATTGCATGTCGACGACCAGCCTCTCGGAACCGGAGTCGACTTGTACAACGCACCCGATGTGATCACCACCGGAGTCGTATCCCTCGGGGAACGAGAGTTGTCATCGGGCAAGCATCGATTGACGGTTGAAATTCTCGGGAAGAATCCGGAAGCC
>CAIYZV010000036.1 GCA_903930765.1 uncultured Pirellula sp.
ACGACTGGACAGTATCCATGTCCTCACCGTCGCTCCACTCCTCGCCGAAGCCATCCGCCGGATCCACTCCAATAAATCGATCAGCCAGATGTTTACGACCGGAAGCGGCATCCAATAGGCAAACGAACATATCGCTAAGTAGAAATGCCCCCCTGGACTCAGCCTTTCCCCGAGTAGTATTCGATTCCTGAATACGATTCTCTCGGAGTTCTGCTTTGCCAATCTGCTTTGCCAATCTGCTGTGCCAATCTGCTGTGCCAATCTGCTGTGTCAATCTGCGTAAAGTCTACGGACTCTCTCTTGAGAATGTTCCTTCTGTTGCGCGATTCCGCCCGCAGAGTACTTGCAACGACCTTTCAATCTTCGGACAATCGAGTCCGAACGTCGGACCTTGCGATGCATGCCTGCGAACGAAGGTCCACCCCAACAAAAATGGTTGAACGTGCCAAGAAGGTTTTGTGCCGCCATGGTTCCCACGCAAACGGATATGCAAACCGCACTAAGCTACGAGCAACTGAACATCGGCGACCGATGGACCAGTGGTAGTCGAACCATCGCGATGGAAGAAATCCATCTCTTTGCAGGTTTAACCGGCGACAATGATCCACTCCATATGGATCCCGAGTTCGCCGCCCAAGGCCCATTCGGGGAGCCGATCGCTCATGGAATGCTGGGCATGTCCATCTTGATCGGACTCAGTTCCACAGCACCTCGCGTTCGAACCTCGGCGTTCGTCGACATCCGAGGTTGGAATTTCCTGAAGCCAGTGTTTCCGGGGGATTCGGTCCACGTCATCACCGAAATTGTCGACATGAAGCCTCATGGGCGACGCCACGGCGAAGTCCATTGGTATCGCCAATTGATCAACCAAAAAGGTGAAAAGGTCCAAGACGGGATCTTGGTAACGCTGATCGCTCGCCAAGCACCCATCTCCAACAAGACCAAACGGATCGAACCAGCCCACGTCCTGGCAGACTCCCCAGTCGCAGTTGCCCAGAACATTGCCGTCTCTCCGAACATTGCCGTCTCTCCGAACATTTCTGTGGGCTCCACCGGTTTGGCTCAGGAAGCCCTCCTCGAAGGCGTTTGAGCGAGAAAAGCCTTCTCGTCGCCGATTTCCATCGGTCCCGCCTGTTTGCACGGCGGGGAGTGCTGCGGTGTATAATGAGACGAATCGCCTCCGTCCCACCCGATACCCGACCTCCCCATGCAAATAAGCTTTCTCGTGCCGAAATCCATGTGCGCTCACAAGTTGACGCCCAAAGCCCTCGTGCATTCGGTGGCATTGGCCGCGATGATCCTTTGCTGGAACGCGTTTCCCCTCAGAGCTAATGCGGTTCAAACACCGAGCCGATCTGAAAAAGAGGAGTTCTTTGAGAAGAAAGTTCGGCCCATACTGGCCGAGCGTTGCTGGGGCTGCCACAGCGCCGAAGCAGGCGATGCCAAAGGTAGCCTGCGACTCGATCACGGAACATTGATTGGTCAAGGTGGTGATTCAGGACCGGCGGTTGTGGCCGGCAACCCCGATGAGAGCTTGATCTTCCAAGCAGTCAATTATCAAGGTTACGAAATGCCGCCGGATGGGAAAATCCCAGCCGCTGAAATTGAGATTCTGAGAACGTGGATTGCCGGTGGGGCGGAGTGGCCCGATGAGCCTGTGCCGGAAGTAGCAGGTGAAAAAGAGGCATTTGATCTTTCGGCGAGGAAGGCGACTCATTGGGTGTGGCGAGAGCGATCCAACACCCTACCACCCGTCATCGATCCCACCGAGGATAACTGGTCGCAGTCGGACATCGATCGTTTCATTCTCAAGCAACTCCTCGACGGAGGATTGCGTCCCAACCAACAAGCCGATCGTCGAACGCTGGTTCGAAGACTTTATTTGGATTTGATCGGCACGCCTCCGAGCGTCGACGAGTTGGAACGGATCGTGAATAACCAAGGCCCCGAGTGGTATGCCGATCTCGTCGATGACCTCCTGTCGAATCCTCAATTTGGAGTTCGATGGGCGCGGCATTGGCTCGACTTGGTTCGTTTCGCTCAATCGCGTGGGCATGAGTTCGACGAAGACACACCGGCGACGGAACCCTATCGCGACTACGTTGTGCGCGCGCTGAACGCAGACGTTCCGTACGATCAGTTCATGATCGAACACATCGCCGGTGACTTGCTTGAAAACCCTCGGCTCCATCCTGATTTTTCGTGGAATGAGTCGATTCTCGGCACCGGATTTTGGCATTTGGGAGAATGGGTCCATTCCCCGGTCGATGCTCGCAAAGACGAGACCGATCGCTTCGACAATATGGTGGACGTTTTCAGCAAGACGTTTTTAGGGATGACGGTTGCGTGCGCCCGCTGCCACGATCACAAGTTCGATGCGATTAGCCAAGAAGATTACTATGCCATCTATGGGTACCTGCAAAGCAGCGACTATCGGTTGTTCCGTTTTGAAACCGATTCCAAACACCGGGAGTTGGCAAATCAGCTTTGGGCTCTTCGGGAACCGTTGGCGATCCGTGCGACGAGCGATATTAAGCAGTTGGCCCCTTCGATTCAATCATCGCTCCAGCAATCGGATCCAAGCGCCGCCCGCTCTCAGGAGTTGGCTAAAAAGCTTTCTGGGGACTTGGCCATCGCCAAGTCGGTATTGCCTCGCGAGGACCCAAGGGTTCGCTACGATGCCCGCAACGCGGAGAATCCACTTTGGACATCCGACAGCGTGATCTATGGTCGCAAGAGCACTCCGGCACTGAGCGTATCGCTTGCGACTCAAGGAGAAACACCCAAATGGTCGGTCCACCGATTCGAAGAAGGATACCGAGATCCTTTTTGGAATCCGATGGTGCAAGAATCACCCGGGGTGAATCGACAAAATCGCTACTCGCAGGTCCAGGAAGCGGGCAAGATCCTACCAACACCGAAATTCCGTCTCGAGAGCGGAAAACTCGCTTACCTCGTTCGCGGTTCTTTTCGCGCGTTCGCATGCATCGATTCCCATCGATTGATCGCAGGCCCATTGCACGGCGAAATGATCTTGGACAACGGTGGCTCCGAAAACGAATACCGCTGGGTTACGCACTCGCTCGATCGCTATCGAGGAAAAATGGTCCATTTGGAGTTTGCTCCGCTGCAGGATAAGCCGTTCGCGATCGTTCAAGTCATCGATGGCCCTGCCCCTGCCGCAACTCCAATGCCACTCGATGCAAACGGAATTTCCGCACTTCTTGCAAGTGCAGCAGATGCGTTGCAACAATGGGTGAACAACCCCGAGTTTCCGTCACAAGAAAATCTCACGGCCGATCAACGAATCTTGGTTGCCTCGACTCTCGATACCATCCTTCCGTCGACCCAAGACTGGATCGCTACTGCTGACAACGCAGGACAAATTGCAAAGCAACGGCTCGATCAAACTGCATCCGAGTGGGCGAATCGAGAGCGACAATTTGCCAAGACCGTGCCTTGGTCCTCCAAGTTAGCCCTGGCCATGCGCGATGGGGCAGGTATCAACGACCATATTCTGATTCGCGGGAATCCCGGTCGCCCCGGACCCGAAGTCCCCCGGAGAAACCTGGAGGCCTTGGGTGGCAAAGATAAACCCTTCCATGGTTTTGGAAGCGGGAGACTCGCTTTGGCCCTCGATTTGGTAGCTCCCGAATCCCCACTCGCATCTCGGGTGGTCGCCAATCGAATATGGCACCATCTCCTCGGACGCGGCCTCGCCCCCAGCACCGATGACTTTGGTGTCCTAGGCGTACCACCAACCCATCCCGAATTGCTCGATTACCTCGCCAGCGACCTGGTGGCTCACCAATGGTCCATCAAGCATTTGATACGTTCGATTTGCCTTTCTAGTACCTACCGACAGGACTCGCGCGAAAGTGAAACAGCAAAGACCAAGGACCCCAGCAATATTCTGCTGAGCCATGCTCGCGTCCGTCGGCTCGAAGCCGAAGCCATTCGAGATACGATGCTCTCCATCACCGGCCAACTCGATCTTCGCTGGATGCCCGATGCCGCTCCAAGCGTTCCTGTTCATCTCACCGAGTTCCTCGAAGGAAGAGGTCGACCAGGTCGCAACGGTCCCCTCGATGGCATGGGAAAACGAAGCCTATACCTAGAAATCCGTCGAAACTTTCTCAACCCCATGATGACGACCTTTGACACGCCAACCCCCTTCAGCACCATGGGACGGCGAAACGTCTCCAACGTACCGGCTCAATCCTTGATCCTGCTGAACGATCCATTGGTCCACCAACTCGCAGATCGTTGGTCCCAACAAATCCTCAAATCCTACGAAAGCGACCGAGAACGCGTTCGCTCGATGATGCTATCAGCCCTGTCGCGCGAACCCTCCCAATCGGAAATGGATTTGATCCTCGCATTCCTCCAATCCAGCGAGTTTCAATCGCCAACCGATGCGTACAGGTCGCTCGCGCACATGATCCTCAACAATAAAGAAATCCTCTTCAGGTTCTGATCGGTTTGCTAGCAAAGCATCCCCCCGGTCTACCTTGCTTGCCAAAATAGTTAGAATTTGCCTTGGTTCACAGGATGATTTGGCTTTACGCAGTCAAATCAAATCCCTTATTATCCCGGCCGAATCGGTCAGCTTGTTGCTGACCTGTTGACCATCGAGGTATGCCGAGAGTTCGGCTGAAGGTGACGAGCATGAGCGGTTTACTAATTCTGATCAGTTGTTGGGTCGCTTCCGGTGAAATACTCCCAGCACCTAAAAACGCAACCGTTTCCGTTTCGTCGGAACGGACCGGCCAGTCGACCAGCGAGCGGCTTCCACCTCCAAAATCTGTCGCGTCTTCGTCCCCCGCGAAGTTGGTAACCACCACTACGGAAGCCACACTGGCCTCCTTGGATCAAATCGGCGCAGAAACGTGCAAGATTGGGTGGGGAACCGACAAATCGGATGGGACCATGTACATGGTGGTCCAGATCGCCCCTGAGGCGATTGCCGCATTTGCTGCAGGGGATCGAGGGCAAGAACTTCCATGCGACGTACCACCTGGACTCCGTAGCCGGATCAGCAAAGTGATCGTTCGCATCGGCAATGGAACCGTTGAGCGGGACCCACCTGAATCCGAATTGGCAATGCTCCCGCTGCCTACAAATCCAAATAGCAATGCTCGAATCGCGACCTTGGACCTCAAGTCTCAGACGCCGGTGAACGTCGACTCGCCACGGTCCTCGTCCAGCATCGTATCGACCGCATCGACCTCGCAACTGCCAGGAGTCACTGGAACGATTCCCTCCGCAACGGGCGAAGTCTTTCCTGGAAACAGCCCCCCAGCCATCGTATCGAATCCGATCGTATCGAATCCCGTTGTTCCCAGCACTTCCATCCCAGGTTCGGCCCCTCCACTCACGTCGTCACCGACCGCATACAACGCGACTGGTGGAACCCTCGGCACCTACTCTAGCGCTGGAGCCGCGACGAACAGTCCTGCTTGGAACAACAACACTCCGTCGCTCCCATCGACCACAACCTACAGCAACGATGGGTTCGCTCCCCCAAAGACGGTACCTACCACCCTAAATCCTTTCGGTAGCGCTCGCACCAACACACCGCTCCCATCCACATCGAGCACCCAAGGAAACGTGACATACAACGGCACCAACGGTGCCGCTGCCCCTCCTGCTGGCTACAGCAACACCTACGGCAATGTCCCATTGGTCGCAAACAATGGGGCACCAGGAGTCTACCCCCCCGGGAATAATGGCCTCGTTCTTCCGAACGATCCTAACGGATACCACGCCGCAAACGGCGGAACGCATCCCATGACCAATCCCGGGTTCAACGGTAACTATGCTGCCACGCAACCCAACTACACGAGTCAGCCATTCAATGGCCAGCAATTCAATGGCCAGCCATTCAACGGCCAGCAGCAACCGATGACCAACCCTGTGTTGCCAATCCCGCAACTTGCAAACCGTCCACTTCCATCCACGTCCGGCAACACAATCACGAACGCATCCCTACCTAGTGGCTATCTTACCGGCAATCGTGATGAGCAACTCCAAAGCGACCGCAACGGGACCATCAACGCCAAGGCCGGTAGCTTGGTACCGTTTTTCCTGGTCCTCTCATTCATTTTGAATGTTTACTTTGGACTTTGGCTGAATCACCTCAGCATCAAGTACCGCCATTTGCTCGGTAGCCTTCGAGGATTGACCCCGGCAGAGATGGACCGTTAAG
>CAIYZV010000037.1 GCA_903930765.1 uncultured Pirellula sp.
ACATCAAAAGCGGAAAGATCGATTGCGTGGTGGTCTACAAAGTCGATCGACTTAGCCGCTCGCTTATGGACTTCTCCCGAATCATGGAAACTTTCGATAAATATGGTGTTTCCTTCGTCTCGGTGACCCAGCAGTTCAACACGACCCACTCGATGGGTCGCCTGACACTAAACATCTTGCTGTCCTTCGCCCAGTTCGAGCGAGAGATCATCGGCGAGCGGATCCGCGACAAGATCGCTGCCCAGCGCCGGAAAGGGAAATGGTCCGGTGGTATCCCGGTCCTTGGCTACGATGTGGATCGATCCACCGCAAGCGCCAAACTGGTGGTCAACGCCGAAGAAGCGGTCAGGGTGCGACGTATCTTCTCGCTCTACCAAGAACTGGGGACCTTGCTCCCGGTCGTCCAGGATGTCAACAAACGTGGGTGGATGAACAAAGAGTGGAAGACGAAAAGCGGCCTTTTGCGCGGTGGAAAAATCTTCGACAAATGCTCGATTTATACGCTGCTGACCAATCCCCTGTACGCCGGCTTGATTCGCCACAAGGATCTGCTCCATAAGGGAGAACATGAGCCCATCATCGAAGCCTCGATGTTTGATGCGGTCCAGAAGCAACTGAAAAAGAATGGCCGTGGCCGAGGGAATCAGCTCATCAACCAACATGGGGCGATCCTCAAAGGTATCTTGCGATGCACCGCGTGCGACCATGCCATGGTCCACACGTTCACTCGCAAGAAAGAGAAAATCTACCGGTATTACTCCTGCACCCAAGCGATCAAAAGTGGCAGAGATGCCTGCCCTACCCCGAATCTTCCAGCCGCGGAAATCGAGCAAGCCGTCTTGGATCAAATCAGGTCGATCGGGGCCGATGCAGAAATACAAAATCTGGTCATCGCCCAAATCCAATCCGGCCAAAACAAACAAATCGAAGAGCTGGAAACCAATCGCCAGCAACTTCAGCGACAACTCTCCCGCGACCATGCCGAGTTGGGCAAACTCGCGATATTGAACGATCCGACGGGAGCTACCAGCGCACGCATCGCCGATTTGCACACCCGCATCGCTAAATGCGAAGCGGACTTGGCTCGCGTGGTTTCCTCCCTAACAGGCATTGAGAGTTACACCATCGATCGGGTCGCAGCAGCCGAGTCGGTTCGGGACTTCGACGAGATCTGGAATGCACTTACAAGCCGAGAAAAAAGCCGACTGATTCGACTGGTGGTTTCAAAAATTGAGTTCTCCGCAGAGAACAGTTCTATGTCGGTTTCATTTTACCCTGACGCACTTCGATCGCACCAAGGAACGAGAAAGGAAGTTTCCGCATGATCACCGTTTCGCAGACCATCACATTGACTAAGTCCAACAAAGGACGAAATCGACTTCAAGCAGGGGAGGCTGTGGTCCCAGTCAGACCTCGGGGAAGTATCCCTCGGATCTCTCGCCTGATGGCCTTGGCAATCAAATACCAGGGAATGCTCGATCGCGGCGAAGTGTCCGGTGTCACCGAACTGGCAAGACTCTGCCATGTGACCCAGCCGCGGATGTCGCAGATTTTGAATCTGAACCTCCTGAGCCCAAGCGTCCAGGAAAAACTACTCTTCCTGCCCGAGCTTACCAGCGGAAAACCGACGATTCACGAGCGGGCGCTGCGATTCGCATGCACGGTGATCGATTGGGAAAGCCAGTCTCGGATCCTGGCAAAGATTCTTTGCTAGCAAATTTTACCTTTTCGGCATGATCGATA
>CAIYZV010000038.1 GCA_903930765.1 uncultured Pirellula sp.
CAGTGTTCGACTCAGGATCTTCAAGTCCCCGCGCGAGGTTCCATCGCGATGCAGCTGTTGCACGGTGCGTTGCATCATGTCGATGAGGTCTTCGCTGCCGAGCGCGGTTCCGGGATCGTCCGCGGGAATTGGCCGATGCTTTTCATCCTCACCAAACGCTTCGGGCAAAATCGTTGAGCGAGGTTTTAATGGATCATCCATGGTGGTCTCGGAACTCAATGTAGGAGTGATTCACAGACAGACAGTGGCAGCCAGTACCTGATGCAACGATGCGTCGTACTTTTGCGGTTCAGTCTATTCGGAACCGTACGGTACGTCACCTAGGCAGGATCAAATGAAACAAGGCGAGTCTTTCGACTCGCCTTGTAGGGTTGTTGTTGTAGAGTTGTTACCGTAGGGCCGTTACTGTAGGGCCGATACTGTCAATCCGATGGACCTCTGAAACCGGTTCGCGATTGCGATGGTGGCGGATACTCCACTGGAGGACGGGGTGTTGCAGGACTGGGTATTGGAGGACTAGGTATTGGAGGACTAGGTAGGTTTGACACCGGCTTTGTCCGAAGCTCCATCCTCTGGCTGTTCATCGTACTTGGCTTCGGGAAGCGTTTGCGCTACCGGAGCCACGAGGAACTCGACGGCGAACTCTTCTGGATCCGCCTTGAGGATCGAACCTGCGGCTTCAACCTTGACCTTTGCGACTTCGGTGATGCGATGGATCACAGTTCGCTCGAGAATTTGGTTCCGAACGGCGTCCATCTGTCCGGTGCGTTCGAGTTTCGCACGAACTTGACGAGGTGACGAATCGCCTTGCTCGGCGATGAGCTTGATCTCTTCGTCGTACTCGGCTTCGGAAGGCTCAATCTTCAGATCTTCGGCGATTCGCTCGAGAACGAAGTGCTCGCGCAACGCCGCGGTGGTTTGTTCTTCGATGTTTCGACGCATCGAGTTGACCACAGATCGGATTTGATCGTCCGAAAAACCACTGCGCCGGAGTTCGAGAACCCGCCGTTGCAATTCGCGATCGGCTTGGCGACGCACGAGTGCTGGCGGGAGATCCCAGTCCGCACCTTCGGTGAGCTTCTTGACGATTTGCTCGCGGAGCAACTGATTTTGGTGGTATTCGCCTTGACGCTTCAACTCGGCTCGCACGAAATCGCGAAGTTCGGCAGGGGAGTCGAATCCGAGTTCGGACAACTGCGAATTGCTGAGACCTTCCACGTTGACTCTTCGGATTTCAACAACTTCAAAGTTACCGACCACTTCCTTACCTCGAAGTGCTTCGTTTTGAGAAGTTTCGAGCAGTTTGAAATTGGTGGAAACCAAAGCACCCTCTTTGACACCGGCGAAAGCCTTACCGAATTCGTCGACGATCGAGTCGGCAAAGGAGAGCTTTTGGCGGAGGGTTACGAGTTCTTCGCTGAACCCACTGATCTGCTTGCCATCGACCAAGAAGTCGGCATTGATCAACAGTCGATCGCCGAGTTGTGCTTCACCATCGCAAGCTTCACCCGGGGTGACTCGCTCGAGGGTGCGCTGCAGTTGGCGTTCAACTTCGTCATCGGTCAACGTGTATTCCGACTTGACCAAGTCCAAACCTTCCCACTTGGGAACGTTAAACTCGGGACGAACTTCGATCTTGAATTCGAAGGTAAAGTCGCCAGCGTCGGGCAGTCGAACGGCTCCGTAATCCATGTCCGGTTCCGAAATTGCGGAGAACTCTCCACTTTCGGTGATCTGCTGGAGACTGTCCATCACCAAGTTGCTTTTCACTTGGTCGGCGACGGTCTTTTTGAATCGGGATTCGAGAAGCTTGCGAGGGATTTTTCCAGCGCGAAACCCTGGCAGATCCGCTCGGGGTGCGATCTCGTCGTACGCTTTTCGGAAATAGCGATCCAGTTCCGCTCTTGGAACCGTGACCACAACATGCCGTTCGCAAGCACCTGGTTTGTCGATCTGAACCTTCAAATCGAGCTTGCTGTTGACCTCAGTTTCAACGGTCGACATTCTTTTCTTCAACTGCTAAAGGCAAGAAAAAAACAAGGGCATCCCTAAGCAGCGAGAGCGGGTGATGGGATTCGAACCCACGACAACAACGTTGGCAACGTTGTGCTCTACCAACTGAGCTACACCCGCAGAGTGAACTGCCTAGCTGACGCCCTCCTCCAAAACATATTCCGAAGGACGACCGCATTTCGCCAGGTGTTATCCTGCCGAGAGGCGGATGGCTAGTCGAGACTAGTCCGTCCAACGCGTCGAATAGTATAGGATCTCCGCCCTCGGACGCAAGGGTCGATTGGGCCTCAAAATACCGAATGAATCCTCGGGGAATCGATTCTGGCGTTTGGAGGCAGTTTCGAGCACCTTAACCAAAGGAAGGATTGGTATCGGCCTAGACCTGCAGAACCCTTTTTCGGTATAGACGTCAGCCAGGGTTAGATTTTCCCTCGCCAGACCTGAAACTTCCTGAGAAAAAGGGTTCAAGCCAATGCGCCGTATACGCTACGCTGATCGGTTCTCCAGTGCCTTGCTCGCTTTTACAACGATCCTTTTTTCAAATCTTGCGATCGCCCAAGACCTTTCGTCGATGGGTGGATGGTTTTTTGGGATGCCCTCTCCCAAATCCGAAGCGAAATATGTCGACGCGAACTCGTCCATCCAGACTTTGGACCAAAAATCGGTCGGGGGAGTGCCCAGCACCACGACGCGTCTCGAAGTAGAAGGCGGCATAAACGACAACGCCGAGGGAGGGGCCGATTGGCTAGAGTGGATTGCATCCAAGTCGAAGAAAACGTCCAGTTCTTGGCTTTCGACGGTAGGTGCTCCGAAGAAGAAGGCGAATTCGCTGAGTTATTCCAGAAACAACAAGACTTCGTGGCAAAAATTCCAGCAATCCTCGAAGCAAACTTGGCGAAAGACAGCCGATCTGCTGAATCCGTACCCCCCCGCGAAGCCCGCGAGTGCCAAGAAATCGGGGAACTCGTGGTTTTCCGGTTCGGGGGAATCCAAGAACACCAAAAAGATCGATTCCGTTCCTGAGTGGCTTGGGCAAGAATCCCCCAAGTAAGCCCTAAGCAGAATGTCGTTGAAGAAATTCCTGACGCGGCACGAACGCTCTCGAGGTTGGCGGGAAAATCTGGAATGGGACGAACAATCCGACGTCCGAGATGCAGCGAAAAGGATCTCAAACCGAACTTTTCGCGACAAGACTTGTCAGTCTTGAAACCCCCGGTTATGGTACGAACATCTGATGGCGATGTAGCTCAGTCGGTTAGAGCAACGGCTTCATAAGCCGTGCGTCGGTGGTTCGAGTCCACTCATCGCTACTAAGGTTTTACCAAGCGAATCGTTGGAAAAACGACCCCTAGCTATGTTGCTAGTGCGCTAAATTGTGAGAATGCAAAGTAGGTAGTCTACCTAGTTTGCCTTATTGCGAGGAAACGCACATGGCATCAAAGGCCGTCAATTCGTCATACCGACTTCATCGCGGAAGCGGTCAAGCGGTGGTCACTCTCAAAGGCCAGACCTACTACCTAGGTACTTACGGTTCTCAAGAGTCAAAGGAAAAATACCGACGACTGGTCGCGGAGAGCTTGGTCTCCAAAACCTTCGGCATGAAGGAACGCCAGATCAGCGTCGCCGAAACGATCAACGCCTATCTTGAGCATGCCGAGCGGTACTACAACGGTGGCAGCGAGTACTAAGGCGTCTACGATGCCTGCGAGCCGTTGGCAAGGCAATTCGCTAGCTTACCCATCCGAGACTTCGGAAATACCCAGTTCAAGGTGATCCGAGAGCACTGGATCAAGCGGGGTTGCTCCCGTCAGTACGTCAACAAGCAGATGAAAAGATTGCTTCGGGTTGCCAAGTGGTGGGTTGCCGAACAGATCAACGATATATTCCGCTCGTGTCGAGATACGAGAACTCCGTCCACCCTGGTGGGGAAGGTGAAGGTGAACCAGGAAAAAGTAGTGCGTATCACGATGTTGAGCAGCAATGCCTGTACCTGCAACAGCAATTTCTGGCCGATAAAAATGTTGCTCAGCCCAAGGACCCCTGTGACTTCTCCAAGTGCGAATTTCACTGCTTTATCAACAACAAACCATGTGCCGAATACGAAAAGATTATTGATGTCCCAATCTATCAGTGCCCCGATGGTGAGCCAGTTGTCTTGCCTGACGGAAGTTTTAATCCGAAGTGTAAGAAGATGAAGCCTAAGGAGCGATAAGTGAGCCGCGAAACTTTGGAATCTCTTCAACATCTCTGTGTTGCCGGAGTGCTGTTGGATAGTCAGTACGGCAGTTGGAGCTTTGGAGAGGATGTAACAACTGTTGTCATTGATATGCGACAAGGACCTCATTTACACTTGCGAAAGGCGCCGACTCATCCGTTTTTTGCGCGTGCGGATATGGTCTTCTATGTTGAAAGTGCTGACCGTCGCACCGAGAATATTCAGCAGTTCTCATCTATTGAGGAACGGATTCTTGGTAGAAGTGTGGTGCATTTCTTACTTAAGGACGGGTTGACGCAAGGTCACGTTTCCGATGGAATTAGAGAATCGTTCTATATGCCCGAAAGCAGTATCGAACGCATTCCTATTCTGTCGATTAATTTAACCGAACGAGTAACGGCAAGTACCTTCAGATCCGCAAGCAGTGGTCGTGACTGGTGGGGACAAATGTGGCATGATGCGCGGCAGTTCATCAACGCTTCCGAGGCGGAGATTTTGGCAGCCATCCCCGAAATTGAATACCATCGGTCGTATCAATGCGTTACTGACGGTGCGTGGGTGCAGATTGTGGTAAAGGATGAGAGAATCGCATTGATTGCTAGTCTAAATAGCCAATGGAATATG
>CAIYZV010000039.1 GCA_903930765.1 uncultured Pirellula sp.
ATCTTTCCACGGATCCCAATCGGACTGGCGACAGCAAAGCCATCGATCGGATTCTCGCTCAACAGTTTTGGCTGACTCGCCTCGAGATCCCCAAGCACAAATGTCGTGGCATCCTCGCGAGTGCAGTAGAGCTTGCCGCCAGCGATCAACGGGGAACTGCTGTACGCCTTGTTGCTCCTCGGCAAGTTCTCTTTCCAAACAGTTTCGCCGCTCTTCGGTTCCAGGCAGGTCACAACCCCTTTGTCGCTCAGCAAGTACAACTTCCCTTTCCAAACGGCGGGTGTCGGAACGTCGGAACCAAATCCCAATCGCCACGCAACCCGCTTATCCTCAGCCAGCGACTTTTGGACGTTCACCGCAGTCAAGGTCGAACCGCGCGAGTAGGGGCACAGGATCACGTCTCCGCTAACCACGGGGGATGAGATTGAACGAAAGTAGCCATCGTTGTCTGGATTGAAGCCACCGACTTTCCATAGAAGTGTTCCGTCAACCGCGCTATGGGCAGTAACGTGATCGGCACCCAGGGTCACTATGGCTTGATGGCCATCGATCTCCGTGAGGGTTGGGGTCGTGTAGGACTGGTTAGCCTCCTCGCGCACGTCCAACCAACGATCCGCTTTCCAAAGTTCTTTGCCCGTTTTCTTGTCGAATGCCACGAGAAAACTCGGTCCGGTTTGCATCACAGTAACCACCACTGCATTACGCGTCACGATCGGCGAGGTTCCCAAATCCCACCACAAGGAATCTTCGCCATAGGTGGTTTGAATGTTCTTGCTCCAGACCACCTTTCCTTCCTTGTCCAGGCAACCGAAATCACCACTCTTGAAGTAAGCGAAAATCAACTCTCCGTCGGTGACCGGAGAGGAATTAGCGCTGCTGGCTTTGGCATGCTTGGCTCCTTTCTCCTTTCCGAGCGGCGTCTTCCAGCGAAGCTTCCCCGACTCATCCACCGCGAAAACAACATTCTCTTCGTTGATACCCATGGTCAACACCAACAGCCCTCCTACGTCGATTGGCGTCGAGGCACCGCGACCAGGGAGAGCGAGCTTCCAACGAACGTTCTCGCTTTCTGTCCATCGGATCGGGTAAGGCTTCGCTGTTGACGCAACCTCAACCGCCGTACCATTTCCGTTCGGACCTCTCCACGTCGGCCATTCCGATTGCGAGATCGCATTGGGAGTGAACCATACAGCGAAACAAGATTGCAAACACAGACTCGCGATCCAAAATCTCGGAACTCTATTTCTGGAGTGCCCGGAGGTCACAGAACGCCCGGACGTCACACTCCCGGACGTCACACTTCCGGACGTCACCGTGGAGTGCATGGACATGTGTTCTAAAACATTGCGTAGAGAAACAATAAGCATCGGATTGGAAATCATGGGATTGGATGGATAGTGATCGGAGAGATATCGAAAGCGGCGGGATTTGGATCAAAAGGGTAGGGCGAACGATCGTGGTGGGTAGTCGTGCGGAGACAGGGGCGGTTTGCTCTTCTCTGCATAATCGAATACAAAATGGATCTTAATCACGCTCCCAACGAACGACCATTCTATAAAACATCTCGATGACTGTGGCTTTCCAACAATTTTGTGTCACTTAAGGAAGTCGGCGTTTCGGAAGCAGGTTTGGTGTCTCGAGAGCATATGGGCAAATTGGCATGACGGCTAGTTATTGCATTGGGATCGATTTAGGAACGACGAACTCGGTTTTGGCATTCGCCCCAATGGAGGACGCCGAAGCCATGATTGCAGTACTTCCGATTCCGCAGTTGGTGGCCCCCGGTTCCGTCGAGAATCGACTTAGCCTGCCATCGTTTTTGTTCATCCCCCCGGCCATGGATCCATCGCTGGAAGTTCCAGGGTTCGGGACTGGTGCATGGGTGATCGGCGAATACGCTCGCCGCATCTCCTCAGAGCAACCTGAACGTGTGGTTGCGGCTGCTAAGAGCTGGTTGTGCAACACTCAAGTCGACCGGCAATCGCCAATCCTGCCTTGGCAATCGGACGCACCGATCGAGCTGGTTTCTCCCGTCGGCGCAAGTGCCGCGTTTCTGGGCTATTTGATCGATGCTTGGACGCATCGTTTTCCCGATGCCCCCTTCGCACAGCAAAAAGTTGTCCTCACCGTACCGGCATCCTTCGACGAAGCGGCCCGTGAGTTGACTCGAAACGCCGCATTGTCGGTCGGTTTCCCAAACGATTTCCTGTTTCTGGAGGAGCCGCAAGCCGCCCTGTACAACTGGGTCCATGCGCGTGGTGACCATTGGCGCAAGGAACTTCAACGGGGAGATCTGCTCCTGGTGTGTGACGTCGGTGGTGGAACCACCGACCTAACGTTGGTCCGTGTCGACGAAGACCACGGTGGGTTATCGCTCAACCGACTGGCCGTCGGCAATCACTTGCTCGTGGGCGGTGACAACATGGATTTGGCCCTAGCCCATGTCGCTAGTGAATTGTTCAAGCAGAAGGGTGCGAAACTGAACGCGTGGCAGTCACTGTCCCTTTGGCATTCCTGCCGAACTGCTAAAGAAAAACTCTTAGGGCGTTCAGCCCCCGAATCGTACCCTCTGACGTTGCTCGGACGAGGCAGCAAACTCATCGGTGGTACCATCTCGACGCAACTCGATCGTAAACTCGTCGAGGAGACACTGGTCGATGGTTTTTTCCCAATCGTTCCGAGAGACTCTCGCCCGATCGATGACGCGGCGAGTGGGTTCCAAGAGATCGGACTTCCTTTTGCATCCGATTCGGCGATTACGCGCCATATCGCGGGCTTCCTTCAAGACCACGCTGACGATGTCGTCGGTGAATCCGGAGGGGGCCGACTGACTCACTTGCTGTTCAACGGTGGTGTTTTCAACGCGGACGCATTCCGTGAACGAATGTCCGAAACATTGGCAGCTTGGAACGATGACCAAACCCCGCCGACGATCCTGGGGGGGATCGAGGATCTCGATCAAGCGGTCGCGTGTGGTGCTTGCTATTACGCTTGGGCCATCGAGCACGGAGGGATTCGCATCCGAGGAGGCACCGCGCGGAGCTATTATGTCGGGATTGAAAGTTCTGGTCCAGCTGTGCCAGGTATGCCCCGACCGCTGCACGCACTGTGTGTCGTCGCCCAAGGCATGGAAGAGGGCACAGAGGTCCCGGTACCAGGACGCCCCATCGGAATCAAAGTTGGTCAAAAAGCAAGGTTTCGATTCTTTTCGAGCACAACCCGACGCGAGGACAAACCCGGATCATTGCTCCGAGGATGGGACGAAGGGGAGTTGGTCGAGACATCTCCGATGGAACTAGAACTTCCGAAGGACGGAGGTGAATCGATTGTCCCAGTAAATTTTCTGAGTCGTATCACCGAACTCGGCGTATTCGAGTTATCATGCCAAAGCACTCGCAATGAGAACCGTTGGAAGTTAGCTATGAACGTTCGCGAGTAGCTCACTTCCTGCCATTCGTTCACCACGAATCTTTGGACTCAGGAATTATGCTGACTCGCTTCACCCGCGCCGGATTGTCTGCAACCCACTCGGTAGTTACTTTCTCTCCTACCCGGGTCTCGGTCGTTTCCCTCACCTTGGCACTCATCGCGTTCGGTCTATTAAGTACCGGCCGCATCCTCGCCCAACCCACAGCGCGAGATCCCAAGCTCGCTCCGCAGCCGGATACATCGATGACCATCGAATATCCGAAGTCGAAAACCGTCGAGCAATCAGATGACTATCACGGAACCAAGATCGACGACCCATTCCGATGGCTAGAGGACGTAGACTCAGAGGATACCAAGCAATGGGTGATCGATCAGAACCGACTCACGTTTGATTACCTTCGCCAAATCCCCGCGCGAAACAGAATCAAGGAACGGCTGACGAAGTTGTGGAACTTCGAACGGTACGGATTGCCTCGTCAGTATGGCAAACTCTACTTTTACACCTACAACAACGGCCTGCAGAATCAAAATGTTCTCTACGTTTCAGAGTCCCTCGATGCGACTGGTGAAAGCAATCGCCGAGAACTACTCGATCCGAACCGATTGAGCGAATCCGGAACCGTTGCTTTGAGCGGTTACATCCCAAGCGATGACGGAAAATTCCTAGCCTATGGGATCGCCGCCGCAGGCAGCGATTGGAACACGTGGCTCGTGCGTGATGTCGCCACAGGCAAAGACCTCACTGACAAGATCGAATGGGTCAAATTCAGCAGCGTCTCCTGGACCGCGGATGGAAAAGGCTTTTTTTACGCCCGATACGATGAGCCAAAAGGAAACGAGTTCACTGGTGTGAACTACTTCCAAAAGCTTTATTACCACCAACTGGGAACACCGCAGTCTGCAGACCGTTTGGTCTACAATCGCGACGATGAGAAAGAATGGGGATTCGGCGGTACCGTCACCGATGACGGCAGATATTTGATCATCGCCGTGTGGCGAGGGACGGAAAAGAAGAACCAAATCTTCTACGCACCATTGGCCGATGGAAAGATCCCAGATCGATCGCAAGTCATCGAATTGTTCGCAGGTTTCACTGCAGATTATCAATTCCTAGGAAACGATGGTTCCGTTTTCTATTTTGAAACCGATGATGGAGCCGCACGGCGACGAATCATCTCTGTGGATACGCAAAAACCAGGACGCGATTCATGGCGAGAAATCGTGCCTGAATCGGTAGAGTCGATCGAAAACGCAACCTTGTTGGGAGAGCGTTTCTTGATCACCTACCTCAAGGATGCCACCAGCGTCGTACGCCAGTACAGCACCGATGGCAAACGCCTCGAAGACATCCCTGTACCACCGCTCGGAACCGTTGCCGGTTTTGAAGGAAAACGGTCCTCCGAAGAAACATTCTTCACGTTCACCAACTACATCACTCCACTCAGCGTTCTACGACTGACTCTCACGGACAACAGCACGACGGTCTGGAAAGCCCCGACCGTCGACTTTGATCCAGAGGATTTTGTTACGGAGCGGGTTTTTTATCGCAGCAGCGATGGAACTCGAATCCCGATGATCCTTTCCTACAAGAAAGGTTTGCCGAGGAACCGAAACCAACCCACCATCCTTTACGGCTACGGCGGTTTCAACATTTCGATTACCCCCAATTTCTCTCCCGCAAATCTAGGGTGGATGGAGATGGGTGGCATTTACGCCGTCGCGAACATGAGAGGCGGTGGCGAATACGGTCGCGAGTGGCACGAAGCGGGGATGCTCAAGCGGAAACAAAACGTGTTCAATGACTTCATCGCCGCAGCGGAGTACTTGATCGATGAAAAGTACACGCAGCCATCGAAGCTCGCCATCTCTGGACGCAGCAATGGCGGATTGCTCGTCGGCGCTGCCATGACCCAGCGTCCGAACCTGTTTGCAGTAGCACTCCCAGCGGTGGGCGTGATGGATATGCTCCGGTTTCATAAGTTTACGATCGGCTGGGCCTGGGTTAGCGAGTTTGGATCCAGCGAGGACCCAACGCAATTCGAGAACTTGCTTCGATATTCGCCGCTGCATCGACTGAAGCCCGGTACCAAATACCCGGCGACCCTGGTCACCACCGCCGACCACGACGATCGCGTCGTGCCTGGCCACTCCTTCAAATTTGCAGCACGCTTGCAAAGCTGCCAAAGCGGTACCAACCCGACCTTGATCCGCGTCGAGACAAGCGCTGGCCATGGGGCTGGAACCCCAGTCTCGAAGTTGATCGAAACCGCCGCTGATACACTGGGCTTCGTTTGGCACAACTTCGGATTGGAGTAACAACTTGCATCCGTCGCAGATCCTCTACGAGGACAACCATTTGCTGATCGTGAACAAACCGGCTGAATGGATTGTTCAAGGTGCCAGCACGGACCAACGAAGCTTGCTCGAGTCCTCGCGGATATACATCAAGCAAAAATACGACAAGCCGGGAAACGTCTATCTTGGAGTTGTAAGCCGGCTCGATGCTCCAGTCACTGGAGCAGTCCCCTTTGCGAGGACCAGCAAAGCCGCCGCCAGACTTAGTGAGCAGTTTCGCGAGCACACACCAACCAAAGTTTACTGGGCCATCGTCGAAGGCACCCCCAGCCCAATCACTGGGACACTCGAGCACTATTTGAGCCGGCACCCAGAAGAAAATGTCACTCGCATCTCCAAACAGGATGATCGCCATGCCTCGCAAGCGATCCTCGAGTACAGGACCTTGGCCGTGAACCAAGGATTGTCGCTGCTCGAGGTACGGCTGATCACGGGTCGCAAGCACCAGATACGATGCCAGCTCGCAGCGATTGGCTGCCCTATCGTCGGTGACCATCTCTACGGTTCAGGGACACCGTTCCCCCAAGGCATCGGGCTCCACTGCCATCAACTGATCGTCGAGCATCCCACCCTGAAAACGCCTGTTTCTGTGGTCGCCGATACGCCGATCTACTGGCCGGGCTGGGCAAAGCCTAAGCCGACGGAATCGACTGCCAACTTTGAGTTGCAGCCTCCATGATTCTCTCTTGAGTGGCGTCTGCGATAGCAAACTCGGCCGTCTTTCTGCCTTCGCTCAACACCATGATTCGATCGCTGAGCGTCAGCAACTCTGGAAGTTCGCTACTGGTCACGATCACACCGAGCCCTTCGCTACACAGGCTCCTAATCACTCGGTAAAGCTCCGCTTTTGCGCCGACATCGACACCCCGCGTCGGGTCATCGAGCAACAGCACCTTGGGATGCGTTAATAGCCACCGGCCGACAATGCACTTCTGCTGATTGCCGCCGCTCAAACTCCCGATCGGTGGAGTGAGCCCCGCAGTCTTGATCCGCAGCTTACTCACCATCGACTCACTCAACTCCTGTTCACTACGTTGGTTCAGCATCGGGCCACGGACAGCATCCTGCAACGAGCACATCGTGATGTTCCGTCCAACATTCATCGTGTTGAATATCCCAAGCCGCTTTCGATCCTCGGTGACCAACGCCAAACCGGCCTTCTTCGCTTCCGATGGATGCCGTGGCATGATCGACTGACCATCGAGAATAATTTCACCGGTGGGTGTCAAGGCGGATGCGCCGAACAAGCATTCCAAAAGCTCGGTGCGACCAGCACCCATCAGTCCCGCGATACCGAGAACTTCCCCTCGGTAGAGTTCCAGCGAGACATCCTTGAGTCGGTACCCTCGCGCATGCCCAGGCCACGCGAGAGATAAATTCTTCACCTCCAAGATCTTTTGCCCCCGGGCATTCCTAGGTCCCAAGTCCAATGACTCGATATCGCGGCCCACCATCAACTTGGTAATCTCTGACGCACTCGTCTCGTTGGTATTTCGAGTCGCGATGAACTGGCCGTCTCGCAGTACCGTAATTCGATCGGAAAGCTGAAACACCTCGTCCATCTTATGGGAGATGTACAGAATCGTCGTTCCCTGGTGTCGCAGCTTTGCAATCACCCGGTAAAGGCGTTCTACCTCTGCTTCGGTCAAAGCGCTGGTTGGCTCGTCCATAACCAGAATGCGGCTGTCCAAGCTCAGCGCTTTCGCGATCTCGATCAACTGCTGATCACCCACTCGCAACGAACCTGCGAGCTTGTACGGAGGGATGTCGCAATCGAGCGAGCGAAGCAACTCCGTGGCCGCATTTTCCATCGCGCGATCATTGCGAAACAGATAGCCGCTGCGAAACTCGCGCCCCAAAAAAATATTCGCGGCGATGGAGAGTTGTTCCACCAAGTTCAGCTCTTGATGAATAATGCTGATCCCAACCGATTCGGCATCGCGGGTCCCTGTGAAGTGGACCGTTTTTCCATCGACAGCGAGGTCACCCTCGTAGGACGTGATAACCCCCGAGAGGATCTTCATCAGCGTGCTCTTGCCAGCCCCATTCTCGCCGCAAATCGCATGCAGTTCCCCAGGCATCACATCGAACGAAACCTGGTGCAATGCTCGCGTGCCACCAAAATTCTTACTGATGTTTTGGATGGAGATAATCGGCTGGGTCATGACTGACCACTCACCTTGGTGCGGGACTCTAGCACCGCTCGCACCACCAACGCACCAATCACCACCAACCCAAAGACGACGGCTTGATAAGGTGCATACCATTCTCGCTTGCCGAAGAACAACAAAAAGGACAATCCGGACAAAATCCCCAGCGTCGGAATTACGCTCCAACCAATTTCATTGGAGAAGTACTTTTTGCCGACGAGTTTACCTCCACCGCGCTGGCTAAAAGTCACGGCGACGACCACCACAATTCCGACGATCATTCCCTCGAACACATCTGCCCCTGCACCGACGATCTTCTGAACGGCATCGATAATCGTGCGAAGGAACAAGCATCCGAGGATCGTACCAGGAATGGTCCCGATACCACCTTGAAGGGAACATCCACCGATCACTGAGCCAGCGATGGCATTGAGCTCATATCCGCGAGCCATAATGTCCGGTTTAGCCGAACCATTGTCGGCAAACGAGATAATTCCAACGATCGATGCAGAGACAGCTCCCAGCACATAGGCCAACCACTTCAATCGATCGGTACGAATACCGCTCAGCTTAGCAGCTTGCTCATTCCCACCCATCGCCTGCAAATGCCTGCCGATCACGGTTCGGCTCATCAAGAACCAAAGGATAAGTGCAAAGATCACGAAAACAATTGTGATGGTCGTCACATCTTTTAGGGCATCTCTCAACGATGCGTCCGGGAAGTCGATTTGCGATTTGCCACCTGTCAGTGTTGGTGTTAAACCTCGACTAAAACTCCGTAGACCGACCAATGTTGCGAGCGTCGCCACGAACGGTGGCAGCCCAACGCTGGTAATCAACCAAGCGTGAAGCGTTCCAACCATAGCGCCAACAAGGAGTGTACCAGCGATTCCCAGGATCACTGCCATCGTGGAAACATGACCAGCCTTGAAACCCTCAGGGTCCAGCACGATCATCAAAGAACCGAACACCGTCGCACTCATCGCAATGACGGATCCACTCGAGAGGTCAATCCCCCCCGAGATGATGATGATCGCACTTCCCAATGCAAAGAAGCCGAGCAAAACGGTTTGGCGCAGGATCAACTGCGCAGAATCCGCAGATGAGTACCAATACGTATGATTGGTATCCAGTGCCATCGTGGCTATCACAACCAACAGCCACGACAGAATCAACTTGAACTCAACGCTGGACCACAAGCGTCCCGCATAGCTCGGTGAATCGTTGCTCATGAACTCGTGAGGTCGTATTGCTTGAGCCAAGATTGGAAGGCGGGAAGATCCAAGAACTCAACACTTTTCCCGAAGGACTCAAACATCTCAGGTTTGAGCGGAGAACCTGGGGGAACCACGACCTTCAACCCAGTATCGAGAATATCACCGTCAGGTTGGCCCATGTTCGGAAACATCTTCTTCAGTGTCTCCTGGTCGCCTTGCGATTTGGCAAAAGCATAACGGACCGACTCATATCCCATAGCGAATGGGTTCTGAACGACCATCGCATCGATCATCCCTTCACCCATTTGCTGAATCGCGATTGCTTCAGCGTCAAAGGTCACAATCGTGAACTTGTCGCGAATCTTCTTCTCTTTCACGACGTCAACGATCGCAGGAGCGTTGTAGGACCAAATGCCTACTAACAGCGAAAGCTCAGGATATTTGGCGATGACGTCTCGGACGTTATCTCGCGCTCGGTTGCGATCGGCATCATCGAGCTTACGATCCTTTTGCGCAAACGTCCCTCCGACGGCAGAGGTAAATCCATCCATGCGCTCGATGGCATTCTGCTGGCTATCAACACCAACAAATTGCACATAGGGTGCCCCGTCTGGCTTGAGCATCTTCGCGGCAGTTCCGAGTACTTTCCCTCCCGCGATGTTGTTGGTTCCGACATAGAACTCGCGGTTCACGATAAATTTCTTGTCGAGGTCGCTGTCGAAACATCCGATCGTCACCCCTTTTGCCTTCAACTTCTTCAATTCGTCCGCAATGGCAGGATTGGTGGATGAGATCGGAGATATGATCACCGCTGCAATGTCGCTCTGCGTTCCGTACTGGCGTAGTTTTTCAATTTGGCCGGTTTCGGTTCCATCATTGGAATCCATGCTCGCAGTGAATCCAACATCGGTGAGCTTGAGATCGTCCTGAGCCTTTTTAATCCCTGCGCGAGCGGCATCCCAAAAGGGCGAATCGGTGTTGTTGAGAAGAATAATCCGTTTCGCTCCACCCTTGCTGGTCGCACTTCCCGCGCCCGACGACGCAACACCTGCACTAGGCTTGCCCGAATTCGACGGAGTCGAACTCTTGCTCTCGCCGCCGGTGCAGCCTGCCAGCAGCATTACCGTGGTGGAAAGAATCGCGAGCATGACACGGTCGCTGACGCCCCGAAGGGCCTTGGCGACCGAAGGTAGGCGGCTATAAATCCGAGGGTGAGTCGGACTGGTATAAGGCATCATTTTGAACATTCCTGCCAGCTAAAGGGTTAGATTTTCTCAGCACCCATAGTGTAGCCATAAAAAAACCGCTCGAAAGCGGTGGCAAGTGATAGTTCCGGAATCCTAGATCGCCCTCAAAACCCCTGGAGAAAAAGCTTCCTGCAGGGAAAAGACTACGGGCAGCAACCCCTCTTGATCGGGAAAACCAATCGGGAGCGGTTATTTCGCGGCACGCCGATAAAACAAGCGTTCGAGATTCGCCGATCCCATCGGCGGTACTATCGACCACCAACCTTGGAACCTGCGTAGAACCGAGATGGCTGGTAACGGGGAACGGCCATCGGCGTGGGTCGCATGTCAAAACCGACGGCGAGCTTGGTGAAATACTCAATTTGCTCTTTGCGTGTGCCTTGGTTCAGTTCAGGAATCTTGCGTTGATCCACCAAGTCCGTCAGCAATCTTGGTTGTACGGCGGGTCCGAAGTTCACTCCGAAATCATTCGTGTTCTTGACGACAGAAGTCGGACCGAATCGTTCGATAATTTCGCGAATACCTGGGGTGTAGACAAACTGATTCTTCGCATCAGCAGCCCCGAGCGTGTCGAAGCCTCCAACGGTTACGATGCTTTGATTGCGGTCGTGGAATTGATACGCCTCATAACCTGCAGCACGCAGCGCCTTGACCACGATGTACGCTCGCTCGGCAGACTTTTCCAATTCCGTCAATTCATCGCCATTCTTTTTCTTGTCAGCGTCTCCGGAACGCCCCCAAGAAACAAACTTGTCATCCCCCGTGAAGGTTGCAACGCGTACCGTGTACTTGCCTTTGTTCTCTAGAAGCGAAAATTCGTTGTAGCCTGGATCTCGGTTCAGGTCATAAACGAACTTCTCCATCTCCGGAGCTTGGAAAAAATCTGCCGGTAGCAATGGGTTTCTAGTGACGAATGCAGTTTCAAGAGGTCCCGGCGTTTTGTCTTTGGTCAACGTACGCAACTTGCTCTTGAACGTCTTGATGGTTTCATCCTCGCTCTTGAGTTCGCCCGACTTCGAAGTCGCCAGCGACTTTGGCTTGATGGTTTTTACATTCTCGAGCGCTGGCTTCAGAGCTGGACTTTCCGTGGAATCGAATTCCCCAACCAAAACCGCATATCCCTCTTTGACTTGGGCGTTGCGATACTTCATGACCTTCTGACGACCGTCTTCACGGATGCCTGAACCGAGCACCGGTTCGCTGTAGTCGAATTTCTTGGGCATGATAAAAGCAGGCAGCCCATGGTCGTTTTGGAGATCCAATGCCAATGCCTCCGCTTTTTCCTTAGCGGATTCACCTTCGAATGCCATCGCAAAAATCAACCATGGCCCATTCTCAGCCTTGAGCTCATTCGCCTTGTTCAGCATCTCTTTGCTGCCCGGGCGTTTGAAAATGTTCGATAACGGCGGGTCCGCTTGGAGCGTCGACTCGCCCGATACGAAGAGAACTCCAGCCATAAAAATTGTCGAAGCTTTGACTAAACGACTTCGATCCAAAACGCCGAAGTAAGAGTTGAAGATTTGCATTGGTGGCATCCCTGCTCGTTCTGACTCTGCAATTCGCGTCTACCAAACTTCCCGTGTGGCAGATTCGCTTGGTAGTCCCGTATAGTAGTTACGCAGTGCTCAAAGCCCGAAGTTGTTATCGAACTCCATGAGCGCCGCGTGTTCACACAGAAGGAATTAGCAAGTTCCGTAAATCCAAGCTAGGGCGATTTCTCCAATTTGCCTGCTGCTTTTCGAAAAGCTTCGAATTGTTCACGGATAGACTCGGGGGGGCGAAGCCTACCGCCGCTCTCCTGCATCCCACGCAGACTGTCATCCTTGTCCTTCAGTCGATTCACCTTCTGGTCGGGACTCCGAAGTCCTAATGCTCGCAAAGCTGCATCAAGCTCTTCCTTCTTCTCAGGTGTTTTACGAGCTTGTTCTTTCGCAGCCCGCCAACGATCCGAGAACTTCCGTAAGTCTTCCGGACTCCAATTGAGCTTCTTCAGCAACTCGGGATCAGGCTGGTCACGCTGCCTATCTAAGTACTCGAGCACCATATCCGTCGTCTTGTCTGCGTACTCCAGGTTGGCCTTCTCCGCTCCGAAATCCTTGGCCACACTAGGTGCCCCAGGACCAGTGCCGCCCGCACTGCTCTCGGGAGTTTTTCCGCTTCGGTTTACCCCTGAACCAGCTTTACTGGGCTTCGATCCATCTTTCGTTGGTCCATCCGGCAACCCCTCCTCGCCACCATCCCCCGACCCCGGTTGTGCATCCTTGCCCCCCTTCGGACTTTCATCTGGGTTTCGGGTCGACTGAGGTGACTTCTGCCCCGATGGCGAAGGCTTGCCACCAGCCTTGTCGCCGCCAGACTCATCTCCACCAGACTTGTCTCCACCAGACTTGTCTCCGCCAGCCTTATCTCCGCCAGCCTTGTCTCCGCCAGCCTTGTCTCCGCCAGCCTTGTCTCCGCCAGCCTTGTCTCCGCCAGCCTTGTCACCACCAGCCTTATCTCCGCCAGCCTTATCTCCGCCAGACTTATCTCCGCCAGCCTTATCTCCGCCAGACTTATCTCCGCCAGACTTATCTCCGCCAGACTTATCTCCGCCAGACTTATCTCCGCCAGACTTATCTCCGCCA
>CAIYZV010000040.1 GCA_903930765.1 uncultured Pirellula sp.
GCAGGAGCTTATCCACCTGCAGGTCAGCCGAACTATGGGCCGCCCACCTACGGCTACGGGTCGCCCGCGTACGGACAACCCGGCTACGGAGCCCCGGTACCACCGCCCTACGGTTATTCCACAACGGCGAATTACCGCGACCCTTACCAATCAGGGATGCCTCCCACGGTTATGCGTTAAATCCCAGCCGTTTCTATCATTCTCTTGATCCAACTTCGCCACCTTCTTCGCTGTATAAGAAACACCCATCCAGCGAATCTTGGCACTTTGTTTGCTGTGTAGGTACCAGCTCGGTTTGACATACGGAAACCTTGGTATTTTAATCAAGGGTAGCCTAGTATCGCCGAGGGACCTTTCGATGAGTCAACGAAGGGTTCGACGTACTTTCCTGCCCTGCACTCGTTCCTGGAGTCACCAAACCGAATGAAAAAGTTAGTCATCTACACTGCCGTCGCTTTGATCGCTACTGCGGTATCTCCGAGCGCATTCGCCATCAAAGAGTTCGGAGAAACTTGGACCAAGATCTACGCGGAAAAGAGTACGAACGAAGAATTTAAGAAATTAGTCGCAGAAGCGAAGTGCAACGTTTGCCATATCGACGGCGAAAACAAGAAGAAGCACAATCCCTACGGTGACGCCGTGGAAGCCGCCGGTATCACCAAGAAAAATTTCCCAGCGCCAAAATTCAAGCAAAACCCTGACGAAGTCCGCAAGGAAATCGAGAAGATCCTAAAGACGTTGGAAGAAAAAAAAGCTGACGGACAACCTAAAACGTTCGGAGAACGGATCAAGGAAGGCCTGCTCCCCGGGGGTGACGCGAAGGGCAAGTAAAAGCCCAACAACTCGGCCCAAATTTCGGGTCTTCTTCGAACCGAAACACCATTTCGTTCGTTTATACTAAGTGCGTCCCGGCTTATGAGTCTGGACGCACTTTGATTTTCGGGATGCATTGTTCCCGATTCACTTGCGACGCGATTTGGTCTCGATTCCCTTCGACGCCTTACATCGATCGCATCCTTCCTCCCATCCCCTTTGTGAAAGCAGTTTCCATGTTGCGTTTTACGATGATTTTCTTCGCTTTGGCAGGTCTACTCCCGCAAGACACCTCGCGTGCCTTTGCACAGGAATCCAACAAGACCGAGACCGAAACCGGATTTGTGAACTTGTTCGATGGCAAGTCGATGAATGGATGGAAGGTGAATGAAAATCCGACGAGTTGGAAAGTCGAAAACGGCACGTTGGTTTGCAATGGTGAGCGAAGCCACATCTTCTATGTAGGCGATGACAAACCATTCAAGAACTTCCATTTCAAGGCGGATGTGAAAACGGAACCAAACAGCAACGCGGGTATCTACTTCCATACCAAATACCAAGACTCAGGTTGGCCAAAGTATGGATTTGAATGCCAAGTGAACTTGTCGTACAAATCCGACCCACGAAAAACGAGCAGTCTGTACTCGGTCAAGGATGTGTTGGAACCGGCCGCGAAGGACAACGAGTGGTACACCCAGGAGATCCTTGTTGTCGGAAAGAAGATCACCTTGAAAGTCAACGGAAAGACTCTTGTTGAATACGTTGAGCCAGACGACCAAAAAGCCGGCTCCGATTTCACTCGCAAGATCGATGAGGGAACCTTTGCCCTCCAAGCCCACGATCCAGGAAGTAAGGTTTACTTCAAGAATCTTCGCGTCAAGCGATTGGATTAAGGTCGACCCGTTGACATGATTCTCACTACGATCGCTCGATCCGATCGCATGGTTTCCCCAACTCGAGTTTCGCCACGGCAATCATTGCTGTGGCGTCTCTTGTTTTGTTTCGGAATCGCATGCCTGTTCCTTTCCAAATCCAATTCGTTCGCCGCTCCCGCGGACGCTTTGCAAGTGTCCGTAAATTCCGGCCTGGCGGGTTATTGGAAAATAGGGTTCCCGACGCTTCATCGGGTGACCGTATCGAGTCCTGGAAACGGATCGGGTGACGCCTTGAAAGGATTGGTCGAAGTACACACGTTTGATGGGGATGGCGTTCCCGTCACCTACCGATCCAAAGAGTGGGTTTTCGACTGTTCTGGGAATCAATCCTCTACCGTTGACCTGCTGGCGAAGCATGGTCGCGGTAACCGTCCTATTCGCATCGTCCTCGTCGATGACCAAAAGCGAACCATTCTGGAACACACTCTTTCGGATTCAGAGCGAGGAACTCCTCTACCGGCAAATCAGCCTTGGATTGTCGGACTGGGAACATCCCAACTCGCCCTCGCACAAGGGACCATGAAATCCGCTCAAGGAAGTTTTGGCGAACTCAGCGTTTCGGAAATAACCGACGCCAAAACTCTCCCCAAGAGCGAGCTAGTTTATTCAGGTGTCGATGCCGTCGTGTTCTCTTCGGCAAACGAGGAGTTGAATCGCGGAATCACCGCACAACAAGCAAGTGCGCTAACCGCTTGGACTAAAAAGGGTGGCCAATTGGTACTGTGCTGGGGCAAATCCGCCCAGTCCTTGACCAACACCCCCGCACTGAGGGAATTGATTCCAGGGGAGGTAGTTAGCTTTTCAGACGATGGAGAACCGGGTCCGATCGAATCGCTTCTGGGATCGCAACAGCAGCTTCAACCCCTACCATGCGCAGTACTGAACATCAAGCAAGGCCGCGTGGATGTAGTGACTGCAACCGGGACACGCACGAAATTGCCCTTCATCGCTCGATGGGCTGTGGGGCTCGGCAGTGTTGTTTGGATGGCAACAGAGATAGACTGCCCCCAAATGTTAGCTTGGGAAACGCGGCCGGCTCTCATCAAATACCTGCTCAAGGACTTTTGGGAGAAGCCTGAGTCACGTGTCAACAAATCTATTTATCAATCCTACGATGAATTGGTCGGGCAACTAAATGCAACGCTTGACACCTTTCCAAATCTTCGGCTCGGCAACCTTGGGCAACTCGTTCTCATCGCAGGCTTATTGGCCCTCTTGATCGGCCCCCTCGACTATTTCTTGGTCTCGAAAGCATGGCAAAAGCCTCGATGGACATGGTGGACACTTATCATCTCATCCATCGGGATTATGGTAGTATCCTCCGTACTCGCGAGAGCCTGGAAACCTGAGTTACCCAGCATTAATTGCTTGGAGATCATCGATGTAGATGACCAAACGCAGCAACTCCATGGCCGCTCCTACTCTCATTGCTACGCGGGTCGCCGGGGCGTGTACGATTTCGCCACCTACCACCGGCCCCTGCAAAATTTGACCGCAGACAAAGACACCAATCAAACTCCAAACTCCCCGGAGTCGAAGCCTCGACCGAATCGGATCGACTGGTTCGGCCAACCTGGAAAAGGATTAGGTGGCTTTGATTCAAACGTCACAACCCAACTGGGACTGCCAACGTACGCGGTTGAGTCATCGACAAGTGACTCAACCGATATTCAAGGGATGGGGTTTCCAGCAGCTGGCACCAAGGCCTTTTACTCCGAATGGTCGGACACCTTTGAATTCCCAGCCTCGTACAATGGACTCGGCACGGTATCCGGAAAAGACGACTTGCTTCAAGGTTCCTTTGCGAACCCGTTGAGTGTCGATCTCCTCGAAGGAGTTCTTTACTTTGCTGGGAGAGCGTACACAATCCCATCTCGAATACGCCCTGGGGAACGGGTGCCGATATCGACGGCAATCCCCAAAGACATCACTCGACGCCTTCAGCGCAGAACGTTCGTCGCCGGTGAGGAACAAGGTTCCGAGTGGAACCCCGCCGACACCAATAACCTCGAGCGTTTAGCCGAGTTGCTCTCGTTCCATCGCTCTGCCGGCGCCTCGTCTTACACCAGTTTATCCAATCGCTATTTGAGCAACCTCGAGTGCTCCGATCTGCTGAAACTGGAGAGGGCTGTGATTTTCGCTCAGGTTGCCGAACCAGTGAGCACTTGGAATCTACGGCGTAATGGGGCCACCGTACAACCGATCGGGGGGAAGCAACTCTCGATCGTACGGATGGTCTTCACCGTCGAAAACAACAGCAGATCTTCGACAGCTTTGCGTGAACTTTCCCCGAATCCCAATCCCTAACGGCGTCCTATCGTGATCAAGACGATAAAACTTACAAAAAAATACGACGACATGTACGCCATCCGCGATATCGACTTGGATTTAGGCCAAGGGGATCTTTTCGGATTTATTGGTCCAAACGGTGCGGGCAAGACAACCACCATGCGCATCGTGGCAACCTTGCTCGAACCCACCGAAGGCGAAGCTTATGTCTGCGATTATTCGATCTACACCCACCCCAAAGAAATCCGGCGCCTCGTCGGTTTCATGCCTGACTTCTTTGGTGTCTATGATGACATGACCGTGATCGAGTATCTCGAATTTTTTGCCGCGGCTTATCGCATCGGCCCTCAAGCACGTCGGAAGCGTTGCAACGAAATGCTCGAAGTCGTCGATTTAGATTTTAAACGCGATGCGTACGCCAATACGCTTTCACGCGGTCAAACGCAGCGATTAGGTTTGGCTCGTACGTTGCTTCACGACCCTGCTGTGCTGCTGCTCGATGAACCCCTCAGCGGTCTCGACCCACGAGCCCGTATTGAAATGCGAGCCTTAATGCGCAGGCTTGGCGCGATGGGCAAAACCATCATCGTCAGCAGCCACATCTTGCCCGAACTCGCAGACGTTTGCAACAAAGTGGGCATCATCGACTCCGGAAGAATGATCGCCAGCAACGATGTTGCTTCGATCATTAAACAAGTCAGCCCGTATACGGTGATCTTGATCGAACCTGTCGCCCCTTCAGACCTGGACTCCGCCGGCAAACTGCTTGAGCAGCAAGACATCGTTTCTTCGGTATCCTCGAGCGGCAACGTCCTTCGCGTCACACTTAAGTCCGATGTCGACGATTACTCGTCGCTGGCAACAACCTTGATTCAGGCAGGTATACGCTTCAAACGATTCGCCGCCGAGGAAATCAACCTCGAATCAGCATTCATGGCGTTCACCAAAGGGGCTGGTTCCAAGATCTAATTCCCGCACCCTGCACATGCCTCCACGACTCTCGAGGGAAATCCGCCATGCAATCCCCGTACGAAACCGCTCCAACGCCAGCAACGCCCAAATACAAAAGATTGCATGAAGACTGGCTTGTGGTTGGCATAGGCGCTCTGGCTCTCCTGGTAGCAACCTTCTTCGTCTCGGCCAAGCCTGCCAATGATGTTGGGGTCAAACCGGAAATCGTCAACACAGCAAAAGGAACCATTGCGAAGCTGGAATCATGGAAAGATGCACCCGGCAAAGCGTTTTTCACCAAGCCCAAAAAAGGGGAACCACAGTTTCTCGGAGGCGCACTGCTCATCACTTTCGCCGTTATCGGCACCCTCCTAATGCCCGTCGCTTATGCTCGAGGCATATCCCCTGGTTCGTTTTTGGTAGGGTACCTCGTTTTGTTCCTGCTGGCGATTTTTGCTTTTTTGATGTCCACCCAAGAGGTCGTCAAGCAATACAACTTTGAGTACGTGCTGTGGGCCCTCTTGTTAGGGCTGACTATCAGCAACACGATCGGTACGCCAGACTTTCTCAAGCCGATGGTAATCGGTGACACGTTCATCAAACTAGGACTCGTGCTTTTCGGTGCCGAGGTGTTGTTTGGAAAGCTGGTGGCATTGGGAGTCCCAGGTGTTTTCACGTCATGGGTCGTAACCCCCATCGTCCTGATCACCACGTACTGGTTTGGTCAACGGATTTTGAAAATCGAATCCCCAAGTTTGAATATGGTGATTTCGGCGGACATGTCCGTGTGCGGCGTATCGGCTGCAATCGCCACCGGTGCTGCTTGCCGAGCCAAACGAGAGGAAGTCTCCTACGCGATTGGAGTCTCCCTACTTTTTACCGCGGTCATGATGATCGTTCAGCCCTACATCGTTCTCAAAACGGGAATGGATCCTATTGTTGGTGCTGCATGGATTGGTGGAACTATCGATTCCACCGGCGCGGTCGCTGCGGCAGGCGCCGTGCTCGGCGACGATGCCGCCACCGTCGCGAATACCGTAAAAATGATCCAAAACGTTCTGATCGGCGTCATCGCATTTGGCGTGGCAACCTACTGGTCAACACGCTACCGCGAATCCGGAGATACCAACAGCGTTGGATTATCTGAAATCTGGACGAGGTTCCCGAAATTTGTGATCGGATTTATCGGTGCTTCACTCGCTTTCTCATTCCTGCCCCCCTTGATCGGTTGGGATAGCAATATCGCGGAAGTCGTATCGAAAGAGATTACATCCCAAGTACGGATTTGGTTGTTTTGTCTCGCCTTTGTCGCGTTCGGACTCGAAACCAATTTTCGGGAACTATGGAAATACCTCTGTGTCGGAAAACCACTCTTGCTGTACATCATCGGTCAAGCGTGGAGCATGATCCTGTCGCTAGCGATGGCCACATTGATGTTCGGTGTGCTGTACGCCGATAAAGTGAAATCGATCCTTGCGAAGTAGAACCCGGGTCGCCCTATGAAAACAGCACATCCAAACAATCAACGCGGGATCCGTGCATTGCTCGGCATGGTATTGGCGATCGTGACCATCTGGATGGTGGTACTCCCTGCAGCAGCCAAACTTCCAACGGTCCGAAACCACCTCGAATTCCTCGAATCACACCGCGTCAATGCTGCCGCGATGTTTTATACCGAGCTGGAGCCGAGGGACTAGTTCTCTCCGACAGGTTCCTGCTGAACCAGATCGAATCGCAGCTCGAGTTCACTGGCTCACTGGACTGGGCTCACTGGACTGGGCTCAATACCATCAGCCAATGCTTTATTGGCCCATCGGACGAGAAAAATACTGCCTCGCTACTTCGTGGTACGGCAATCCCTGCCAACTTGCGGCCAGTTCTCGTGCAATTAATCCATCGACCAGAGGCTTGCGCTCGTAGACTGCGGACAAGCATTCCTCGACCAATCTCGCTGAGGAATCTTTTCGAACCACGAGGAGCGCGGCTGTCGCGATCATCATCGTCGGTTCTTGGATGATGCCTCGGTACGCTCCCGCCTTGAGTTCGAGAAATCGAAACATAGGTTCCGTCGACGTCAGGGAGGCGACATCGCGAATGGAGAGCAATCGGTATTTACCCTCCGAAAGTAGCTCCACCATGCCCAACTGCTCCGGTTTGACCATCGCGACCAATACATTCTGAGGCTGCCGCATTGATGATTGCGTCCAGTCGCCATCGACAATTTCATAGTCCCCTTCGGACAAACCGAAATGTTTCAGCAATCGCAGGGCGGTTTGTCGAGTCCCAGACTCCTTATTCCCCAGCACAATCCTCTTTCCTGCCAAATCCTCGATCCGTTCAGCCTCCATCTCGACTGGAACGAGAATATGAATCGCTTCGAAAAACAGTGGGGCAACAACAGCGACTTGGTCGGATCGTATGGTGGACTCTTGCATCAATGCGACATCCGCATGCGATTCGAGCAGTTGCCGAAGATTCTCGATCGATCCGCCGGTAGATATCACCGACGGCGGGCGACCACTCCCAGTCTTCATTCGATCGGAGAGCTTCCCTGCAATGTCGTAGTACATTCCTCCGGGTGCTCCCGAAGCAATGGTTATCCTGCCCGGAAGACGCTTATCATCAATCCAGCGAATGATCGTATTGCCAAACAAAACCGAACCAAGCATGAGTGCAGCAATCGCAATGAAAGCGCGCTGCGCCCAACGTTGCGAGGTAGACGGGTCGACTTGTCGGCCACCGGTCAATGCAGCGACGATCGGAATGTTTGAAAACCAAAACCGGAACCGACGAGGCCAGGATGGCGGTCGAGCTTGAATCGGATGTCCGTTGTAAAAACGATCCAGATCCTGGGCAAGATCTGCAGCGGTCGCATACCGAAGGCTCGGCGACTTCTCGAGGCACTTGCTTACGATTGTTTCTAAATCCACATGGGTGTTAGGCTGCAACTGCAGGACACTTGGAGCAGGCTTGTGCATCACTTGCATCATCGTTTGCAAAACAGATGCCGCCTGAAATGGAGGTTTCCCCGTCAACAGCGCAAATAGAATCGCTCCCATTGCATACACGTCGGTCGCGACCCCTTGGTCCTCGCTTTTCCCAGCAGCTTGCTCCGGAGACATGTAGCTAGGCGTACCCAAAGCAGCGCCTGTTGCCGTCAAGCCTTCGTCGCCACCCATTTGTTTAGCAAGTCCAAAGTCGGTAAGGTACACCTCATCTTCTTCATCTAGCAACACATTGGCTGGCTTCAAATCACGGTGCACAACCTCGTGCTCGTGCGCGTAGTCAATTGCTCTCGCTACATCGCGAACATAGCGGACAGCGCGTTTGGGATCGATCGGACCGTTCGACACGATCTTGGCAAGATCCGTACCGGGAATGTAGTCCATGGAGAAAAAGTGGTGACCATCGCTTTCACCGCAGTGGTACACGGTAACAATATTCGGATGATCGAGCTTGGCAACACTGCGGGCTTCACTGTAAAACCGTGCAACCTCTTCATCCGATGCCAGAGCCCCCGACCGAATCATCTTGATCGCCACCCGCCGATTGAGTTGAACTTGGTTGGCCAAATAGACGACCCCCATGCCGCCTCGCCCCAGGACTCTTTCGAGCAAATATTCTCCAAACCGGCACGGAAGTGATGCTTGTGTATTGTCCAGCGAAGGGACATCGGACAAGCTAAAATCGGTGTCGCTGGAAAGCGGTGCATCGACGAACGAGAACATCTCGCGTTTTTTTTCCAAATCCTCAAACTGAATTTTTAAATCCAAGGTGATCGCATTTGGATCATAACTCGCGCGAGACTCTTCACCTTCAGAGGGTAGTTCAGGGGTGGCGCTAGTGTCAGACTTGGTTACACCTTCGAGTCCTCCCACTGGAATCGTAGGACCCGCCATGGTTTCAATCCAATCAGCCGCTGCGAGCAACTCTTGCAATCGATCCGCATACTCGGGGTGCTCGCAAAGGAAGGCGGCACGATCCACAATTTCACCGCGGTCATGCCGTTTCAAGAAATCCAGCAGAACCTGATCCAGTTCCAAGTCACCTTGGTCTTCGTGATTTTCACGCATACTCGCGAATCCCTCGATTGCCTCGTGCCAATACCACAGGTTCTCCACCCCCCTAACGCACGATTGTCTCGGCGTTCAATTTAATTTGACCCGCTACTGGCCCGACTAAAATCCGTCCGCGGACAGGACGGCATTTTTCATGGGCGAATTTCGGACGACCGTCATTGTACGTCCAACACCATCGATCACCTAGCCACCCGCTAGCCGAGGGAACTCTTCCCACTCCTGCATTCCCCTCAAAAAAAAGAGCCGCCCTTCAAAAAAACAGGTCGCCCTTGAATATGCCCGAGCAAGACACTTCCACGCACGATCAAAAGCCGCATCAAGATCTCTGCAAATAAACTTGTTAACCCTCACGGAGAATCGTTGCGGTCACGGAATTTGCACCCGTCAAAAAATCATCCCGTGCACCTTCGGCAACAATTTCTCCCCCGCGTTCACCGGATTGGGGGCCTACTTCGATCAAATAGTCCGAGGCCCGAATCATCTGCTCGTTGTGTTCGATGACCAAAACCGAATTCCCCTGATCAATCAAGACATCGATGCAGGCAAGCAACCGTTCAACATCTGCGAAATGCAAGCCAGTCGTAGGCTCATCCATAACAATTAATCTTCGACTCTGCTCTTCAAGGTGCGATGCTAACTTCAATCGCATGGACTCCCCAGCAGAAAGCGAGGATACGCTTTGGCCCAATGGTAAGTACCCCAATCCTATGTCCACCAAAGGTTGCAATTTCTTTTGCAATTTGCGTTCGCCGCGAAAGAACTCGATCGTATCAACCACGCTCAAGTTCAGAACTTCAGAGATATCAAGATCACGATAACGCACGTCCAAAACGCGAGGTGTAAACCGCTTGCCATTGCATTCCGAACAAACCAATCGAACATCTGCCATGAACTGCATATCAACGGACGTAAACCCTAGGCCCTCACAAACAGGACAACGCCCCGCCGAACTGTTAAAGCTGAAATGACTTTCAGTCAAGCCCGCGGCCTTCGCGTCGGCCGATGATGCAAATGCAATCCTTATTTCGTCCATCGCTTTGACATAAGTCGCAGGCGTCGAACGAATCGACTTCGCGATGGGAGATTGATCGATGGCAACGCATCCGCGAATATGCTCCTCGCCGATGAGCCGATCGAAGGGCAATGCGTGCTCAGACGATTCCCCCTTGGATGCCCCAATCGCTGGTACCAATGTATCCAATACGAGAGAGCTCTTCCCACTTCCGCTGACGCCGACAATCGTGCAAAGGCAACCCAGCGGGATCTTGAGATCAACATTCTTTAAATTTCTTCCTCGCGCCCCACGAAGTTCCAAAACTCGCTTCCCCACCTCGCGTGGTTCACGGCTAGAGCATTTCGATGACAGGTATTTCGCCGTTAGAGTTTTACTTTTACGAAAGTCCGAAGCCTTACCTGAAAAACAAACCTTGCCACCACGAGCACCAGCCCCAGGTCCGATCTCGAGTACGTGGTCTGCTTGAAAGAGCAGATACGGCTCATGCTCGATCAAAACAACAGTGTTTCCACGCTCCACAAGCTTCTGTACCGCCGAAGCAACCCGGACCGTATCACTAGGATGTAGTCCTACGGTTGGTTCATCGAGTACATAGAGCATGTCGACTAGGTCCGATCCTAGCAGGGTCGTAAGATTCACGCGTTGAGCTTCTCCTCCGCTCAACGTGTGCATCGTCCGACCAAGAGTTAAGTATCCCAACCCAACCGAAATAAGATAATCCAATCGCGATGCAACTTGCTTCAACACTGGCTCCAACGCTGCTACATCTGCACCGATTGGAAGATGCTCGGAACTTTCCTGTAGTTCCCTGAGTATCGTTCGTAAATCATCGATGGTCTGCTCTGTGATTTGCGAAAAACTCATTCCTTGGAAACGATATGCCAAAGCTCCTGGGGATAAACGCTGACCTTTGCACAGTGGACATACCGAATACGATTTCCAGCGAGCAAGAAACGCTCGGATATGCATCTTGTACTTTTTCCGCTCGAGCCACGCGAAAAAACCATCTAACCCTCCAAAGCTTTTCGCTGGAACTCCATGCTGAATCAGATCCCAATGCTTGGACGAAAGCTTTGCCACAGGTAGATCGAGCGGTATTCGATATTCAGCCGCAATCGCCATCAATTCATGGAGCTCGTGCTCATAGGATGGTGTTCTCCAAGGTGCAATTGCTCCATCGCGTAACGTTAGATTGCGATCGGGCAGTATTTTCTCAAGATCGAGATCGGAGACTTCTCCGAAACCGGTGCATTGAGAACATGCTCCGATGGGACTGTTGAAGCTGAATAACCGCGGCTCAGACTCTGGGCATTCCTCGCCGCAATCTGCGCACCGTAATTTCTTGGTAAACAAATGCTCGTCGTACTCTTGTCCGGAGACAATTCTCGATCGAACATTGTGATCCAAGCCTTTGGCGGATTGGTTCTCTCCGTTGGATTTCGCCACCAAGACGATCACATTACGATCCGCCCGCTCAAAAGTGAGTTCCAGTGATTGCAGGGTGGATTGAGACAATGGGCTACCGTCGATTCGAAATCGATCGATCACCACAATGCCTGCCCCCTTTGCAGGCACCTTTTTCGCAACAGTCCCCAGATCTTCCGACAATTCCACCAGATCATCGGTGAGAATCACTCGAATAAAACCAGAGGACTGCAAGTCGTAAAGTTGCTGCGACAAGTCCGCCTTGGTTTCCCAGTCGAACTCGAATCCCAACATCGCTCTTCCATCTCCCAAGGACACTATCCTCTTCGCCAACGAAGAAGCCGAATGCTTAAGGATTGGTTTACTACAGGTTTGGCAGTACGGACTAGCTACGTGCGAAAATAGAATCCGCAATGGCTCTAAAACCTCGCTGGCAGTACCAACCGTACTGCGATTGTTGCGACTGCGATCCCCGCGAGTCACCGCTAAGGAAGGTGGGAGATTCTCGAGCGAAG
Source organism: uncultured Pirellula sp. (assembly GCA_903930765.1). Lineage (GTDB taxonomy): Bacteria > Planctomycetota > Planctomycetia > Pirellulales > Pirellulaceae > JBKCUI01. Next base: position 12,023 of record CAIYZV010000040.1, read on the forward strand.
AAAATCGGGGTTTATCGATGCGTGCCAAAAACTGACGGGTATATGCCGAGAAACTTTCGATATAGCGACGTTGGCCCTCTGCATACAATGTGTCGAGGGCCAGCGAAGTCTTACCGCTCCCGCTAACACCACAAACAACCGTCAATCGACGCAGAGGGATATCCACATCGATGCTTTGCAAATTGTGCTCCGCGGCACCACGCAATTCGATACAACGTACAGTTTTCATGCCTCCATTATTGCATGAATGCAAATTTCAGCATCGGCAACTCGTTTCGGCACTTCCATTAGCGAACACAAATACAGGACGTCCGGCGTGGAGGCAAAAGAGGCAACGGTAGCGGCCCTATCGTCGAGGCTGCTCAAAGAGACTGCGATGGAAATCGCAGGCATTTATGACCGGTTCAAGCCACAGCGACGAGTTCAAGCAACAGTAGCAAGTACATACGAAAGAGCCTCATGCGGCCACACCTCATGGGTCGGCAAAGCCGGCCCCACGACTACAGGGAGGACTGCATCAGGTAGCGAATCAATGCGATCAACCAACCCATCCCCAAAAGCGCGACGCTAATCCAAGCTGCCCAAATCCAAAACTTGGTAGCTCCAGAAGTTTTCTCTGGAGTCGCTTCGAACGCAGACAATTGAACAATCCATCGCTCTCGTTCGCTAGCATCCTCGAAAAGACCAGACTGGACCGGTTCAAGCAACCCGAACTGAATGGAGAACTCCATCAAGCCAAAGATCAATTGTCGTCGCCCACTGTCAGAGACACCCATCGCCTCGAAGCACCAAATTTGCTTCCCGAAAGCCAAGTCATCTTCCTCCTGAAAAAAAACAGGTCGAAGATTTTCAATACGGGAGCGCTCCGGACAAAACTCCCGGCGGGCCACAGCCCGCAACGCATACTCAGCAACCGCTTGCCAAATCTGTCTCGAGAAATGAACTGGATCTGCTTCAGGTGTCACGATTCGATTCCTTCGTCGGACTCTATTGCCTCATCCGCTCCCGCTTTTTGCCAATCAACCAGACCAACCAGCAGGTACTCCTCGTTGCGAGGCGGGCAGCGTGTACGATTGTAAACCTTTGAAAAGCCCCAAGTCAGCTTCAGATCTTCCCTTTTCGGACAATTTCCCGAAAAATGGAAGTTTTACGAGCCCTTTTTCCTCACACCCTGAAAACCGACAAAAAACCAACGTTTTAACCAGTATTGTTCCCATCTCCTCGATACGATTGTCGATCCCGGCACGTTTATCGGATCCGTCGCGGCCCTCGATGGATTCGTAGCGAAGGGGGGCTTCTCCGCACACCAGAGCTCAACATCAAGCAGGGGATTAGCATCAAGCAGCGAATGGGCAACCACCCAGGAAAGGATCGTCAACATTGGTGTTCGAACGCAAGAGCCTTAAATGGCCAATCCTGCTAGCAATTCTCATGATCGTAGTCCTCGTCGGGCTGACGATCGGCTGGGTATTGATCAACGTCTTCGGTGCCTTGCAAGCCCCCAATGAGAGTGGTCTCAATATCTATTGGGTTCTGCTCAGCGTCGGCTCGATTATGTTTGCGTTCGTTCTCGCAGGAGTCGTCCTCTATCTAGTTTGGATTATCCAGAACATCAATCTCAACCGACGTCAGAGCAATTTCATCGATTCCGTCACGCACGAACTGAAGACTCCCATCGCTTCCTTGAAGCTCTATCTCCAGACTCTCGACCGTCGTCCGGTTGACGGCGAGCAGCGGCAGCAGTTTTATCGCACTATGTTGGAAGACGTTGACCGTCTCGATGGACTCATCAATCAATTGCTCGATGTCGCACGACTCCAACAGAAGGAATCGGATAACCGAACCACCGAGTGGATTGCGATCCATGATGTCATCCAGGAGATCGCTGCAAAGCTACAGTCCCAGTATCATTTACCTGACGAAGCCATTCGGAGGAACGTCACTCCATGCGACGTCCTCGCGCATCGTGTGGATATCGAAGTTCTGGTCCGAAACCTTCTCGACAATGCCGTAAAGTACTCTATCGAACCAACGGAGATCGATATTGAGGTGAAGCTCGAGGACGGAAAAATTCATCTCGCCGTCTCGGATAACGGGCCGGGAATTCCGAGGCATCTAAGGAGAAAAGTATTCTCTCGTTTTTATCGCGCAGGTGATGAGTTGGAGAGAAAGAAACCCGGCACGGGTCTGGGACTGTTCTTGGTTCGATCCATCGTTCAACGGTTGCGAGGAACCGTTCGAATCGCGGATCTGATGAAGAAAAATGGCTCAAAGTTTCTGATTGTCATCCCCAACGGACGGGCATCCCAAAGCACCGAGCGGAACCACTCGGCGAAACTCTCCGAGTGACCTTGCCAGCGAATCGTGGCCGTACCATCTCGTAACCAGTCTGGGTTGGATCGGTCCAAAGCGATGGTTACTCGAAAGCTGGCGCCGATCACATCGTTTTGCAGGAGCCATTCTTTCCGCTGAGAAACATTGGCATCTCCACCCACATGGCCAGGAAACCTTTTCGACGCCTCCTTGATTCGATCAATGCGCAACACGTTTCCACGCCATTGTTGACGAGGCGATTGGTCCACACGCACCCAAACCAACTTCCCTATTTGAAGAGAAGGCAAATCCGATTCCTGGACGGTCGCTTGCACCTCCCATGCCCCAACCGTCTCAACATAACCCAACAATTCCCCTCGCTCAAACCAAGGATGATCATCGGCATTGCTGAAAATACGATGCAGGTCGCTCACAATCCCACCTCGAACAAGCTCACTATGGTCTTTTTTTGCTAGTACCAATCGACCGGAAACCAGCGACTTCATATTGAGTTTCTCTGCTTCACGCTCGTATTCTTCGAGTTGCTCCAAAAGGCCAGCCAACGTTTCTTTCGCCTCCTCCAAAAGGGTAGGAACCGTCGCATCATCGACAGCCCTGCGCTGCAACTGTTCAACGCGGCGTTGCTGCACCACAAGCTCTCCTTCGATCTGCAGTTTTCGTCGAATCATTTCAGGCGAAGTAAATCCAAAGATCGATTGCCCCGGAACAACCGACTCTCCATCCCGCAACGCATAGGTTAAATAGGATGGATTTCGCACATGAATTGTCTGCTCCACCGAGGGCTTTAAGACGCCCCTCGCTGTTTGGTATCGAGGCAACGGAATAAACATCAAAAGTGCCGTCAACACCATCCCAGTCGCCATCGCGCTCCAGTTTCTCCCTCCGCGTTTACCGAACTGTGACAGCGCTACCGTATCCCCCAATGCACTTGATACATGTTGCGACGCGAACAGCATCATTGCAGCACCCAACCACATAGGGACAGCGGGGGTCAAAACACCCATTTGAATCAACGCCATTCGGGCAGCTAATAGCAAACTAAGCAGCACAAACCACCGATAGGCAAACGAAAGGACGTGGTAAAGCAAGAGTCCAATATCGCTCCAGGCAACGTTCTCGATCGGCAACTCACGGGCGGCAACGCTCTGGCACATGGATCGCCATGCTCCACGGGCTCGTTCCGCCAAATTGGTAATTCCGAACCAGTCGCTCAAAATATAATAGCCGTCGTAACGCAACAGAGGATTCCCATTGATCGCGAGGGTCATGACGGTGCTGGAAATAAAAACCTGCAATGCCGTTAGTCGCACCCATGGCGTTTGGCTAGTCAACCAGACCCAATAAGCAACCATCGCAAATACAATCTCTACGTAAACCCCAGCCACTGCGATCATCGCACGACGTTTCGCACTGGAAACTCGCCAAGCATCCGTCACATCGCAATAAAAACATGGCACCCCAACTAAAAACATCACCCCGATCTCACGACATTTTGCTCCGAATGCATGGCATGCCACAGCATGTCCTATTTCGTGAAAAACCTTGATTCCAAAGAGCAACAGCAACAGAACCCACCATTGATCGGCAAGCAACGCACTGGCAGCCAATGGAGCCTCAATAACCAATCGCGACCAATGCTGTAGGACTGAAACCAAAGTCAGCGTTAACGCGGCCAGCCACACCCCACGCCCCATCCGAAGAAAAGGAAATGCCAAATACCCTATCGCGAAATCGAGTATGGGTGCAGGATTAAAAATCGAAATCCGAATCTGCAGCCACGACACCAAGTAGTTCAACAGAGAAAAGCGACGCCGAGGAGGATCGACCTGCAATCGGTAGGATTCCATCCCACAGTCATAAACCAATCCGAGACCTTTCAAACGCGCGATCAATTGCTCGAGCCACATTCGATCGACGCGGTATGGAAAACCTCCTCCGTCGGCGCCCTGAAGCAATCCTCGCACACCGGTTTTCCCATCCAGTTTCGCAGCGACACTCGCCTCCAAATCGCTCATCAAATAAAACTCAGTACTGATTCGATCGTACACCACCCACAGCCAATTCCCATTTCGCCCCTCCCGTCGTACCCACTCCAGGTCCTGACGCAAGCGATACGGAATCGCAAGATCCGATTCGATACTTGGGGAGTATGTACCAGATACACTCATTCGGATCGGCTCCAAGGATGATTGGGCGACCGCCAGCTAGCTTTCCCAATCAACAAAAGCTTCCATCTCATTCTTGAGCGGAACGGTGGATGAGTTCCGCCGTGACGTTCACACCGGGGCGAAGCTCCCCCGTAGAATTATCAACGTCGAGGAAGATCCGAACTTGACCGTTCACCGGATTCGCAATGGGACTAATAAAGCTTACTTTACCAACCGCTTCGGTTGGCTCTTTGCCTACCAACACTCGGACTTTCGCCGGCATTCCCACAGCGACTTGAGCAACCTCCGAAGCATCGATGAAACCTTCGAGCCTTAATTGATCAACACCGATCAATTCAAGAACTTTGGTTACCGAATCAGCCCACTCGCCAACTTGGCGATCGATCGAAACGACCGTCGCACGAATCGGTGATTTGATCGTGTGCTTCGCCACCTGCAGTTCCGCCTGTTCCTTTTCCGCGACCGCCAAACGCAATCCTAACTTTGCAGATACTTGATCGAGCTTAGCTCGCTCAATTTCCAGTTTGCTTCGTTCAAAAACCAAGCGGTAGCGATCGATCTCGTTCGGTGGATACGTATCGGCAGCGATACTGTTTGCAAGCAGTGCCCGTTTCAACTCCTGCTCGGCTACTTCCGAAGATTTCTCGGCCAAGCGGATTTCAACATCCCGACTGGCTTTTAGTTCCGCTAGCTCCAACGACAACTCGGCTTGTTGCAATGACATTCGCACTTCATCGTCGCGGATTCGAAGCAAAGTATCGCCCGCGTTTACCACCATTCCCTCTCGCACTATTACTTTCTCAACAATTCCGGGAACTCCGGTTGCGATCGAAATGATCTGTGGGGCTTTGAGGATAGGCGTTTTGATGGTAACGGATTTGCCTTCAGAACCCGAATTAGCCGACGGAGTAAGCTGTGCATGCATGGGCTGGGCGGCGACGAAAAGCATTGCCCATAACAATGCCAGGCAGTAGATCGGATAACATCTCGAGTGCATTGCTACCTGCTCCAATCGTCCTGACTAAGGCTTGTTCTTCAAACTAGGCTTCTTGAGAAGCAATTGCCTCCACCCCTCGGTGGATACAGACGTACTCTCGACCGAAGCCCGTTCCAACCTCGGTATCGAAGCCAGAATTTTCAGCGAATCATCGGTGAGCTTGGTCCCTGCCACCCATAAGCTCCGCAGCGTGGGGTGTCCTTGGAGTGACTTTAAACCTTCGTCGGTAATGTTGCAATTCGTCAAATCCAATTCGCTCAAGGACTTCATCGCAGCGATCTGAGGCATCGATGCATCCGAGATCTTGGTCGATTCCAGCCCCAACCTAACAATTTCCCAAGGCGTTTCCTTGGACTCGAGGAAGAGCCGATCATCGATCGCTGTCCCCGTTAGGTCGAGCCAAGGCGATTTTCGATAGCGAAAATCCCAAGCCAATAGTTCCTCAGTGGATACCTCGCAATTCGACAGGATGGCTTCTTCCCGCTTGTTGAAATAGGGACGTCCACCATCGGTTCCGGAACCTTTTTTGCAACTTTCCAACAAGTAGCGATCGTATCGTAATCGTATCGAATCGTCGCCATCTCCCAACGGCTTGACGCTCGCCCCTCCCGCTCCCCGATAGACTCCTCTCAGATACGCCAGAAACGATTCTCGCGAATCCGATGGTGCATCCAACCATGAATGGGTCAGTCCACACGCTTGGCTGTACCACGCCGGTAGCTCTTGGGTCGTTCGAAATTTCTCTCCCGTCGCTTGAAAAAACTCATCGGTAGGGATCCAAAATTCATCGTGCAATCGTCGGTATCGACCAGCCTGCAATCGCGGAGAATCCCACCCCCCGACATCGATCAATTTCGCACCGCCAATCGATCGGCTCGATATCGACTCCATGTACAACGCCACACCTTCAATCACCCAGAATCCAGGATCGTCATTGGAATCAAACGCGGGAGCTTCGCCGGTAGCTTCATTGAAAAACTGGTGTGTCAGCTCATGCACCAACGTTGAAAGACTCTTGGTACCATCGAAATAAAAGAATGAGGTTCGCTGGGTAGGGCTGTAGTAGCCCGTTGAGATCCCAATCCGAGGTTCCATGGTTCGAAGCGCTTTGATGTAGGCATCACGCGTTCGAAACAGCACAACGCGAAAAGGCTCATGAACCGGTTCATCAAAATCCGACGCCCTTTGGGTGTCACCAGCCCAAAACCCATAAAACAACTGTTTCCAAATCGCATAGGTCAGTTCGCAGGCTTCAGCAATTTCGAGCGTTGGGCGATCGGCAGCTTGCGAACTAACTACAAAATTGGGACTTGATGTCTGCAGGTACGATCCAGCTCCCCATGTCACCAGTGACAAGTTCTCTGAGGCTCGCCGCGTTTTCAGACCACTCCATGCTGTTGTTGGCTCCCAAGGTTTACCATTGGCCTCTGGCAGACCGAGCACACTTCGCAACCCCGCCGCTCGCCATTTTTGAACATAGGCATTCGAGAAATCCCCGCTAGCTTGCAACCGTGTCGCATTTGCCTCTGCCGCACTCGCACGTTTTTCCAGGTACGCGTGCACCTCGTCCAAGCTTCCGGATTGGCGCAGTCGCTCCCGCAGTGCGTTGGCGCCAGAAGCGATCCGCTCGCGAGCGTCGGGGATTACAAACCTCTGACGGCCTTGCACGTCGAGTGAATCGAGCAAGCGAAGGGAATCTGCGATGTCGTTCCAGCTCGCGCGATCCTCAGAACTGATCGAGGAGTCCACGCGTTGCAGGGTAGCATCGAGCTCCTGCGCGTCCGTGGCGGAGCCAGCGAACGCGAAAACAACCATGAGTGCTATGGAGCTGTACTTGAGAAGCGTCACGCAATGCTTTCCTCGGATCGAATCCTACTCAGCCCACAAAACCTAGAGCATCGCGATGATGATCAGCGATCAGCGAGGCTTGCGCCAGCCCCGGTAGTAGCCAATACGCTCCAGCGCTTGATAAACCTCTTCGAGCGTTTTCTCACCAAAGTTGGCGATGCTCAAAAGAGTCTCAGGGTTTGCCTGAAGCAACTCGCGCACCGTGAAGATACCTTTCTCCTCAAGGCAGTTTGTTGTCCTGACCTGCAGCCCAATCTCAGCAGTGCTCAAATCCAGCTTCTCTCTCAATTGCCGAGCTTGCTCGTCGGCTTGGCTCATCGGAATACGAGTCATTCGATTTCCCTCCTTCGTGGAATAGTCAGCCATCAATCCGCTAGTGACTGCTGTCGATGTCCACCACCAACAGCGTATGCATCGCACACCAACAGCGTATGCATCGCAGTCACTCCTTGCGTTGAGTGGAAATATAATCAACGCGCAAGGCACAATGTAGAAGGCGCCGCGGAAAATTCGGCCCAAAAATTCAAAGGGGAAAGCTAGCAATCTCTCGATGGACTTACCGCAGGCAGGCTATCGAATGACTCCCTTGGCAATCAGGAATTGAACGATCGCGTCGGCACTTTCGTCGACGGTCATCGCACCGGTATTAACGACGAGATCGGGTTTCTCGGGAGCTTCGTAGATGGCGCTGACTCCGGGGAAATTAGGGAGTTTACCCCTCTCGGCGTCCGCGTAATGTCCTTTGGTATCTCGCGACTTGCGAGTCGCTTCGTCCGCAGTGCAATGAACGACGAAAAATCGATCCCGGCCGACAACATCTGCGACACGGTCTCGAACGGACTGGCTCGGAGCCACAAAGGCCGCCAAACAAATCAGTCCCGAATCATTGAACAGCTTGGCGATATGGGCCGATCGCCGAAGATTCTCGCTTCGGTCTTCGGTTGAGTATCCCAAATCGACATTCACTCCATGTCGCATCAGTTCACCATCCAAAACAGTCACCGCTCGACCGCGGTCGAACAATAGCCGTTCAACGGCACGCGAAATGGTGGATTTCCCGGTCCCGGTAAGTCCGGTTAGGAGCACGGTCGCTGGCTGCTGACCAAACCGTGCCGTTCGCTCGGCCGGGCTTACATCAGAGCGATGCTGTTCTTGGGAGCCGATTTTTTCCTCGGCTTCCCAAGCGGCTACGCGTTGTCGCACTGCATCGCGGTCCGAAATCATCCCAGCGCCGACAGTGGCATTGGTGATACGATCGATGATGATAAACGCACCCGTGGTTCTATTTCGACGGTAGGAATCATAGAAAACAGGCTGGTTTAGCGTGATGGAGCAACGCCCAATCTCATTCAATTGCAGGTCCGGGGCGGGATTTCGATGCAGCGTGTTGACATCGACACGGTACCGCAGCGAGTCGATCTGGCCTGCGACCGTCTGGCTCGTATGCTTGAACAAATAGGTCTTCCCCGGAATCATTGCATCCGCGGTCAACCATACAATCGTCGCATCAAATGAGTTCCCAACACGGGGCACGTTCCCTGGGCGAACGATCATGTCCCCGCGCGAGCAATCGACTTCATCCTCGAGAACCAAGGTCACCGATTGGGGGCAGAACGCTTCCGCTTGGTCTCCATCGAACGTCACGATCCGTTTGACCCGGCTGGTTCGCTTGGATGGAAGTACCATGATCTCATCCCCTTGTCGAACGATCCCAGAGGCGATGGTTCCGCAAAACCCTCGAAAATCTAAATTGGGCCGATTGACGTACTGAATGGGTAATCGGAAATCCTCCAGATTGCGGTCCGAACCGATGTATACCGCTTCGAGGAAACTCATCAACGTGCTACCGCGGTACCACGGCATGTTGGGGCTAGGGTCGACCACGTTCTCTCCGTGGAGCGCCGCTAGTGGGATAAAATGGAGATCGGGAAGATCGAGCCTGGAGACGAACTCCTTATAGTCCGCACAGATCTCATCGAAGCGTTCTTGGCTATAGCCGACCAAATCCATCTTGTTGACCGTCACCACAACGTGTCGAATCCCCAGTAGAGATACGATGAAACTGTGCCGCTTGGTCTGGGTCAACACGCCGTGCCGAGCATCGATCAGAATGATGGCCAAATCGGCTGTCGAGGCGCCGGTCGCCATGTTGCGGGTATACTGCTCATGCCCCGGTGTATCGGCGATGATGAACTTGCGTTTTGCCGTCGAAAAGTATCGGTACGCGACGTCGATCGTGATCCCTTGCTCGCGTTCGGCTCTCAATCCGTCGGTGACGAGCGCCGGGTCAAAGGCCCCACCGGTCGTGCCGTGGACTTTGCTCTCCGATTCCAACTGTGCTAGATGGTCTTCATAGAGCATCTTGCTGTCGTATAACAAACGGCCGATCAGTGTGCTCTTGCCGTCATCCACACTCCCGCAGGTGATGAAACGAAGCAGTTCTTTTCGTTCATGCTGTTCGAGGTATGCCAAGATATCCTTGGCGATCAAATCGCTTTGGTGAGACATCCTAGAAGTACCCCTGTATCTTTTTGAGTTCCATACCTGCACCACCACCATCTTTATCGATGACCCGCCCCTGCCGTTCCGAAGTCTTGGTCAGCAACATCTCTTGAATGATTTCAGGAACAGTCGTCGCATTCGACTCTACAGCCCCTGTTAACGGCCAACAGCCCAAGGTCCGGAACCGAACCATTTTGTGCTCGATCGTCTCACCGGGTTGCAACCGAAATCGATCATCGTTGGGATGGATCAGCACTCCATTTCGGATAACGACAGGCCTCAATTTTGCAAGGTACAAATCGGGCAGCGGAATTTTCTCCAAGTAGATATATTGCCAAACGTCGAGTTCGGTCCAATTGGACAATGGGAACACTCGAATGCTCTCACCCGGGTTAACACGCGAGTTGTAGAGATTCCACAACTCGGGACGCTGGTTCTTCGGATCCCACCGGTGGAACTTGTCCCGAAACGAAAACACACGTTCCTTGGCACGTGATTTCTCCTCATCCCGCCTCGCACCGCCAAACGCCGCGTCGAATCCGTACCGAGTCAGCGAGGACTTGAGTGAATCGGTCTTCATCACCTCCGTGTGCTTGTCGCTATTCTCAAAAGGATCAATCCCCAGTCTCAACCCTTCCTCATTGATGTTGACGATCAGTTCGATCCCCAACTGGTTCTTCACATAGCTTTCGCGAAAGTCGATCATCTCCTTGAATTTCCATGTCGTGTCGATATGCATGAATGGAAATGGAGGCTTGGCAGGATAAAACGCCTTCAGTGCCAAGTGCGTCATCACGGCAGAGTCCTTGCCGATCGAATAGAGCATCACTGGTTTTTTAAACTCAGCTGCGACTTCACGGATGATGTGAATACTCTCCGCCTCAAGTTGCTTGAGGTGCGTCAGGTTGTATGAGTTCATCTAGTTTTCTCCGGGATGCATGCCTTGCGTGAAATGACGGCACGATCGATCGGGGGGAATGCCCCGGCCGAGGTAGGCTGCCGTGTTGGTCAAGCAGTCATAGTAGCTATCGACGCAAACCAACCATGGCAGTTATCTTTTTCGTCATCTTTTATTTCCGTCCATGCAGTGTACGAAACTTAGCGAAAGTGGGTAGGTAGGATCGACGGGAACGCATTGCGGGAACCGTCTGTAGGAACGATGTTCCGAGAGCTACTAAATTCCACCTTGGTCCGTCATCGAC
>CAIYZV010000041.1 GCA_903930765.1 uncultured Pirellula sp.
CCAAGCGGTCTCTGGTGTTCATGGCATTCTGGGGGGAAGAATCAGGTTTGCTAGGATCCAAACAGTTCGTCGCTACTCCATCGTGGCCACTCGAAAAGATCGTCGCTAACGTCAACATTGAAATGATTGGCCGGCCTGAAGGTGGTGCGCGCGGAAAAATCTGGATGACCGGTTGGCAAGAGTCGAACCTGGGAGTCTTAATGAATGATTCGTCAAAGCGATGGGGTGTCGATATCTTTGAACACCCGAAATTCAGTTCGATGCTTTATCGAGCGAGCGATAATTGGTCGTTTGTCGAGAAGGGAGTCGTGGCCCACAGTTTCTCGGCAGGCTCTCTGCACGAGGATTACCATCAAGTCGACGATGAGTGGGATCGGTTGGAGATCCCTCACATGACTTCGGTAATTCGGGGTCTCATGCTCGGATCGCTGCCGCTGATCGACGGATCGGCTACGCCGGCGAAATCCGCGTCGAAGTAACCTCTATCGAATCAATACACTAATAATTCAAAGTACCAAGGAAAGAGTTTGAGTCCATGTCTGCAAAGCGAATCTTGTTTGTGGTGGGGGATTTTGTCGAGGATTACGAGATCATGGTTCCCTATCAGATGCTGCTGATGGTCGGGCACCATTGCGATTGCGTTTGCCCCGGCAAAAAAGGTGGAGACTATGTCACTACGGCGATCCATGACTTCGATGGGTACCAGACCTATAGCGAAAAGCCTGGGCATCGCTTCACGCTCAACGCTGACTTTGATGCGATCGAACCGAGTTCCTACGATGCGTTGGTGTTGCCTGGAGGGCGAGCGCCGGAGTACTTGCGGTTGAATCCGCGAGTGCTGGAGATCGTTCAGCATTTTGCGCACAGCAATAAACCGATCGCTGCGATTTGCCACGGTCCACAGATTCTGGCTGCGGCGGGCGTGCTCACGGGCCGCGAGTGCAGTTGCTATCCCGCAGTCCAGTACGAAGTCACGCTCGGTGGAGGAACGTACCAAGCTCCCAGCGCGGGCTTTGATTCTGCGCACACGCAAGGGAATCTAGTGACGGCACCCGCTTGGCCCGCTCATCCAGCATGGATCCGCGCCTTCCTGCAATTGCTGGGAAGCCGTATCGAGGCGTAGCTCTCACGAGCAGTGATTTCGTTGCAACGTGACTAACCAGCGCGAGCTTGGCGGAAACCATCCGGTTTGTCTTGGGGATCCATCGAATAGAATGCGGCTTCGTCGATTCCATCGCCGTCGAAGTCTCCGACGACCACGCCGTCACCACTTCCCTCGATCTCGAATACCCGATCTGTCACATCGAGACGGCCATTACCGTTGCTATCGACGATTACCGTGTTCCCTCGCACAATCGCAATTTCATCGAGTCCGTCACCGTTGAAATCGCCAACGATCGCCACGTCGCCTGCTTGGCCGAACTCAAAAAATGCATCGGTTGAGGAGTCTAGATTGCCATCACCGTTGACGTCGATCTTCCAAATCCCATTTTGGAAACTGCCGAGCGTAGAGATGCCATCTCCGTTGAAATCACCCGCAATCGGTTGGTCTTCTTGGGCACCGAACTGGAAAACGTGGTCGATCGCATCCGACCGCGGTTCCCCTTTGGAAGTTCGCTGCATGAGTCGGACTTGATGACTGTCGCTCGCCAATCGTGGTGGGATGTGTTTTGGGCGAGTGATGCTGCTGTTTTCTGGGTCGGGGAGCCCGGGTTCTCGCTTCAATGCTTCACGGTCCCCTGTCCAAGCGATCCCGTAGATACCGATGTCATCTTTGCCATCACCATCCCAGTCGCCAACCACTGGCAAATCCCCTTTTTGGCCCAGTCTCGCCCAGAGGTCCGCTTTGTCCCATTGGCCGTTGCCATTCATATCCAACAGCCATTCACCATCTTTGAACAGGGCGAGTTCATCGTGGCCGTCGCCGTTGAAATCACCCGCCAATTGTTTCGCGCCGCGGATACTGAAGGCTTCGCGAGAAACCGCGATCGGTTTGGTCCGATTGGACGAAACGATTTTCCATCGTCCCATGTTCATCGAGTCGATCGTCCACTGGCTCAGATTGAGCACACGGGCCGATTTCGCTAATGCTTCGCGTTCGACCAGACGATGGTTTTGGAAACCTCGAGGTTCACCTGCGTTGATGATGCTCAAGTGCCATGTGTACTCCACGGAGTAACCGGCCAAAGATGGGTCTTGGAATGGCTCCAATGGGGGAGCAAGCACCAAGAAACGAGGAGGAGCTTGTGGTACGCTTCCGTCGATCCGTGGTGGCTCAGGCGGCGGATTCGGTTTGTCGATCGGCGGAACTGGGGGATCTGGCTCCTCGGGTGGCTTGTTCGGTTCGGCCCCGACCAGCACCTCGCTGAAGTTGTTTTCGATCGATTGCACACCCGCGATGGCGAGAGCGAGCAAAATACCATCGTTGTTGGGGTTGGTGGCGGGATTGCTCTGAAGAGCCCGAAGCAGATCCTCTACAATCGGATCGGTGATCGGATCATTTGGATTAACGGGTGTGCCACCGGTCGACCCCGCAGTGTCGATTCCATCGTAGATACCGAATGGCTGTAACTCATAAATGTGGTACAGTCCCGGCTTGAGCCCACGGAACTCGTAATACCCATTGGCATCGGTAACCACTCGAATCACGCCATCAGCATAGATTCCCGGCAGCGTTTCGTCGGCCCCTGCAAACGCCCCATCGATCCTTCGAAGTTCGAGGACAACACCTGGAAGTGGCGTGTCATCCGGAGTTCGCACACCGTCGCGGATTCCGGTCAAGTTCGACGGGGGTAATCCATTCTCAGTCAATAGGATTCCGCCATCTTGGAAAACATATCCCGAGAGAATTGCAGGAGGTGTTTCGCAGAAATCGTAATTCACACCGTCTGCGCCATCGAGGATCACGATAGAAGTGATCCGATCCAACGAGGAGTCGTTGCCTCCCAGCGAGCCAGCTCGCTGGCCGCCTTGGAAATAGCCAGCAGGTTGGATCTCACGGAGCGAGTACGTGCCTCGAGGGAGATTTCCAAATTCGTAATAGCCGTTGGCATCGGTGCGCGTGGTTGCCACCAACCGATTGAACTCGTCGTAGAGTTCGATTTCTACGTTCTCGATGGGTTCTTCGCTAGGCGATTGGAGGCGGTCACCGTCGAGATCGACGAAAACCTTGCCGGAGATTTTCGCCGGCAGACGCTCGCAGAAATCGTATCCGATGCCATCGTTACCACCGTAGAGCTGAATCGTATCGATCCGAGTTCCACTCTTTGCGGTGCCCACTTTGTTACCGTCGACGGTTCCTGCCCGCGAAGCTCCATCGATCAAATCGGCGGGCTGGGTTTCGATGATGGTGTAGACACCGATCGGCAAGTTCTCAAACTGGTAGTTGCCATCGGCCAGCGTAAAGGTGGTCGCGATGATGACTCCAGTTTCATCGACCAGATCGATGCGCACGCCTTCCAGTGGCTGGGAACCGGCAGGGTCGGTCGAGAAGCACGAAAAGCCGGGCAGGCCCAAGCACACATGTCCTGACAGCGATGCTGGTTCTATTTCTCCGAAGTTGTAGTTCACACCGATGTTGTTACCGAACAGCTGGATGGAGGTGATTTCATCGTTGACGAGAATCAACCCGCGGGTTTCTGTTCCAACGCGTCCTACCGAATCCTTGCCATCGAAGAATCCAGCGGGTTGGACTTCGCGAATCTCGTAGGTTCCCGGTGGTAATGCTAGGAATTGATACGCACCATCGGCAGCCGTTGTGGTGGTCCGTTCGATGGTTTCGCCCGTGATAGTATAGAGCGAGACGATCTGCAACGTCGTGTTCGCGATACCTCCCTCAGATGGTTGTCGGATCCCATCGTCGTTGTTGTCTCGATAGACGAATCCACTGATCCGTGCAGGTTGGGCTTCTGCGAAGTTCAATTCCGTACCGAAGCTGCCTCCATCGAGAATATCGATTTGGGTTAGCGCATCCGGATTACCCAGGATCGTATCTCCGAGGGTGCTTTTTCCGTTGAGCAAGCCTGGGGTTGCGCCGACACTGAAGTACCCATTGGGTTGTGTCTCCCGAATTTGGTACGTTCCAGGAGGTATTCCAAGCGAAAGCCCGAACTCGTACTGGCCATTCGCATTCGTGGTCGTCTTGTACCCAGTCGAGGTGTAACTGGAACCTTCGCGGCGGTAGAGTTCCAACTGCACACCTGCGATACCTGGTTCACCAACATTTTGGATGAGATCCAGGTTGTTATCGACGTAAACGATCCCGGCGAGGGAAATCGGTTTTGGCTGCTGTTGATTTTGGATCGCGAGACCGGCGGTACGATCCCGTTTTCCACCATCATTGTCTTTGGGTAGATCCAAGCCCGAAGGAGTCAGCAGTGTATCGTAGCGATTTATGAATAAACCCTGCGAGGTGGCGTCCTCGAAGCCGGGGGCTTGGAACTCCGCGATCATTTTGGAGCCTTCGAACTCGGCCCCTGAAGTGATCGGGTCTAATCCGTCATTGAACTCTGAGATATCTGTTAAAGAATATATATGTTGGACTTCATCGACATCGATTGAGAATCGCAACCGATCCCCTGCGTAGAAGTTTTCGAAGGTCAGGATCAATTGCATCGATCCATCGACGACTTGGGCAGACACCTTCGCGTTTGGGTCTCTTGCCTCGAGGGATTCGATCCGAAAGGGGTGAGCATGATCGGCTCCGCGCCCACCATCGACGGTATCAAATAGGTTGTCCGCGACCGTGTACCCACTTTGGCCTTGGTCGGTACCGATCACCAGTCGCGTCAGTTGGGTGTTCGCCGCTCCCCCTCGAAAGTTTATATAGAACGAATCCCCATGCGCATCGCTACCGGAGTCCTCTTCGACGTAGACAGCACCAACCCAGATCGGGTCGACATTGAACATGCAACGAAGTTCCAACGACTCCAATTGCACAGACCGGGTCTTGTAAGGAGATGCGGGGGATAGATGCGTGTGGGCGCGCGCTGAAGACGCATGCGGTGCGCTGGCCTCGGTGTGGGACCTCGAATCGTTTCGGGTCCAACGTTTCCACAGGCGATAGATCGAGTCCTTTGGATTCAGGCTCATCGTATACTCTCCTGGGCGCTGGAATCTTCGAATTGGGCGGCGACCGGGTGCATAAAGCGGCCTGCATTATCGACCTTGGAGATCGCGTGCGCGATGTTCCAAGTCCGGATCGTGGTGTCAAAGCTGCCCGAGATCAATTGCGATTGGGTCCGGCGCAGCACGCTTATCGATCCATCGTGCCCCACTAACTTGGAAAGGACCGTCGAATCTTTGGTGTTGATGATACGGATCGTGTTGTCGCTGCCGGATACGGCAATTAAGTCGTTGTCGAGTGGAAATATCGCTAACAGTTTTCCCGCGGATAGATCCAACTGGGACACCACCGATCTAGATGCAACGTCGAATTGAATCAGCCGTCGATCCTCGGAAACACTGAAAATGCTTTTGTCGTCGGAGGAATAGCAAAGTCCTCGGATCCGGTCGAAGTGGATCGGTTGGCTCGCGAAGTTTATGGGCCGGCTATTGTCCGAAGATGCTTTGTCCGATGTCGCCCCGATCGCAGGTATATTGTTCGCGGGTATAGCAGCGAGCCTGAGGATGCCGTCGCGACCCGCAAAGGCAAGTTGGTCATGTTGGTGGGATAGAGCGAGTGCTCGAATGTCGCGGCAATCGGATCGGAGGTAGACCGACAAGGAATTGCGTTCGACATCGAGTCGGTACACTGAATTGTGGAACCCTGCCGCAAATAGGTCATCTTCGTGATTGAATGCCAAGACAAAAAGCGCATGTGGCAACTGGTTGCGGACCGGTTCGACGCGTACGCTGTCAAGATTGGCGACGGCGGAGTTGGAGGGGGACAAATTCCACATGCAAAGGAGTCCATCGTTTCCGCACGAAGCAATCCGGTTACCCTTCGGAGAGAACTCGATAAACTGTACCCAGTCGCGGTGTCCCGTTAGAACGCGGACTATCTTTCCTTCGGGGATAGTAATCAAGCGGATCGCGTGGTCATCCCCTGCGGCGGCCATCAGTGTCCCATCTGGAGAGATGGCCATCGCTGTGACAACGGGGCGTTCCGACTCGCCGGGTAGCGGATCCAACTGCAGAACGGATGGGAGAAGATCCGCCGTCTTGCTGATGGTTCGTGAAATCGGATCGGTCTCACCACTTCGATCCGGAGTTTGCTGGGCAACGGAAGCGGAGGATAGGATTAAAAACGAAATCGCTAAGGCTTGGAAAATGGGATTCATCGCATGAATCCTAGGTGTCAGCATGAAACGATCCTCCCTGACCGCCCTCGCTCGAATTAGACTATCCCCACGGTCTGTCCTATCGACAGGTCCAGGTAAGCTCTTTTGGGAATCCATTGCAGTATTGGCAGCGTGGAGAAGGGATTCCGATTGAGAGGAGTTTAATGAAGGCGATGAAGGCCAATGCAAGCATTCGCGTGGAGTTCCAGGATTAGGCCTGGAACTGGAATACTTAGAAAATAGCGCTACGTGGAAAATAGCAGCACTTAGGAAGTAGCGAAGTTAAGTAACAGGAGAGTGTGGATGGGCCGCGGGTCGTTGAGGAGCCAGTTCTTAGTACCCTTGATTGGGACTCTCGTGCTGGTTTGCGCCTTGATCGCGACGATCTCGTGGGTGTTCGCCGATACATCGGCTCGCAAGAACACACGGATGCGCTTACAAAACATCGGGGAGTTGTGCCGTGCGGCCCCTTTTCCCCTGACCGAAAGTGTCTTGAAACAGATCCGCGAATTCTCTGGGATCGACCTTCTCATCTACGATCCGGACAGGAAAGCGTGGGTGGGAGCCACGGATCGGGCGCTAGTGAATGTACGGTCCGAGCGAGCACTCGTCGATCCTATAGTGCAGGGGGGAGGCGGTAATGTCGGCGCTAGTAAAGACATGTTGTTCACAGTACCGTTGGATGGACGTGTGTATGATGCTCTCGCGACGCCGATGGGTCCTGTTCCATCGCGCTCGGAAGGTCGAGACGCGATCCTGGTGGCTTTGGTCGAGGCGAGTGAACGGCAGCGAGCGGTACAGCAAGCGTTTTGGTTGCCGGCACTTACTGGGATTTGCGCCACGGTTGCATTGGCGTTTCTTTCTGCCTCGATAGCCTCTCGGATGGTGTCGCGGTTGGACCGATTGGAACGCCAAGTGAACCGCATTGCTATGGGATCTTACGAAACTGCGGCGATCGATGGACCGCACGACGCGATTTTCAATCTCGCGGTTTCCGTCAATAAAATGAGTCAACAATTGGAGCGGGCACGCGACGAAGTGGTGCGGTCGGAGCGGACGCGTTTGATCACGATGATCGCCAGCGGTATGGCGCATCAGTTGCGCAACAGTTTAGGGGGTGCAATCCTGTTGTTGCAAACGTTTCAGCGAAGCCATCCACGCTCGGCGGAAAAAGGTGTAGGGGATCTCGATGAGATCGATATGGCATTGAACCAAATGCGGTTGGCGGAGGAGTCGATCCGACGATTGATGACGATGAGTCAGCAAGGGATGGTCGTCAAAGATCGGCCGATGTCGATTTCCGAGGTCCATGATCAGCTGCGATCGTATCTCGAATCATTGGCAGAGCATCATGGGGTGACCTTAAGTTTTCGCGGTGAACCCCATAACGCATCCCATATGATCCGATCCGGAGAAAGCGTGGTCGGGGCGTTGCTCAATCTCATCATGAACGCGATCGAAGCTGCAGGGCCGGGCGGGACGGTGACGTGCACTTGTTGCATGGAGCCTGTGAGTTCGGCTGGGCATGATTCATCTGCGCAGAGGATCTGTTGGGAGATTCGGGATTCGGGCCCGGGCCCTGCCCCCGAAATCGCAGCTACGATTCTCGAGCCTTTTGTGACATCGAAGCCTGAGGGCGTGGGGTTGGGGTTGCCGACCTCCGCTCGCATTGCTGAAAATCTAGGTGGGAGTTTAACGTGGGTGCGCGAGCCCAATGCGACGGTATTTCGATTCCGTATCGAGGAGAAGCCAGTCTGATGAGTACAGTTTGGATCATCGACGATGAACCCGCGATCTGTTGGGCATTGAGAAAAAACCTCGAGGTTGAGAAGCACGATGTTCATGTGTACTCGTCGGCAGAGCCAGCGATTGCAGCGATTGGACGCGGGGGAGATCCCGATCTAGTGCTCCTCGATGTTCGGCTACCTGGCATGGATGGTTTGAAGGCCCTATCGGCGTTCAAAGAACGCATTCCTCAACTTCCTGTCATCATCATGACCGCGTTTGGGGATCTAGAGACTGCGGTCAACGCCGTTCAGGGAAAGGCTTTCGAATACTTGACAAAGCCATTTGATCTCGAGGAAGCCCTGCAAACCGTTCGACGCGGGTTGTACCAAAGCCAATTGCAGATCGCATCGACATCGGATTCAACCGGGGTAACACGGAGCGGGTTGCTACTGGGGCAATCGCCAGCCATGCAGGCGATCTATAAACAGATTGCGATTGCGGCGAAGACGGATTCGACGGTGTTGATTGAGGGGGAACAAGGGACAGGCAAGAGTTTAGTGGCTGCGATGATTCATCGATTTAGCAGTCGGCAAGCGAGTCCTTTTCTTCCCGCATTAACAATGACGGATCGCGACCTGGATTTCGATGCGGAATTGTTTGGAGAACGCAATAGCGATCGTTCGGTCACACTTACCCGAACAGGACTGCTCGAATTAGCCGCGGGTGGAACGGTACTCATCGAAGAGATCGGGAATCTGACGCCGGCGACCCAAGCGAAGTTATTGCGAGCGTTGGAGACTCGCGAGTATTACGGTGTGGGAGATTCAGGAGCGAAACCGCTAAGCTGTCGGATGTTGTTTACGACCACGTTGGAGTTAGAGCGGCTTCTCGATGATAAAGAGATCGACGGCCGATTGGCGTCTCAATTGGGAGTGCATCGGATACGCATTCCTTCATTGCGCGAGCATCGTGAAGATATCCCGGAGATGGTGACTTCGTTCTTGATGGTACATCCCAACGTGCAGGGGATCAAAATTACGGACCGTGCGATTCAGGAATTGCAGCAACGCGATTGGATGCTGGGGAACGTACGGGAGTTGAAGCAATCCTTGGAGAAAGCGGCTATCGTTGCGACTGGCGGAGTGATCCAGGTAGAGGATCTGCCGGTAGTGCGGGATGACTCGGAGAAACGTCACTATGGTTCGACACGCCAAGGGCATCTTGAAGATGCAGTTCGCGTTTGGGTGGCAGAGCGGTTGGCAGTGACAACCTCCGAAAAGAGTTTGAATCCCAGTGACATCGAGGCGATAGGGACGCTCTACGATGAATGCTTGACCGTGGTGGAGCCACCGTTGCTACAGAGTGTGCTGGAACATTACCATGGGAACCGAGTCGCGGCCGCATCGCATCTGGGGCTGCACCGCTCGACCTTGCGACAAAAGATGAGACATTACAATATTGATCCAGGCCCGTAAGGTGTGCCGGATTGCATGATCTCGGATGTAAACTTACTCGTGGAGAGTTTGAAATAGTAGAGTCAGTAGAGACACGGAGATGGTGATCGGTATCAACCATCGGCGGATTTGGTGACGCTGATCTTTCAAGAGTTTGGTGTAGTATTTGAAAGTGTCAGAACTCTTGTTCGATTTGCGTTAGAAGGTCTCTTCGCTGAATTTTTAGCGATCGTTGCTCGAGCCAGCATTTCGATCAGAAATAGTGCCTGAGGGTATCGGATCCCTGTGTCACGTTCCCAATATTTGAAAAGCGCTTTTTGGATGGAGATACTAACGAACCCGAAAGAGTTTTCGAATGAGCAATAACTGTTCGTTACCGAATAACTCGACTCGTCCGATATGGCCATTGTGCTCTGGCTGAATCTGGAAAAAGCAGGCGACTAAAAAGATGCTGGAATCTTTCTGGTACACGAATTCCGGAGTGTGGGTCGCAATCGCGTTCCCCTGCGGATCGAGGATTTGCACCCGAATGAAGGGGGCAGTCATTCCTTCGATAATCTCTTCATCTCCGCTGAATATGAGATGTACAGGGATCCATCCAGAAGAAACCATGGCGGGTGATGATCCCAGTGTGCATGGCTTGTCGATCAGGACTTCCTGGACGGATATTGTCCGCTTTTGGTAGTCCGGCTCCGCGTAAGTGTCTGCCGGTTTATCACATCCGATCCAGGAGATCCAAGTCATTGGAAACAGCAACAGCATCGATATGGACGCGATGGGACGTTGCGTATTCATTCGAATGAATCCGGGGCGGTTGGTGGGTGTGGAAACGAACAAGGGACACTGCGATAAGAATCGCGGTGCCCCTCGTAAGTGAAGTTCTTCCGACTTGTTTTCCAAGCGATGTTTTTATCCAATCACCGGGAAGGATCCCGGCGAGTTCGGATCCATTACTGAAACAGTGCCGAAATCTTTTGGTAGGTTCGAATCGCTGAAACGGCTTCGTCTGCCGAACCATGCAACTTGATAAAGTCTGCGGTTGCTTTGATCGACTGAACGTTCAATTCTCCAACAACTGCCTTTGCAACAGCTGCCTTGCTACCCGGCTTACGACCTCGTTTGCTCGGCTTGCGCTTCTTCGCAGATGCGGAACCGCGCAATGCTTGACTGACCAATGCTGGATACGCCTTATGCCCTTGGGCGACCAAATCCTTCGCGATTTGTGTGGGGCCTAGTCCTGGATTCTTCTCCGCATACTCGCGAATAGCCTGGGACATGTTTCCGTTTTTCTTTGTACCTTTTTTCAACGCTGCAATCTCCTGAAATGTTATGAACGGGCAATTCGAAGTATAGATCGACTATTCAAAAGCGACAAACGAAAGCGTTCCTTTTTATTGTAATTTCCTCGACCTCTTTTTACGAACCGTGATACTTCGTTGGAAATTGCGATGCGATATAGCTCTAGCTTGATAAAGATTATTTCATGTTTATGGTTGCAGATAAAAGGGGCTGGTCATGACCCAAATGCGTGGTTCATCATTTGCCTGCAACCAAAGCTCAACCCGATAGATACCTGCGGATTCGAGTTTTATATCCATGGCGTCTCCTTCTAGTTCGTCAATTTTTTCTCCGTTGCGATAAATTTCCCAATGGGCCGAAAGTGGGGATTTTCCGACGAGTCGCAGTTCGTCACGGTACGGTATTTGGCTTCCGATTTCATACTGTTTGGGGTCGGTAGCGCTAGTGCTGAAATCATGGATCGCTACTTCGACACCTTTAGAATCCGCTAACCAATCAAACCCCACAAAGGTACGGCCTTGTTCCAGCGCATCCCAAACCGCTTCTTGGGTGAGGTCCTCGACGAGCAAGTGAGTGCCAGCGTGTCGAAGGCTGATTTCGTAGGGATCGAGCTGCATGCTAAAAACCAGATCGCCCGGTTTTGCATCTTTAGGGATCGAGAGAAGTGGCGCGACGAGAAGACGGTTTACTTTCACGAGTGGGTCTTCATTGGGATCCTCGATCGAGACTTCGGTATCGCTGGCGATTTTGATCCGGATGCCAACATTTTGATGGGCATCGTTTGCCGCGACGCCGGCATGAGGGAATTTTTGGCAGAGCTGGTCCCAGCGTTGTAGATAATCTTCAGGGTAAGTTTGCAGGGCCGAAAAGACTTCCTGTGGGTATTTCTTGATCAGCTCCGTCGTCTTGATAATCCACAACGGGTTCTTCATCGACTCGACAAGCTTCTTTTGCTTTTTGAAATCGGCGTGGGTGTTGTAAATCTCGACACCGGAGAGACCGGCTATTTCCCAGTCCATCCGTTCTTCTAGATGCGATAAGAAAACATGCCCGCCGCGATTGCGGACCAATTGGGTGATCTCTTGAGAGTCGGCCGATTCGAAGGGGCGCAAGCTCATCGTCGGGTAGACGAGCATACCTTTCATCTCGGCACCGGGAATGAGTAGAACGCCGTCGCGCATGCCACTGTGTCCATCGAGAAAAAAGTCTTTTTCCTGAGACGGATGTTCGGTGAAAAGAAGAACTTCGGTTCCTGCCTTTTTTGCGGCCGCAACGATGTCATCGATCTTGCCACGGCTATCGTGTGACAGTTCGGAATGGACGTGCAGATTGGCGCGCACTTCGCGGTAAGGACCACTTCGAACGACTTCTTTGCGCTCTGCTGTGTATTTCTCGATCGCTTGGCGTGTCTCTGCGAGATACTTGGGCCGGATCCGATCGACGGCGTCTTGGGCTCTGGCTGCCGAACCGGCCAGCAGGCAAACCAGCGTGCAGAGCGTGACTAGGGAGGAGGGGACGGTGTGTTGCATGGGTTCACCACAGATGGAGGGAATGGCCAAGCACCATCCGTGGCGCGGGAAACCGCGGCGAAGATAACATCGTCACGGCAACGATGACTATTTCGCAGCTATTTTAGCCCACGAATCGCGCAGGGTGACGATGCGATTGAAGACGGGTTCACCAGGTTTAGAATCTTTTTCGTCGATGCAGAAGTAACCATTGCGTTCGAATTGCACGCGTGTGCTTGGTGGCAGGGTAGCGAGTGCAGGTTCGATAACAGCGGTAATGGTGGTGACGCTGTTGGGATTGATGTTGTCGAGAAATGTTTTTCCTTCGGCGGCTTCTTCGGGGGATTCCGACAGGAACAATCGGTCGTAGAGTCGCACTTCGACACAGTGTGCCGTGGAGGCGCTTACCCAATGGATGGTACCTTTGACCTTGCGTTCGCTCGCGGCACCACTGCCGCTGCGGGTCTCAGGGTCGTAGGAGCATTTGAGTTCGACGACTTTACCCGAAGCATCTTTAATCACTTCATCGCACTTGATAATGTACGCGTAGCGGAGTCGGACTTCGCCGCCTGGCTTGAGTCGGAAGAACTTCGAGGGTGGGGTTTCCATAAAGTCCTCCCGTTCGATGTACAAGGTGCGAGAGAACGGCAGGGACCGAGTGCCTGCGTTCGGATCTTCGGGATTGTTGACCGCTTCGAGTTCCTCGGTTTGCCCGTCCGGATAATTCGTGAGGGTGACTTTGATCGGATCGAGGATCGCCATGTAGCGGTTAGCGATCTTGTTCAAGTGATCGCGCACTGCGTTTTCTAGGACCAGGACATCGATGGTGCCATTAAAGCGAGCGACGCCGATGGTTTCGCAGAAGTTGCGGAGACTCTCTGGTGTGTAGCCTCGACGACGCAAGCCGCTGATCGTTGGCATGCGGGGGTCATCCCAACCGGCAACGTGTCCTTCGGTGACCAGTTGCAGCAGCTTGCGTTTGCTCATAACCGTATACGAGAGATTGAGTCGAGCGAACTCAATTTGGCGAGGGTGGAAGATACGGAGCGTTTTGCAGAACCAATCGTAAAGCGGGCGATGGTTCTCGAATTCAAGCGTGCAAATCGAGTGCGTGATGCCTTCGATGGAGTCCGATTGGCCGTGGGCCCAATCGTACATCGGGTAGATGCACCAATTGTCACCCGTCCGATGGTGATGCGAGAACATGATGCGATATAGGACTGGATCGCGCAGGTTGAAATTGGGAGCCGCCATATCGATCTTCGCTCGGAGGGTCCGAGTCCCTTCGGGGAACTCACCTCGTTTCATGCGTTCAAACAGGTCGAGGTTTTCCTCGGCGGAGCGATCTCGGAAGGGGCTGTTGCGCCCGGGCTCGGTGAGGGTACCGCGGTACTCACGCATTTGCTCTGCGTTCAAGTCGCAAACGTAGGCGTGGCCTTCGCGAACCAGTTGGACAGCCCAGTCATGCAATTGCTGAAAGTAATCGGAGGCGTAGAACAAACCATCCCAGTGGAAACCCAGCCACTTGACGTCGGTCATGATCGAATCGACGTATTCCTGGCTTTCTTTGCTAGGATTGGTGTCGTCAAACCGAAGATTGCATTTTCCACCGTACCGCTGCGCCAGTCCAAAGTTCAGGCAGATACTTTTCGCATGCCCGATATGCAGGTAGCCGTTCGGTTCTGGCGGAAAACGCGTTTGGATCGAGCGCCCCTGCAAGGAGGCTTTGCTGGCGAAATCTCGCTCGACTTCGACTTCGATAAAGTTCTTATGGTCGGATTCGTTTGGGGTTTCCGCTGGTTGATTCACGTTGTTGAAAACTCTCTCTTAGGTTTGCATGGCCGGTAGCAGGCATTGCACAAGCCCCCTCATTATGCAGTTTCTCTGAAAAAATACAGCAGCAGAATGCCTCTGGGGTTTTATCGCGAGGGAGTTACACTGGATGTCCTATGAGTGAAATCGATCCCCAGAATGAAAATGTGACGAAACCCACCCCAGACTTGCGCGGTTCTCGGAAATCCGAGGATCTGGAGCGGTTTACGGGAAGCGAATCGGAATTGATTGCGGCCCTTCGGCAAGTCTCGCGCGACATCGCGTTGGAGGGGGTGCCCGAGGAGGCGTGGCCGCAACTCGCCAAATACTGTTTGCTGGTCTGGGAATGGAATGAAAAGCTCAACTTGACCCGGCACACGACTCCCGAACTTTTCGTCAAGCGGGATCTTTTGGACAGTGTTTCTTTAGCGGCATTGCTCCGGCCCGAGGAAGAAGTTCTCGACGTTGGAACCGGGGGAGGAGTGCCAGGAATTTTGGTGGCGATCCTCCGCCCTGACATCCAAGTCACCTTGTGCGATAGCGTGGCGAAGAAAGCAAAAGTCGCCCAGGAAATCGTCGATCGACTTGGCTTAGAGATTCCGGTCTACCCGCTCAGTTTGATCAAGGTGCTCGATGAGTTCCGTTATGACACCGTCTTTGCACGGGGTGTTGGGCCGCTGGAGCGATTGTGCACATGGTTGCGGAACGAGTGGCACAAGATCGGACGATTGCTCGCGATCAAGGGCCCGCGTTGGGTCGAAGAGCGAGGCGAAGCGAGGCATCGTGGGTTGCTCAAAGGTGTCGATTTACGGAGGTTGGTTTCTTACAACATGCCCGATACCGATTCGGAGAGCGTCATCCTGCAACTGTCGCGGCAGATGGGTGCCAAAGAAGTAGACGAATCGTAGCGATTGGCGGTCGTTTCGCTGTACCGCGAACATGAAGCGAGAACGGGTAGATAGCCGCTGGGGTTCTGTAGCGACGCCGGGATTTCGGAAGGCTTGCCCCTGGAATTTTGACCGAAGGATTGGTCGAATCGCCGTCGCGGTATGCTAAACTTGGTAGACCCCAAAACACTGGGGTGCTCCGCAGTTGTGACGATTGAACCGCGGAACCCTACCTCAGCGCGGCCACGCGTACCCATCAGCGTCGCTAACTTTACTCGTGTTTTCTTCCCTCGTTGGTATCCCTCCTTGGAATCGTGCGAACATGGTTCGGCTGGCTCGTTCGAAATCGACGAATTGTTTGCCGTTGGGTTTTGTGCCGCCCCATCGCTGGCCTCAGCATGCTTGTATCGATTTTCCCCGCTGCTTTATCGCGCGCTTTATCGCGGTTGTTTTTATCGTCAGTGCGCTAGGCTCGATTTCGATTGCGTACCAAGAGACAGATGCAACGGAGCAGATCGAATTTTTTGAAAAGCGCGTGCGTCCGATTTTGGTGGAGCGGTGCTACGAGTGCCATGGGGCGAACGAAGCGAGCGGAGGTTTGCGATTGGACC
>CAIYZV010000042.1 GCA_903930765.1 uncultured Pirellula sp.
GCACAAACGCAGGTAGCGACTTACACGTGCCCGAGTGAGCCCAATTTCGTCAGCCCCGACGGAGGCCGATACACTTCGTTTGCGATGCTCGAAAACTCGGATAAAAGCGCCAACAATCCCAAACGGCTTCCTGTATCAAAAAAATCCGATGATCAACAGAACCGAATTCTTCTTATCGAATCCTGCGGTTCGAACATTGTCTGGACGGAGCCTCGCGACGTCGATGTCGACACGATGGAATGGAGTATCCTTCCCTACAACAGGGACTCGTACAGGACTCCATGGCGATCGACAGGCATCGGCTCCTCGTACCACGGCAGCGGCGTTTCAGTCACCTTTGCAGACGGCTCCACCCGCTTCCTACCCGCTTCCATCGACAGAACACTCCTACAGAAAATGATCCACGGCGAGCCATGGCCGATGAGCGAGTTTGACTAGCCAACCTCCAAAAGTGTCAATCCAGTTTTACATCGCCCCAAACGCCCCAGTCCGCTCCATTGCCGTCGCCCGCGTCATCCACAATCAACGAGAGTTCTCGCACACCTGTCACCGATACTTCAAAGCGATGCAAGTCACCTTCGCTGGTGCGTTCCGATCTCCATAACTCCCTGCCATCCCCCTTGATGACGAACACAACAGTCCCTCCATGCGTGTCGGCCAAACCTGCATAGCCCGTGAGATTGTCCCACTTTTCACCTAATTCGTAGGTGTAGTTGCTCGGCGCATGCGCATAGAGCCCACGAGCAAACGTCTTTCCGGCAATGCGAATCAATACGGGATCTTCGGGGAGCCGATTTAGCATCGGTCGCAACCAGCCTACCTTTGCCGATTTCGACGCTGCCTCTGAAATCCAAACTTGCGACGCGTCAATTTCGCTCGGTGGAACCGTTGGCTGCAAGCTTAGGCTACCCACCAATGACCGCGCGATATCGATATCATGCGGTACTTGCGGATGATCACTCGACGTTTTCTCTAACCGCTCCAACTCCAACATCGCAGCCGTTGCATCGCGCCGCTTTACAGACTGCACCACGGGTCTCAGCGTGAGTCCAGTGCGGTACGAGGAGACGTCAACCTTCCCCTCGGAATCCACCTCGAAAGGGATCGATGCGACTTGATCATTGATCCGCCCACCATTGGACTGGCACGCCACCATGCGAAGGGCTGATGTTGTGCCTTTTGCCAATTCGTCACAACGCAACATAAAATGGCCATCCGCGTCGGGAATCGCCGTTACCGTGGTCGCATCGTAATCGCTCCCTCCCTTCGGATCGAGATATCCGACAATCCCGTAGACCAGCGGATCGCCACGTACCACCCCTGAAACCGAAAACCCCTTCCCATCGCTTGTTTGTTCCACGGAATCGATCTCGACAATCGCCGTGGAAGGCAGATCGATGCCTTTTTCATTCGAAGTGAAAAGAGGATGGCCCGCGAGCCTCAATGCGTCTGCGAAAGAAAGAAACGAGCCACGCCCCTCGTTGCGACGATCCTCTCCATAGGTTCGATTGCCACTTCCCATGAGAGAAGTACCCAACACGCCCCCCTCGTCAGAGCGTTCTTTGTTGTGGGGCAATCCCAGCGCATGCCCTAATTCGTGGCAGACTCCACCCACAAAAATGCTGTTGTAAC
>CAIYZV010000043.1 GCA_903930765.1 uncultured Pirellula sp.
CGCAAAGAGTTCGAGCTTCCCAGCATCGTATAGCATCCAACAAGCATCGCGTCCAACCAATGGACACCCCATCGGAGCCCTAAGCGTCAGCGCCGGGTGGAGGTGCGATGAAACTGCCAGTACCGACGTTTTGATCATGGCTAGCAACGGGGGATGGCGGATTCATGCGAGCGACTTTCAGTGTCCGCTTGAATGCTATTTCGACTTCCCGACGACATTGGTGTTGTAGATCGTAAACGAGTCGTAGGTTTGAAGCGAATCGCCATCGGAGATGGAAATGATGACGTCCACCGATTCTTCTTTGAAGTCCTTAGGGACATTCCACGTGACTTTGCCTTTGGGAGAAACGGTCATTTTCTCGGGCCCGCTTGCGACTTCAAATTTGAACTTCTTGCGATTGGATTCTACTTCGATCTGATACGCGTACGACTTACCGGGCGTGCAGATTCGATTGGGCGTTGAGGAAACAAAGAAGTAGTCGAGGGAGGAACTCTTCAGTTCCTTGCGGAGATCGAATTCCTGAATGATCACGCTATCGTTGGTGAATGGGATGGTCACCAAAGCATGGCTATCAAGATTGAAGTAGATACGCTTGTCGATCGTGAAATCATGCCTGATCCAGTGTTCTTGATTGTTTCCCATGGTTCCAAGTTGCAGATTCGGCAACTGAAAAAGGGGCACATCGGTACCAACTTCGTGGATATTGCCAGCGACTGGATTTTGACTGCTGTCCATGAGCGAATTGAGCCCGATGACGAACCGCGGATGGGATGTGGGCACAAAAGGAATGTTGCCGCCTCGAACTCCATTCCCGACGCGCTTCAAACCTGTCGTGAAAATGCCCGTCCCGGTGAAGATGTTACTACCGTCGGAACTCGGTACAACGTGCCCCACAGAATCATGCTCGTACTTGCATAAAAGAGCCGAATCCGTAAGCACCATGCTTTGCAACCCTGTTGGCGAATGGCTTGTAGCCCACATGCCGAACACCCTTCCGTTGCTCGAAGCGCGCAAATGCGCCGCGTCGCGATAACTTGTGTAGTGCCCGCTACTCCCTTTTGCGCTGACCGGCAACTCCTTGAGCTTCATCAAATCGACGACAGCGAAAGTAGCGTTCGCTAACGCGTCCGTACCGTCGGCGCGGTGAAACAAGATAGGTCCGTTGGAGGCACAGCCCGTCACCATCGACTTCACGACGCCAGAAACGGGCGTCTTTACGGCTAGTTGCCGCGTGAAATTGTCGATCGCGTAACGCTCAATGACGTTTTTCTTACGGTCCAAAAGCAAAATATGATTCATGGTCCCTGCAACGAGCACATCATCTGAGGCGAGGGGTAGGATTTTTTCGATGCTCCCCATTGCGATGTTGATGACAGCCAACTTCTTCTCGACACCCAAGACGACCAAAAGGTGCTCGCCACCTCGAGCCAAGACTGCATCGGTAACGGTCCCTGGCAACGGGATGGTTTTGGATCCCCCTTTGAATACCTGGGACGAGGATTTGCTGGAGTTGGCACCAAGACGGTTGCCTCCTTCATCACTGCTGATGTTAGAAGCTTTCTCCATATCGTCACCGCTCGATCGGCAAATTTCTTTGCCACCGCTCTTCACGATGAACATATAAGAAATCTTTGGGTCCGAGTCTTCGGCGTCCAACACAACTTTCGTGACCGAGCTTGGCTCGACGGTTGCGGAGAATCCCCCCAAATCGACTTTCAATTTGGGGATATCTTGCATAGCGAGTTTGCGCGTTGTGCCATTCAACAACGTCAGCTCCATCTGATTGGTGGTGGTGTTTGGCGATAGCGAACCAATTTGGGAAAGCTCGACATCCTTACCATCGATCTTGATGGCCTCGTCTTGGATCCTGCCCTCGATCTTGCCTTGTTTAAATTCGATTTCGCCACGTACGAATTTCTTGTCCTTTTCTGCTTCACCGAAGACCTTTCCGGCGTACTTGTTAGGACCTTGGGCACTGAGCGTGAACTTTTTCGCGGGAGCCTCTCCACGTTTGATCCAAAACTCGACAGTCGGATCTGCGATCTCTTCGATGAGAGGTGTGACTGTGACTTCCACATCTTTGGGGATGGTGAAATTCGCGCTCGTGATTTCCGGCACGTTGAGTTGAAGATCCGGTTTCTCGAGAAGCCCTCGAAGTTTTTCGCTTGGTATTGCAAAGTTCACTCCTGCCCCTGCCACGCCAAAACTGACAACTCCAATCAACTTACCCGAGTTGTCAATAACAGGGCCACCGGAGTTGCCAGGGTTCAACGTCGCGTCCAATTGCAAGAGTTGGGCTTCGGTTTTGTCCTTGCGAATCGCGGTAATCTTCCCGGAGTTGACGCTGATGGTCGGGAACGCGTCCTCCTCCAAGGAAAGGCTCTTTCCGAACGGGAACCCGAATGCAATGACTCCGAGGGTTTCATACAAATCGGGAGAGTTCGCAATCTCGATCGCTTTGTAAGTACCGGCTTTGTTGATCTTGAGGATGGCGAGATCGTTTTTTTCATCGATGCGAAGTAGTTTGGCTTCGAGTGTCTCCTGGTTCGGCTGCCCCGAGTTTGCAATCAATTTGATCGTTCCGCCGAGATCGATTTGGTCGACCACGTGATGATTGGTAACGACGATCCCGATGGGATGCACACAGAAAGCCGTAGCATGCTTCTGTTCTTTTCCAGAAACCTCGGCCAGGAAACAGACTTCCTTGACAGATTCGATGGTGGCGCGATCCTGACTGATCGCTTGGTTAGGCGACCAGTTCGTGAAGAACGCTAACAGGAAGCTAAGAAAAAGGCTTAGCCATTTCGACATGTTCGCATTTTTGGCACAACCAAACTGCATGGGCCGACCGTCTAATTGAAGAATCATCATTAAAGGCCTAATCAAAAACCTAATGGATATTGAAAAGCGAGCACAGCTCGGCAATGAGTGCCACGCGACTCTCACCAGCCGAGGGGGGCTGACTATGGAATCGCAATGCAGTTTTGCTGCGTACAAAATAACAGACAAGATGCGGGAAAGGATCCATCTCCCCTTCATTTTATACAAAACAGAATTGCTCGGAGGAAGATCACGGAAATATTTACGATCTGTCGCAGATGCGATTTCCTATCGAATGCGCACCATCGTCCGAGAGAAAGCTATCCCCCATGCGTGGGCTGAGCCGAGGGCAATGCTTGTGCTCGTAATCGCCTCGTCTCGTTCGAGCACAACGGCGCCAAGAGTGCAACGAAGCATGCGAGAGAACGTCCGAGAATGTTATGGTGGGGTCAGCTCGATCGCGACAGCCCAATCGCGAAGCTCGCGAGGGCGATTGGCTAAAATTTCCAGCGCATGCCGCGTCGATGTCGCAAGTATTGGGCGTCTTCGGGTATCGGTGCAGCCTAGTCGAAAAACGGTCCTGCGAAACTCCCGTTCATCGTCAGGGTTGAGCTCCACGTCGATTTCGAACGGGGCCAGTCCATCCGAGGCGATCCAAGTTACACCGAGAAGTTTAAGGCAATCGTTTCCGGTAGCTTCGATGTGCAAACAGAGGATCCCATCGGACCACCAATGCCTCATGGGCTTCGGGCCGGCGTGGAGCGCGCCGCAGATGAATCCTCCCACGAGTTGCAGTATTTCGCGATCCTGTATTTCGCCCCTGGGCAATTCACTGTCGGGCAAATCCACATCGACAACGGAGTGTGTTGTAGGGATGGGTTGTGGGTTGCTCTGCCAGTGTCGAAGAGCTTGAATGAGTCGCGCTTCGGTGGTGGATGCGGACAAATGATCAGGACCGTTGCTGTCGATGGTGTGAGTCTCTCCATAAAGTTTCAAGGACCGGTAGGAATACGAAGGCGGTTTTGAAATCCCTTCATCGTTTTTGTGGAAGGGTTGTGGGGAGTAGAAGGGGTTTATAGCGGAGGTGCGCAGCAAATCCATGCAAGGAATGTGTTCGCTGCGATCATTAACGCAGTCACACCTCACACCTCACACCTTACACCTTACACCTTACACCTTAAGCCTTAAGCCTTAAGCCTCTCCAATTTTCCCCGGAACATCGGAAAAAAATGCGGAATTGGAAAAAGAGTGCGCCTACCTCTGGGTGCAAGCTAGCCCGGAATAGTTCAAGATAGAGAGCCCGTAGCCGGTTTGGACACGGGATGATCACGTTTGCAGGCAAAATCCTCTCAGCGAAGGTTGAAATCACCATGGGGCTATTCGACAAAATTCGTGGCGAGTTTATCGATATCATCGAGTGGCTCGATGATTCTCGGAACACGCTCGTCTGGCGATTCCCTCGGTACCAAAACGAAATCAAGAACGGGGCGAAGCTCATCGTTCGCCCGGGTCAGGTCGCGATCTTTGTTTCCGAGGGAAAACTCGCCGATATTTTTGAGCCGGGTACCCACGATCTGACGACCGCAAACTTGCCGATCCTTTCGACGCTCAAGGGATGGAAGTACGGTTTCAACAGCCCTTTCAAAGCGGAAGTTTACTTCGTCAACAAGCGGCCGGTGCTCGATCTCAAGTGGGGAACGCCTAACCCGGTGATGCTGCGGGATCCTGAGTTCGGTCCCATCCGAGTGCGTGCGTTCGGAACCTACGTGTTGAAAGCGGTCGATCCCCGCGCCCTGCTGACCGAAATCGTTGGGACCAACGCAGAGGTTTCCACCGACGAAGTGACCGAGCTGATCCGCGCGATCATTATTGAAGCGCTGAGTGACATGCTCGGTTCGTCCCAGATCGCGGCACTCGATTTCGCTTCGAACTATCGCAAGCTAGCCGGCGAATTGAGAGAGAAAGTGCAGGAGCGGATCGACGACGAGTACGGGCTCGAACTGCCTCAGCTGATGATCGTCAACATTTCGCTCCCGGAAGAAGTCGAAAAGGCGCTCGATGTCAGCACGAAGATGAAGGTCATCGGCGACCTCGATCGTTTCCAGCAGTACCAAATGGGAGAAGCGATGACGACTGCGGCAGCGAATCCTGCCGGTGGTGGTGCGGCAGAGGGATTGGGGCTCGGGATCGGATTGGCTATGGCGAATCGAATGGCACCGATGGGAGCACCAGCGGCCGCCGCAGCGGGACCAGCGATCTCGTTGCCAGCCACGATGTGGCACATCGCTCATCAAGGCCAAACGTTGGGACCGTTCAGTTCGCAGCAGATGGTGGATGCCATCGCCCGTTCCGAGCTTAAGGGAGATACCATGATCTGGACCGCAGGGATGGCCGCGTGGCAACCCGCCCGCGAAGTTTCCCAATGGGCCATGTATTTCCAATCACCACCACCGCCACCGCCAGCAGCTCCACCGGCAGCTCCTCCAGCGCCACCAGCCCCCTAACGCGAGAAAGCGAACTAGTCGATTGATGGAGCCAGCACGCGCAGGATTTCCAAGCTTGACGAATGCGACGACGATCGGTTGCGAATGGGTGATCGATGCGTTCGACTGCATCCCTGAACGGCTGCGCGAATTAGAAACACTGCGAGCCCTTTGCGATACGATCATTCGGGAACTGCAGTTGCACGTCGTCGGGGAACCGATGTGGCATCAGTTCCCCGGCGAAGCTGGCGTGACCGGATTGTACTTGCTCAGCGAGTCCCATCTGGCATGCCATACGTATCCTGAGGTCTCAATGGCAACCTTCAATTTGTACTGCTGCCGCGCCATCCCGCAGTGGCCCTGGGCCGAGACCCTCCAACGCCAGTTGGGAGCAGCGCATTGCGACATCCTGCATTTCGAGCGCGGTGCACGCCGCGATCCAATGCAGCGAGGCTACCCCAGATCTCGCGATGCAGCACCGCTGCGGAAGACGGTACAGTGGGAGTCGGTACCATGAAAGCACGTACTGCGGTTTGCCCTGCATGCGGCGGCCCCGTTGCCTTCCAAGTCAGCTCGTCGCTGGTCACCATCTGCGATTTCTGCCATTCGGTGGTTGCACGCGGGGATAAGAAACCTGAAGACTGCGGCAAGATCGCCGACGTCGCCGATTTGAACTCGCCATTATCGGTAGGGATGACCGGCAGCGTGGAGAACAAAGCCTTTCATGTGACCGGACGCGTCCAGTACAAGCATCCATCGGGCGCGATGTGGAACGAATGGTACTTGAGCTTCCCCGGAGAACGTTGGGGCTGGCTCGCCGAGGCGCAAGGCAATCTCTACTTGATGTTTGAGCAACGATTGAAATCGGGCTCGGTGCTGTCGCAGTTCGACGCGATTGAACTGGGTCAATCGTTCGAGGTCCGGGATGAGTCCTTGAAGGTCACCGAGAAAGCGATCGCCGAGGTGGCCGCGGCCGAGGGAGAGATCCCG
>CAIYZV010000044.1 GCA_903930765.1 uncultured Pirellula sp.
CTTCCTAGCCTCCATTCTGCATTTTTCATTTTCCATTTTTCATTCTCCATTCTCCCAAGCACCAAGCACCAAGAACGAAGAACCTAACTCGCCTTCCACCGGGTTCAACCCGGTGGGGGCAACCACTGACAGCTACCAGGCTCCGCACCAACTCAACCGCTTTTCTCGCTGCTCCGAGTTGTCCTCGATGATGCTCGCGTCCACCATCGCGATCGCATCTTCGTCGCAATGCATTTACTTCGCGTTAAGAAGCGAGCTCACCATCTGCCATGCCAGTGCGAGAGGCTGCAAAACATCATGCAGGAACTGCGCTAGTCCGTGGAAGCCATTCAGCGCAAAAGCATAACCGGTGCCGATGACCATCAAATTCGCCGGGATCAGAAAGAGCATGCAGAATTTGCTGCCCAGTTGCCTCATCTCGCTGGTCCCGTGCTTCCATTGAAACACAACCGATGCGACATGATAAGCGACACCGAACCCGACGATAAAACTTCGCAGCGATGCCGGCAAAAAGAACCAAGTCGCAAACCAAAGGAAGATCGAGGCCAACGGGAGGAAGAAGGGAGCGGAGAGCGTAAGCCAGTTACCACGGCTCAGCCACCGCTCTGGCGGCGTTTTCGGGAAAAGGATTCGCCCCAAGGGACGCAAGGCGATCAGCGACAACAGGAAGTGCGTCGATTGACGCTCGAGTCGGATCAAGTGACGGATGATTGGGTTTTGAATCAGCGGGGTGCGGCAAAGGACGATCACCACAGTGGCCCCTAACGCGAACATCACGGTGTAGACCGGATAATCCCAAAATCGACGCATCCACAAACCGATGGCATGGACGATCAACGGGCTCAAGATCGCGGAAATGGCCGCGATTGGCCACTTCGTTGACTCGATCCACCGGTCGATCCGCCCGCTGGCGACTGGATTTTCGTGCAACATGGAATGAAGCGATGGGATGGGGGGGTTGGGAGGATTACGGTTTTCGCGAAGAAAAATACATGTTTTCGTGGGAGCAACCGTTTGGCGGATCCCCTAATGGACCTTGGAATTTACGCCCCTAAGGGTAAGCTTTACAGGCTGTTTGGGGGATAGTTCCAAGACGGCATTTGTCCCTCAAATCGAAATTACTAATTGAAATCCCAAAGGGAAGCGCGTGGCGATGAGAGTTGTAGAGCATGATCTGGTCGTTCTGGGGGGCGGTCCAGGAGGATACGTGGCGGCAATTCGGGCTGCTCAGTTGGGCATGAATGCCGCTTGCATCGACGAGAATAGCAAATTCGGTGGGACGTGCCTGCGGGTCGGTTGTATCCCCAGCAAAGCCTTGCTCGAGTCCAGCCATATTTACCACGATACCAAATCTTCGATATCGACTCATGGCGTTGTGGTCAGCAGTGTCCAACTCGATCTCTCAGCGATGATGAAGCGAAAAGACCAAATCGTTTCGACGCTGACCGGCGGGATTGATTTGCTCTTTAAGAAAAACAAGGTCACAGGATACCGAGGTAGGGGCCAGTTGCTGGACTCCAACACGGTAAGCGTGGTTGTGGATGGAGAGACTATCCATGTCAAGGCAAAGAAAATCATCATCGCCACCGGGTCCAAACCTGCAACCATGCGAGGCGTCGAAGAGGATGGCAGCCTCATCGGCAACAGCACTGCGGCTCTCGCGTTCCCCTCGGTTCCTGAGCGTCTGGTGGTCATCGGTGGCGGTTACATCGGACTCGAGCTCGGCAGTGTCTGGAACCGACTCGGCAGCAAAGTCATCGTGCTCGAAGCGATGGATCGTATTCTCCCCGGTATGGATTTTGAATTGAGCCAGTTGGCCCATCGGATCTTTTCTCGCCAAGGCCTCGAGTTCCGATTGCAGTCCTGGGTCGAGAGCGCTCGCGTTGAAAATGGAAAATGTGTGGTTCGCTGCAAAGGGGCCGAACCGATCGAATGCGATCGCGTGCTGCTCGCCGCCGGCCGAGTACCACTGTCGCAAAACATCGGGCTCGAAGCGGTCGGTATCGCGACCGATAAACGTGGTTTCGTTCCGGTCGATAGCAATTACCAAACCACCGTCCCGGGAATCTATGCGGTCGGTGACATCATCGGCGGAGCCATGCTGGCCCATAAAGCAATGGAAGAAGCGGTCGTTTGCGTCGAGAGGATCGCAGGGATCCATGCGCATTTCAATTACGATTGCATCCCAGCGATCGTCTACACCCACCCCGAAATCGCCACGGTTGGAAAAACCGAAGAGCAACTCAAGGAAGCTGGGATCGAATACCGCAAAGGTGTTGGGGCTTACGGTGCCAACGGGCGAGCGAGAACGTTGGGCGAAGCCGAAGGTCGCGTGAAAATACTCGCTGATGCAAAGACCGATCGCGTTGTCGGTGTTCACATTATCGGTGCCCGGGCTGGGGATCTCATCGCAGAAGCCGCGATTGCGATCGAGTTCGGAGCCAGCAGCGAAGATATCGCTCGCAGTTGCCACGCTCACCCAACGCTCGCTGAGACGATGCACGAAGCGGCACTCGCCGTCGATAGCCGTGCGATCCATTCGGCTTAAAACGGTCCATTCGGCCTAAAACGAGCCGTCCGGCCTGATACTATCGAGGTCGATCGGCGGTTTGCGGTTGCCTTTGCGTTCGGTGAAGGCAACCCTGTTGTTCTTGTTTCTCCATTCGGATAATCCCCTCACGGAATCGCGATGCCTCGTTATAACCCCGCCGTCATTGAGCCTAAGTGGCAACGCTATTGGGAGTCGAACAAGACGTTCCGCTGCCCGGAGATGCCTGATCCGAACGGCGCAGGGAAGCTGTATGTCCTCGATATGTTCCCGTACCCCAGCGGTGCCGGACTGCACGTCGGTCACCCCGAAGGATACACCGCGACGGACATCTATTGCCGATATTGGCGCAACCGTGGCAAGTCGGTATTGCATCCGATGGGATACGATGCGTTCGGTCTGCCTGCCGAAGAGTATGCGATCCGGACCAACACACCTCCACGCCAAAGCACCGAAGCCAACATCGCGAACTTTACTCGGCAGCTTAAGATGCTCGGGTTCTCGTACGATTGGGATCGATGCCTGGCCACCACCGACATCGAATACTTCCGCTGGACTCAGTGGATCTTCCTGGTCCTTTTCGATACGTGGTACGATCCGGTCGCCCAAAAAGGGCGAGCCATCAGCGAACTGCCCATTCCTGAGTC
Source organism: uncultured Pirellula sp. (assembly GCA_903930765.1). Taxonomy (GTDB): domain Bacteria; phylum Planctomycetota; class Planctomycetia; order Pirellulales; family Pirellulaceae; genus JBKCUI01. Next base: position 3,196 of record CAIYZV010000044.1, read on the forward strand.
GGTAACCGCCCACGGTCCCGATGCGGTTGCCCAGTACCGCGACAAGCATCGTTTGGCGTATCAAGACGACGCGCTGGTGAATTGGTGCCCAGGACTCGGTACGGTACTCGCTAACGAAGAAGTGATCGACGGGAAAAGCGAACGAGGGGATCATCCCGTCCAACGGATCCCGCTCCGGCAATGGATGCTGCGCATCACCGCATACGGGGATCGTCTCATCAGCGATCTCGATACCCTCGATTGGTCCCCTGGGATCAAAAAGCTTCAATCCGATTGGATCGGACGAAGCGTCGGGGCCGAAGTCGATTTTCCAATCCTCCCAGCCGATCGTTTCGATGCTTGGCTTGCCAGCAAATCAGCGGCCGGGCCCGCAACGGATAATGCCTCATCGGGCGTGGATACACTCCGCGTTTATACGACGCGCCCTGATACCCTCTACGGTGCGACCTACATGGTCATCGCCCCAGAGCATCCTCTGGTGCAAAAGATCACAACCACCGATCAATCGGCTGCTGTCTCCGAGTACTGCAAAGCGGCATCGTTCAAAAGCGATCGCGATCGGACCGAAGGGGATAAAAAGAAAACCGGGGTGTTTACCGGGTCTTATGCGATCAACCCACTCACACGCTCCCCGATTCCAATTTGGGTCGCCGATTATGTTCTGATCAATTACGGAACCGGTGCCATCATGGCGGTTCCTGCGCACGACACTCGTGATTACGAGTTTGCAACAACCTTCAAGTTGCCTGTGGTCATCGTCGTTCATCCCGAGTCTGCGACCCACGAGGAATTAGCCGAGATCGAACGAGGCGATGTTTGCTTTGCAGGAGCAGGTGTTGCCGTGAACAGCGGGCCCCTCAACGGGTTGAAAACGGATGCTGCCAAAGCGAAAGTCATCGCGGATCTCACCCGTCTCGGGATCGGTCGCGAAGCTGTCAACTACAAGCTTCGCGATTGGCTCTTTAGTCGGCAACGGTTCTGGGGCGAACCGTTCCCAATCCTCCATGAATTAGGCGCCGACGGAAAGCCCAATGGAAACATTCGAGCGGTCCCCCTCGAACAGCTCCCCGTCGATCTACCGCAACTCGAGGATTACAAACCGCACGGTCGACCCGAACCCCCTTTGGCGAAAGCCGACGATTCATGGCTTTACGTTACCCTCGATGGGAAACGCTATCGACGCGAAACCAACACCATGCCGCAATGGGCGGGTAGCTGCTGGTACTACTTGCGATTCATCAGCCCCGGCTGCTCGACTGCCGCCGTGGATCGCGAACTAGAAGCTGCATGGATGCCTGTCGATCTGTACATCGGTGGTGCGGAACATGCCGTGTTGCACTTGCTCTACTCCAGGTTCTGGCACAAAGTCCTCTACGATCGAGGCTACGTCAGCCATCCGGAACCGTTCCAAAAGCTGGTCAATCAAGGCATGATTTTGTCGTACGCGTACAAAGACAAACGCGGGGCCTTGATTTCCGGCGACTCCGTCGTCGAAGACGAGAACGGCAACGCGACGCATAAAGAGACCAGCGAAAGTCTCGAGCGGATCGTGGCAAAGATGTCGAAATCCTTGAAGAACGTTATCGATCCAGAAGGAGTTGTGCAAGAGTACGGCGCGGATGCGTTGCGGCTCTATGAAATGTTCATGGGGCCTCTGGAAGCGACCAAGCCGTGGAGCATGAACGGCGTCAATGGCGTCCGAAACTTCCTCGATCGCGTGTGGAGGTTGATGATCGATCCTCGCAGCGATGACAATACGCTCGTTGACTCGATTCAGGATGTCCCCGCAACGCCGGATCAGAACAGGATGATCCACACAACCATCGGTGCTGTTTCCCGCGACATCGAAGCTCTCTCGTTCAACACCGCGATCGCGCGGATGATGGAGTTCGTGAATTTCTTTACCAAGGAAACCACACGTCCGAAATCGGCGATGGAAACGGTGGTTCTGCTATTGTCTCCTTTTGCGCCCCATGTGGCCGAAGAGTTGTGGCAGTCGCTCGGGCATGGTACTACGCTCGCGTACGAGCCGTGGCCGAAATACGACGAAGCGATGACCAAGGTCAGCGAGATCGAGGTTCCGTTGCAAGTCAACGGCAAGGTTCGAGCCAAGGTTACGGTACCCGCGGGTTGCACCGAAGCCGAATTGGAGCAAGCGGCCCGCAATCATGATCGATTGGTAGAGTTGCTCGAAGGAAAGCAGATTGTCAAAGTCGTCGTCGTCGCTGGCCGCATGGTGAACTTCGTGGTGAAGTAGACCCGCGTCACGGCTCCACCGGCACAAGGCTGA
>CAIYZV010000045.1 GCA_903930765.1 uncultured Pirellula sp.
AAGGATCAGGCCGACCGGTTGGCAACGCGTGGCGTATTGATCGAGTTGATGGATCGCTTGGAGAATCGGGATCGCGAAAGCTGCAGTTTTTCCCGTGCCGGTCTGAGCACAGCCGAGCAAGTCTTTCCCGGCGAGAAGTGGCGGAATCGCCCCCTCTTGGATCGGAGTAGGGGTGACGTACTGCAACGACCGAAGCGCAGACTGAATCTCCGGAATAATCGGTAGGTCGGAAAAAGTGATAGACACAGACGCCTCGAAGCCCTTCAGCAAACCGCTGTTATTGAGCATACCGCCGAGCGAACTCTGACGATAATGAGCAACCGCACGTTGGGTGTAATAAGGTGGAATTCTAAGCTGATCGGCGAAATCCCATAAGTGCAAATCTTCTTAAAGCCCAATAACGCCTTGGCAAAAGCCTTGAAGAAAACGACTGGGTCAATCGCCTAATAGACGATCTGGGTTCGCACTTGAAGGTGATCGGTCTCACCCATGGTTCCAAAACGATCCAACCAAGTATGTCCCCAGCCTATACCGAACTTCGCATGCCGAGTGGCCCACCAGTTGGTTCCAAAGTAGGTCTTGTAAAACTCCCCGCCCTGAATGATGTCGTCTTCTAAATCGACATTCGAAAACCGGCCCACAAGTTCAATAGCTCCGTATTGATGCTTCGGAATGATCCGCCTCGCATATCCAACTGTTCGGTCATACGGACGAGACTCACCTGTCAATACCCAACTCGTAACCACGTAACATCCATAGAAATCCGGATTGCCGGAAGTATTCGAGTTTATCCAACTCGGAATGTACTCAGCCAACGCGGAGAACGGTCCACGGTTCCAGAGAAGCTCCAAACCAAAGTTCCAAGCGTAGTTCGACGGTATCCCGCCGGTATCGACATAGTTGCTCGTCACGTTCGATTCCGGCCGACCCTTGAGTCGATTCTGCCCATCGGAAGGCATGTTGTATCGACCTGCCAATCCAAGATGGAAATAATCTCGGTCTTCATTGAGATCCCAAAGTAACCCAGTCGTTCGAAACGTAACATCTGTGCCGTTATTGATGAAGCTCGACGGCGCAATTCCCCAGTCTTGATCGTAAACACCAATTGCTGCGGTCGCCCGGTGATCCTCCCCTAGTACTCTATTCAATCGAATACCGGAATTTCGAGACACGAAGAACGGGCTCAACACCCGCTCTTGCGCTGGCAAGTTCGCAGCGTCTCCCACCATTTCATAAGCAAAGGTTTCTTTCAGCTTACCGACCGATAGAGTTGTCTCTGGTCCGCCTATTGGAGCCGTGACCGCCAAATCGGTCAGATTCCACAGTTGCTCAGGATCGGTATCGAATCCTTTGTACTCGGCTGCAAGCAAATAACCTAACTTGTATTCTCCCCCAATCTTTCCTCTCGCCATAAATCGAATCGCTCGGTCATCGAACTGATCGACTTGCTTTCCAACTTGGCTCAGACTCGCAGCGTCTTGGCCGAATGCGTTGTAATCTCCGATGACAACAAATCCGGGAATCATTGTTATCCAATGCTGATCGACATTGAGACTTTGAGTTATCTGCGGAGGTACGTCTGGAATCAGATATTGTGGGGGTGGTTCATCAGAAGTCGGCGCAGTGAACTCACCCCGAGGCGGGGCTGGATCCGACTCGATCGACTGTGCAAGTGCATTCGCGGTGAAGGCAGAGGAAAGGGTAAGTGCCGCAAGGCTTGCCCCAAACGCACGATGGAACCTTCTCATCGTTTTGCTAGACAGATTCTTTCCCATGAGAAATCCTTTCGTGGGCGCACATCCCTGAGCGTGCCTTAAAACTGGCACTTTAAGTAATATCCCCTTAATCGGAATAATTCCCCCGATTCGATCACCTAAACCCCTAGCAGCTAATCAGTCCTCGCTTCTGGAAAACTCGACCCAGCTTACCGGCTCACCGCGCACCGGCTAACCGAAAAACTCGGGCAACTAGAAAAACTACTGGCCAATACGGCTTACAAAGTCAGTTCAGCTTTGCACCTTCGTCAGTGAGATAATCAACCTTAGGCGTTACCCAATATTTGTCTCTGGTGATGTCTTCGACCATTAGACGACGAACATTGCCACCGTCATATCTTGGGTCTTACATGTCTGGAATGGCTTCATACGGAGGAACCAATTAATTTATTCGTGCGAAGCCAATGATGTAGAGAGAAGCGAGAAGACCTACTCGGGCAAAGCGGAAGGATCACGCAAACGATATTTAAATCCCCAGAAGGGGCAACCTGGCGAGATTTTAAGGAAGCAGGAGTCAAAGTGCTTCTCGATTCACTTGACGCTATGGATCGAAGGCTGTTCACGATTCTTCCATTCCACTACCAGATCGCGAAGTGAGTCATTGCGTCAGGCCTCTTTTAATAAGGGATGATCGGCTAGAGCCGACCCGAGCATTTAATCCGGGGGCCATCAGCCGGTGGTTACCGAAGCGCACCACCGACGACTTTATGGAAGTACCATGCGTTTCACATATTACGCTTTGCGACGACGGCGGCTCAAACCACCCGCAACGAGCAATCCAGCCACTACCAATCCCGAAGCTGGCTCAGGTACTGCCCCAACAGTGTTAATCGTGATGAGCCCACCGGACAAAGCTGAACTTAGCAAAGCAGTAGCCCCCGCCGATCCGAAGTAATCGTACTCGGATGATCCAATCGTCAACTGATAAGTACCTGAAACACCCGCTGCAGCGGTCAGATTCAGCACCAACCAATAGCGAGTTCCATCCTGTGCAAAGTCGTTCCCACTTAACGTAAGATCATTGTAGTTGTAAGTGTCGTCTGTCCAATTCATTGTGGACACCGATGCGGGATTCGATGCGTTACTGGTAGTGGTGTAGAAGTCCTCTTGGAAACTATCGCCTGCAAAGATGTAGTTTCCACTCCAGGTTGGCAATAACGGCGGACTTGTGAAAGACAAGCCCGCATTGGGACCTGTCACCGCAGTCAAAATGAATTCCGTCTGCAGATAGTTGATCGCCTGGGTCGAAGTCCAGGTGAGCGTTACCGTACCGGTTTGACCGGCATTGATTGTCGCATTGGTCGCACTCATGACCACCACCCCTGAGTAACCGCTGGACGTGGATGCCAAAAGGCAAACCATCGAAAGCGTCGCTTTGGCAATCCACAAATAAACACCACCACTCGCACGGTTCGTGCACATAGCTAAACCTGAATTCTTTCTTGTCGAAAACGAAATGAAACTACTTCAAAAGATCAATCCGTGATCAACAAGCCAGATCCAAGCTGGCGTCCTAGCGCGCGTCGGACGTAGATAACATCCGACCCGTTGACAACCCCATCTCCATTGAGGTCGTAGTTGGCGTTGTACGGAACCGTCGTTATTGCGTTGGCCGTCACGAGGGCTACATCCGTCGCATCGACTTTTCGGTCTCCGTTGGCGTCACCAAAAAGACGATAGAAGAAGAATTTGGTTTCGTACAGTCCATCATTGTTGAGGTCCACACCAAGCGTAAAGTATCCATCCCCATTGCTGGTGTTCTGGCTAGCACCAAGTCCTGAAGGACCGTAATCGAGCTTCAACTGATTCCCGACGACAGATACCACCGACGGTGGAATGGCGACATTCGAAGCCCCATCTCCGGTTAAACTCGACTTGGTCAACTGCAATCTCGAAAGATTCGACGCCAGGGTGTTTGCAAGGGTGCTATTTGCTAGTGTCAAATCGATGTAACGAACGTAAGATCGCTGCGTTTGCCCCTTGGACAGATCAAATCCAGTCACATCGGTCGTGATGGTCAAGACAAAGTTCTGAGTCACGTTACCGTTGACTCCATTGTTTGCTTGCAGCGTTAATGGATAGTTACCCGCAGTTCCTGCCGCCGCAGTTCCTGAGAGCAAACCTGTGGCAGGATTGAACGTGACTCCGGTCGGAAGCGTGCCTGAAATGGACAGTGCCGGTGCCGGTGTGCCAGTGGCCTTTACGGTCAGTCCGCTGAGAAGTCCTTCAGCAAGTGTCATCGCCGTTGGGCTGGTGAAAACCGGTGTAACGCCGACAGTAAGCTGAGCGGAATTGGTATTCGCGGATCCTTGGGTGTTGGTAAACACCGCACGATAGTACCGTCCATTGTCACCAGCCGATGCACTGAAACTATATGTCGTGCTCGTAGCTCCGCTCACATCGGTCCAATCGGTTCCATTGACACTCGATTGCCACTGGACGCTAGGCAAAGGGTTTCCGCTTGCTGCTGCGCTAAAGCTTGCCGTCTGGCCCGCTTCGACTCCAGTATTAGACGGATGGGACGTTACGCTTGGGGCACTTAGGCTCGAAACATTAAGGGTCGCAACTGTCGAATTGGTACTTGCCACGCTATTCGTGAATACCGCGCGATACTGGTTTCCATTGTCACCAGAAACAGTTGAGAAGCTGAAGGTCGTGTTGGTAGCACCCGAAATATTGCTCCAGCTTGAGCCACCATTGGTACTGACTTGCCATTGGACCGTCGGGGTCGGATTGCCAATCGCAGCGGCAGCAAAGCTAGCAGTCTCTCCAGCGTTAACCGTCGTGCTGCTCGGGTTCTGCGTGACGCTCGGTGCATAGTTGACCGTCAACGTTGCTGCATTGGTCGTCGCGTCCGAACCGACGCCGTTGCTGAAGACTGCTCGGTACTGATTGGTGTTATCACCCGAAGCTGCCGTAAAGCTGTAGGTCGTGTTCGTAGCACCCGAGATATTGCTCCAGTTCGATCCGCCGTTGGTGCTGACTTGCCATTGCACCGTCGGAGTTGGATTGCCGGTAGCAGCCGCAGTGAAACTTGCCGTTGAACCTGCTGTAACCGTCGTGCTGCTCGGGTTCTGCGTGACGCTCGGTGCATAGTTGACCGTTAACGTCGCTGCGTTGCTCGTCGCGTCCGAACCGATGCCGTTGCTAAAGACTGATCGGTACTGATTGGTGTTATCACCCGAAGCTGCCGTAAAGCTGTAGGTCGTGTTGGTAGCACCCGAAATGTTGCTCCAGCTTGAGCCACCATTGGTACTGACTTGCCATTGGACCGTCGGGGTCGGATTGCCCGTCGCGGCGGCAGTAAAGCTAGCAGTCTCTCCAGCGTTAACCGTCGTGCTGCTCGGGTTCTGCGTGACGCTCGGTGCATAGTTGACCGTCAACGTTGCTGCATTGGTCGTCGCGTCCGAACCGACGCCGTTGCTAAAGACTGCTCGGTACTGATTGGTGTCATCACCCGAAGCTGCCGTAAAGCTGTAAGTCGTGTTCGTAGCACCCGAGATATCGCTCCAGCTTGAACCACTGTTGAAGCTGACTTGCCATTGCACCGTCGGAGTTGGATTGCCGGTAGCAGCGGCAGTGAAACTTGCGGTTGAACCAGTCGTTACCGTCGTGTTGCTCGGGTGTAGCGTAATAAAAGGTGCAGCAGGAGTGCTGTCGCTGTTGACCGTTAACGTGGCGGCTAAACTGTTAGCAGAACCGACCGAGTTGGTGAACACAGCGCGGTACTGGTAGCTGTCGTCAGTAGATGCTGCGGTGAAGCTGTACGTGGTGCTGGTTTCTCCAGCGATGTCGGACCAGCTCGATCCACCGTTGGTGCTGACTTGCCACTGGACCGTCGGGGTCGGGTTGCCCGTCGCGGCGGAGGTGAAGTTGACGGTATCGCCTGGGTTGACCGTCTGGCTCGTGGGGTTCGTCGTCACCGACGGGGCCAATTCCACGCTCAGCGTCGCGGAGGCCGATGTCGCAGTGCCGTACGTGTTGGTGAAGACAGCGCGGTATTGTTTGCCGTTATCATCTGAGGTTGCAGTGAAGCTGTAGGAACTGCTGGTCGCCCCAGCGATGTCGGACCAGTTCGTACCGCCATTCGTGCTGACTTGCCA
>CAIYZV010000046.1 GCA_903930765.1 uncultured Pirellula sp.
GGCGCCGAGGATTTTGCGGAAAAGGAACCTAGCAAAGGGTCCGGCGAACCGACAGGGATTCCCGACGTCTGCGTCAAATGAATGTTCGGATCGGCCCACGCTCCTCCAAAAAGGAATTGGGTTCCGCGATACTGCGTCAACGACGCTGGATTGCCGTTGATGGCGCTAGTGAGGTCTTGTGGGCGAGCGATGCTCACCCCGCCCATGCCACCCGATGCTGGCATCAATGTGTTGTGGAGTTCGGTTCCAAAAGACTGAGCGTAGGACTGCGATTCGAGTCCAACAACGGATCCAACCGCACAGCATCCGAGAGTCAATAAACCAATACCGATACGACGCATCGCGATTCCTCCCTGAGTGCCTTCTGCATCTAAGCCAGCATTCCATTGCTGCTGGGGACTCGTCCCCATAGAAAGGTCATTCGGCGTAGAAAGCTTCGGCGAATGAAGAATCGATGCTAGAAGCGTTAGAGTTCGCCCACCTTAACGCGCACAAGTTCCATACTGCCGGGCGCGGTTACTGATCGCAATTGCTGTGCAAGCATGTACATGCTTGCTAACACTCGGTGGCCAATGAGTAGTTTTACGAGGTATCGGTTCCCCGCAATGGAATCTTGAACGGATTTGAGCAAGCCCATTCATGCACAGCTATCGGTTTTCCCCGTCGAGAAATACCCGTCGAGATATACCCGTCGGGAAATACCCGTCGAGTATTTCCCAACGGGTAAATGGTTTGGGAAAATCGATTACGTAGAAGCAGTGGCAAGTGCAGAGCCGAGTGTTGTACCGGGAGCGGGCAAAGTGCTATGTCCACGCAGATAAATGTCGATCGCTCTGGCGGCGCCGCGCCCTTCGTTGATGGCCCAAACCACGAGCGATTGGCCTCGTCGACAATCACCCGCTGCGAAGACACCTGGAATACTCGTCGCGAACCGTCCATGTTCTGCTTTGTAGTTGCTGCGTGGATCGGTTTCGATCCCTAGCAACTCGGAGGCATAGTGTTCTGGTCCCAAGAATCCCATCGCCAGCAGAACGAGATCGGCGCCGATGATTTCTTCGCTTCCTGGGATCTCGGTCATGTTCATTTTTCCGTTCTCGAATTTCCACGAGACCCGGACGGTCTTGATACCCGTAACGTTACCGTTGCCATCATCGATGAACTCTTTGCTGAGGATGTTGTAGACCCGCGGGTCTGAGCCAAATTTTTGAGCGGCTTCCTCGTGCCCGTAATCGGACCTGAAGATTCGCGGCCACTGTGGCCAAGGGTTATCTGTAGCTCTGGATTCAGGTGGACGATCGAGAAGTTCAAAGTTGACTAATTGCGAGCATCCATGGCGGAGGCTGGTACCGATGCAATCGCATCCGGTATCACCACCACCGATCACCACGACCCGCTTTCCTTTCGCCGAGATGTATTTGCCATCCTTGTGATCGCTGTTGAGAAGGCTCGCGGTATTCGCCGTGAGGAACTCCATAGCGAAGTGAATCCCCTTAAGATTTCGTCCAGGGATTGGCAAATCGCGAGGCTTGGTGGCTCCGGTTGCCAGTAGAACCGCATGATTCTCTGCTTGCAGTTGCTTCGGATCGACGTTGCGTCCGACGTCTGCCCCTGTGACGAACTTGACCCCTTCTTCGGCCATCAAATCCAACCGCCGTTGCACGACCCCTTTATCGAGTTTCATATTGGGGATGCCATAGGTCAGCAAGCCTCCGATGCGATCGGCCCGTTCGTACACGGTGACCAGATGGCCAACTTTATTCAGTTGGTCTGCGGCGGCGAGCCCTGCTGGGCCACTGCCGATGATTGCGATGTTCTTTCCTGAACGCGATGCGGGTGGCGAGGCTGTCACCCAACCTTCTTCAAACCCGCGATCGATGATCGCATTTTCGATATTCTTGATCGTAACAGGAGGGTTGGTAATCCCGAGGACGCAGGAGCCTTCGCAGGGGGCGGGGCATACGCGACCGGTGAACTCCGGAAAGTTATTGGTCTTGTGAAGACGGTCGAGTGCCTCACGCCATCGTCCGGTGTAGACGAGATCATTCCACTCCGGGATCAGGTTTTGGATCGGGCAGCCCGATGCCGATTGGCAGAATGGAACACCGCAATCCATGCAACGGGCCCCTTGGGTCTTGAGGTGTTCCTCGGTCGGGTTGGTGTAAATCTCGTTGTAATCCTCGAGGCGGACTACGGGCAGACGCCACTCAACCTTTTTGCGATCAAACTCTTTGAAACCAGTTGGCTTACCCATCGATTTCCTGCTCTATTCCAAACGAAGTGTGTGGTTGGTGATCTTTAGATTGGTGTTGATGTCGTGTTGTATGTAACGTGTTGGTCGCTACATGCTCGCCGTCGCAAAGTGCTCGTTCGCACGGGCCTAGGGTGATGTCTTTGCCAATGCTGGTGCTGCCGCGCGTTCCTTTTTCTGTTCGAGCATCACCCGCTTGAAATCGGTCGGCATGACCTTCACAAACCGTCCGATGCTCTTCTTCCAATCTGCCAGTAACGATTTAGCGACGGTCGAGCTAGTTAGCTCCGCATGTTTCGATACCAACGTGTGGACTTCTTCGATGTCCTCGGGTTCGACCAGCGATTCGAGTTCAACCGTTCCCAAGTTGGTTCGGATTCGGAGCGCGTCGATGTCATCCAACACGTACGCAATGCCTCCGCTCATCCCGGCAGCAAAGTTGCGTCCGGTCTCACCTAGGATCACGACGCGACCACCTGTCATGTATTCACAACCATGATCTCCAACGCCTTCGATGACGGCATAACATCCCGAATTGCGAACGGCAAACCGCTCTGCGGCTCGGCCACGCACAAACAATTCACCCATCGTGGCCCCGTACAAACAAACGTTTCCGATGATGATGTTTTCCTCGGGCTTGAACGTCGCACGACGATCTGGATAGATAATGATGCGACCACCCGAGAGCCCCTTGCCGACGTAGTCATTCGCATCCCCTTCGAGTTCCAGTGTTACGCCATGGGCTAGGAATGCTCCCAAGCTCTGTCCGGCGGATCCTCGGAAACGAATATGGATCGTGTCGGTGGGTAACCCCTTTTGTCCGTATCGCTTGGCGATGTTGTGGCTGAGGATCGTACCTACGGTTCGATTGGTGTTGATGATCGGTAGTTCAAACTCGATCTTGGCCCCTGTCTCCAAAGTGTTTTGGCATCGTGGAAGCAACTCGAGCATGTCGAGGGACTTTTCCAAGCCGTGATCTTGTGGGATGGTGCAATGAACCACCGTGTCGTGGGTAGGCCCCTTTGCAGGTCGTAGGATCGGAGTCAGGTCCAATCCGTCTGACTTCCAGTGCGAGATCGCATGGTCGACCTTCAAGCAATCGCTTCGTCCGACCATTTCGTCGATCGAGTGGAAGCCTAAAGAAGCCATGATCTCCCGTGCATCTTCAGCGACCATGAACAAATAGTTCACAACATGCTCAGGTTTGCCAGCGAACTTGGCTCGAAGCTCGGGATCTTGAGTTGCGATGCCCACCGGGCACGTGTTCAAGTGACACTTGCGCATCATGATGCAACCGAGCGTGATCAAAGGTGCGGTCGCGAATCCAAACTCTTCGGCTCCCAGGAGTGCTGCGATGACCACATCGCGTCCTGTCTTCAGGCCGCCGTCGGTTTGGAGAGTAACGCGTGAACGTAGGTTGTTTAGCACCAATGTCTGGTGTGTTTCCGCGATACCTAGTTCCCAAGGCAATCCCGCGTGCTTGATGCTGGTCAATGGGCTGGCCCCGGTTCCACCGGTATCGCCGCTGATCAAAATGTGGTCGGCGTGTGCTTTGGCAACTCCCGATGCGACGACGCCAACTCCAACCTCGCTCACGAGCTTGACGCTGACGCGAGCGCTCGGATTGCTGTTCTTCAAGTCGTGGATGAGTTGAGCCAAATCCTCGATCGAGTAAATGTCGTGGTGAGGTGGAGGGCTGATGAGTCCGACCCCGGGGGTGCTATAGCGGATGCGAGCGATGTAGTTGTCGACCTTGCGGCCAGGCAACTCACCCCCTTCACCAGGTTTTGCACCTTGGGAAATTTTGATCTGTATTTCATCGGCATTGGCGAGGTACTCGATGGTTACACCAAATCGTCCTGATGCGACTTGTTTGATCGCAGAGCGTTTGCTGTCGCCATTGGGTAGAACTTGGAATCGAACCGGATCTTCACCACCTTCGCCGGTGTTGCTCTTGCCCCCCAAGCGATTCATGGCAATCGCAAGGGTTTCGTGCGCTTCGGAGCTGATCGAGCCGAGGCTCATCGCGCCGGTGCAGAAGCGTTTCACGATCTCTTTTGCCGTTTGTACCTTGTCGATCGATATCGGTTCGCGAACCGACTGGAACTCGAGCAATCCGCGAAGCGCGTACCGCATCTTTGCATCGCGATTGATGTGGTCTGCAAAGCGGCGGTAGGCGTTTTTATCACCGTTGCGCGCGGCGACTTGAATGTCGGCGATGGCCGCGGGATCCCAACCGTGCCGCTCTCCTTCGGCCCGCCAATGGAACTCACCCACGTTCGGGAGCATCGACCATGCGTCCGCGCGATTGGCGGGGAAACCGAGAGCGTGCCTGCGGAGAGTTTCCTCAGCGAGAATGTCGAACCCGCAGCCTTGGATGCGGCTGTTGGTCCCCTTAAAGCAACGCTCGATGACTTCAGTTTGCAGCCCGAGCGCTTCGAAGATTTGAGCACCTTTGTAGCTAGCCAAAGTGCTGATCCCCATTTTCGCCATGACCTTGAGCATCCCCTTGGCCACCGCCTTTCGATAAAGCGCGACGATCTTCTCGTCATCTTTTTCTTCGAGCATTCCATCCCGTGATGCTTGCCAGAGCGATTCAAACGCGAGGTAGGGATTGATGGCGTCAGCGCCGTAGCCGACGAGCAGACAATGGTGGTGGACCTCGCGTGCTTCCCCGGTTTCCACAACGATACCGATCGCAGTCCGCTTCGCGACCTTGACCAAATGCTGGTGCACCGCACCGCAGGCGAGCAAGCTGCTGATGGCAACACGTTCATTGGAGATCCTGCGATCGCTGAGAACGATCATCGTAAAGCCCGCATCGATCGCTTGTTCTGCTTCTTTGCAGATGCGATCCAGCGTGGCTTCGAGCCCTTGTTTGCCCATGGTGCGATCAAACGTAATATCGATCGTTTGCGTCTTCCAGCCTCGCGACGACATATGTTTGATCGCTTCGAGTTCCTCGTTGGTGAGGATCGGGTGTTGGATCAATAAGCGGTGGCAATGCTCGGGCGTTACCGTCAACAAATTCTTTTCTGGGCCCACGTAGCATTCGAGCGACATGATGACGTCTTCTCGAATCGAATCGATCGCCGGGTTGGTGACTTGCGCGAAGAGTTGCTTGAAATAGTCGTACACCAGTCGAGGTTGGTCGCTCAAGCACGCGATGGCCGAGTCATTCCCCATCGACCCAATCGGGTCGACTTGCGTTTGGATCATAGGAACCAGCATGAAATGCATGGTTTCGATTGTATAGCCGAAGGCTTGCATGCGAGGTAGCAATGTCGATGGGTTGAACCCGTGCCACTCGGGAGCTTTCGGAAGTTCGTCCAACGTGATTCGGCCGGCTTGAAGCCAATCGCGATAAGGAAGCTTGGCTGCGAATGAATTCTTTAACTCTTCGTCGGGTATCAAGCGTCCTTCGTCGAAATCGATCAAGAACATACGACCTGGTTGCAAGCGACCTTTCTCTTTGACAATCGCTGGATCGACTGGGAGCACGCCGACTTCGCTGGCCATGATGACGCGGTCATCGGTAGTCAAGTAATACCGGCTGGGGCGCAATCCATTTCGGTCGAGGGTCGCACCGATGTAATGGCCATCGGTGAAGACGATAGAGGCGGGACCATCCCACGGTTCCATCATGCAGCTAAAGTACTCGTAGAAGGCCCGCTTTTCTTGCGACATCGTGTCGTGCTTTTGCCAAGCTTCGGGCACCATCATCATGATGGCTTCTTGAAGCGTACGGCCAGTCATCAGCAGGAACTCGAGGACATTATCAAACGTGCCTGAATCCGAGCACATCGGCTCCACGACTGGGAACAGCTTCTTGAGTTCAGGGCCAAAGAGTACGCTGTCCGCCATCCCTTCGCGGGCATGCATCCAGTTGATGTTCCCTCGCAACGTATTGATTTCGCCGTTGTGGCTCATGAATCGCAACGGCTGGGCGCGATCCCAGCTCGGGAACGTGTTGGTCGAGAACCTCGAGTGAACCATGGCGAGGTGGGTCTCGAAATCGGGATCGGACAAGTCCGAATAGTACGGGACCACTTGGGCGGGGGTTAACATCCCTTTGTAGATCAGCGTCTTGGTGGAAAGGGAGCAGACGTAGAAGAGGGATGCTTGTTCCAGGTTGCTGTCGCTGCGAAGCTTGTGGCTGGCTTGTTTGCGAATCAGGTATAACTTGCGCTCAAACGCGTCTGTGGTTAGTCCATCGGCCGCCTTGATGAAGACTTGTTCAATCCATGGTTCTGCCGATCGGGCAGTAGGACCTATATCGGCGAGATCGGTTTTTTGGGGGACATCGCGCCAACCTAAGAGAGTTTGGCCTCCGGCGGCGATCAAGCGATTGAACTCGCGTCGACAGAAATCGCGTTCGGCGGGATCCTTTGGAAAAAAGATGTTGCCTACTGAATAGAGACCAGCGGCTGGAAGTTCGATTTCCAACTCTTCTTTCGCGACACGACGAAGGAACTTGTCAGGCATTCCAACCAAAATGCCTGCCCCGTCACCTGTATTTTGCTCGCAACCGCATGCGCCGCGGTGATCCATGTTCTTCAGGATCGTATCGGCATCCATCACGATCTGATGGCTAGGCTTGCCCTTCACGTGGGCAACGAAACCGACTCCGCAGGAATCCTTTTCCAAATCGGGATCGTAGAGACCTTGCTTTTCTGGATAGCCGAAAGGTTTGTTCATGGATCGTTCTCTTTATCGGGACGCGAACAACTGACGATCGAGCGCGTTATAGGTTATTTTGGAAAGTGGGTTGGTAAGTGCGGGTTGGAGTATTTAATTCCGCTGCGGACTCACGAGGACGGCATGCGGTCCATCGCGAGTAGCAACGGGTGGATCGAGGCAATCTCGGCTTAGCTGACAAGCGTTCGATTGTCGATTTCTGAGGTGGGTAGCCCGACGCTGTTGTTGAGCGCTTGGGATTCGAGCATCAATTCACCGTGAGTGTCTAGTGACTTTGTAGAATCGCCTTCCCAGACTTTTTGCTTCATGATCAACTCCATGAAGTTTCTCGCCGCTCGAGTCATCGAAACGTCTCTGCGTTGGATTACTCCCAGAGGTCGGGTTAATTCCAGGCCTTCGCATTCGAGCATCTTGAGCGACCCCGCAACGAGTTCATTTTGAACCGTCAACTTGGGGATAATCGCAACACCGCTATTAACGATCGCAGCATGTTTCACGGAGTCGATGTTGTCGAGCTCGACGACAATCCGCATCGTGATACCGAGATTGCGGAGTTGCTTGTCGATTTCCTGACGGATCCGAAGGTTGCTTGCAAACGCAACGAGACCCACTTGAGAAAGATCGTCTGGTTTGATCGTGTGTTGCAGTGACGACAAACGATGTCGAGGCGATGCCACCAAAATCATTGGCTCATCGCGCCACTTTGTGGATTGGACTGAAAGGGTTGTTTCTGGGTAGCTGACCATCCCAAAGTCGACGGTCCCCTGTTCCACCATCCGGTAGACCTCGTGGGGATGGGCCAATTGATAAGTTAACGAAGCGGATGGGCAATTCTTCAAAAACTGCTCTTGAAGGGAGGGAAGGTACGACAGCCCCATGGAATAAATCGACGCTACCACGACGTGTCCCGTGACCGTGGAGGAAGAGGCGCTTCCAAGTCGGACTTCGTCGACCAACGCGTCGAACTGTCGAAGCACACCGGAAAGCCCGTCGAAGAATTTCTGACCTTCCGCGGTCAATATGAAAGGACGTTTGGTCCGATCGATCAACTTGACCCCTAGAAACTCTTCCAAATGCTGAACGCTCTGGCTGGCAGCGCTTTGAGTCATGCCATGCTCTACGGCCGCATGAGAAAAACTCCGTTTCCGAACGACATCATAGAAAACCTTGAGCGAGCGGATATGCACCGCCTGACTCGCTCCCTTTTTATTAGATTCGCTAATTTCATGACTCCTGTATTAATGATTGCGATTCGAAGGATACCGTGGTTGGGCGGGTTCGTCAAGCGATTCCTTGGTTTTGCAAGGGTTTTCGGGGTTGTCCGAAGCTATTCAGGAGGATGTGGCTGGAACAATAATGGGTGAAAACACTCCCGGAAGATGCGTCTAAGGGGGGGATGTGGCACGGATTCTATTGGGCGGGGTAATTGAGGCCTTTGCGGGAAAATATTTTCTACTTTTGGGAGGGGGGATTAGGCGGAGTTCAGCGGCGGGGGAGATTTTGAAGTGATGGGGGAATTGGCCCGCAAGAGTCCTTCTTTTGGGGATCTTATCCCCTTCAATTCGAGCCGAAAGTTTCTAGAATGCGGCCATGTCGTTGCTGCTCACCGAGCGGTAGCTATGCGTCCGTGGCGCAATTGGATAGCGCATCGGTCTTCGGAACCGAGGGTTGAAGGTTCGAATCCTTCCGGGCGTACTCGTCTCATCCTGCGAACTTTAGGCTACACGCCAGTTCGCGGAGTGAGAGGTTTTCTGTTAAGGCGACTTGATCGCTGAAATCCCCAATGTTTTGGGCGTTTTCGATTTTTCGGCCCCAGCTTGCCGCGCTCTCGCTTTTCTTACCGCGATCGGATTTTCCGAATGTTGCTTCCGTTAAAACGGAATTTTCGACCGCGAACTATCGCGCTCTCTAGTTGATAAGTAGTTGCTTGTTAGAACGCCGATTGCTTCCGCCCCACCGAACCGGACCTCAAACTA
>CAIYZV010000047.1 GCA_903930765.1 uncultured Pirellula sp.
CAATGTTTCACAGGCTAAAAGTGGAGGATAGGGGACTTGAACCCCTGACCTTTTGCATGCCATGCAAACGCTCTCCCAACTGAGCTAATCCCCCGAAATTTCGGACTGGGTTCCAGGTCTCCCCGGAGCCAGCGAAGAAAAGACTATCGACGTCGGTCGAGTGTGTCAAGGTTCCTCGCAAAAGGAGTAGCCGCATCCCGTAAATGCTGGGTTTATCGCATGGGATCAGCTACACTAGACCGACGCCCCGGCTTGAATTGTCCTACCGCCTCCCATCCCACCATCAGCAACCCCACTGCCATGACCCAGCCAACTGTTGCACCACCCTCTCCTGAAGAACTGGCTCAAAGGGAATTGGCCCGAGCCAAAGACCTCCAAAAGGCATTCGCAAAGATCCGGTCCCAGATCGCTCAAGTCATCGTCGGCCAAGACAAAACCATCGAGCAGTTGCTGATCGCTATGCTCGCGGGCGGGCATTGCTTACTGGAAGGTGTACCGGGACTCGCCAAGACGCTGATGGTGCGATCGCTCGCCCAAGCCATGGCGCTCGACTTTCATCGCATCCAATTCACGCCCGATTTGATGCCCGCGGATATCACCGGGACGGATATTATCCAGCAGTCCGAGTCGGGGGCACGCCAATTGAGTTTCGTCAAAGGACCAGTCTTTACCCAAATCCTGCTCGCCGACGAAATCAACCGAACCCCACCCAAAACCCAAGCCGCCTTGCTCGAAGCTATGCAAGAACACGAGGTCACTGTCGGCGGGAAAACGTACAAACTCTCCGAACCGTTCTTTGTCCTAGCCACACAAAACCCGATCGAACAGGAAGGAACGTATCCGTTGCCCGAAGCCCAGCGGGACCGCTTTCTTTTTCAAACACTGGTCGACTACCCGACTCGGGAGCAAGAAGGCGATATCATCGATCGCACCACCGGTTCCTTCTCTGGAAAAATCGAACCGGTGATCACGGGCCCTGAGATCATCGAATACCAACGACTCGTCCGCGTTGTACCTCTTCCCGAGCACGTCAAGCAATTCGTTCTCGATCTGGTCCGCTCGCTCCGTCCGGCGGAATCGAATGCTCCGAAGTGGGTCGGATCCTGGGTGCAGTGGGGACCAGGCCCTCGTGCTTGCCAGCAGATCGTCGTAGCGAGCAAAGCTCGTGCGCTCCTCCATGGCCGGTTGCACGTATCGACTGAAGATGTCGAAGCCCTCGCGGCCCCGGTACTACGCCATCGGATCGTACCAACCTTCGGGGCCCAAGCCGAAGGAGTCGACTCGAATGCCATCGTAGCGAGAATCCTGTCGGAGATTCCTCGCCGACAAGCTGCCGCGAGCGTGCTCTAGACACTGCCGAAAAAAGTGATAGCGCATCACTAGTTCTGAAGCCCCTCAGTTCGAATGCCTTCGAATGCCTTCGAGTGCCTCGGAAACCCAATCCGCCACCTTCCGGTTTTTTCGTGCTCCTGCTTCGTCACCGTTCTCAAAAATGCCGTATCGAGCCCGAGCAACGTTTCATTGAGCCCGAGCAACATTTCACTGAGCGCGGGCAGGAGCGAAAGCCAAACCGTCCGACACCTCACTTCCCGTTTATCGAACCGGCCACCCTCGTGTTCCTCGAACAAAATCGGGCTTCTCGTCGAACGGAACGCATTCGCTATAATCCGGTCCCGCAGCATGAGGTTCGCGGGCCAATGTATTCGCGGGCCAATGTATTCGCGGGTATCGCCATCGAGCGTTATGCATTTCTATCGACGCTGAACTTTATCAACGCAGGAATATCGTGGAAAATTCTTCCAACAACTCAACTCCTCCCTACATTTCCGTACGTTGGATTGGAGATACGTTGGGGCAGTTGGAACTGCTCGATCAAACCTTGCTTCCTAACACCGTCGAGATGATACCGCTCGATGATTTGCATGGCGTCCATGAAGCCATCGTGGCGCTGCGAGTGCGCGGCGCACCCGCGATTGGGATCGCAGCCGCTTATGGAGTCATCGTAGGACTTCAAGACGCGATCCGTAGACGAGCGTCGACAGCGGAAGCGATCTCGGTCGCCACACAAGCGTGCGAGTATCTTGCCACCAGCCGGCCAACTGCGGTCAATCTGTTTTGGGCTCTCGACCGGATGAAAAGGGTCATTGATCGCAATGCTGGTGTCGCATCCGCAGTGGAATTGGGAAACCAACTCCTTCGGGAGGCGAGATTGATCCACGATGAAGACCGTAGGATGTGCCATGCGATCGGAGAATACGGAGCCGCTTTGTTTGAAGAAGGCTTTGGCATTTTGACGCATTGCAACACCGGGGGATTGGCTACCTCAGAATACGGAACAGCCCTCGCTGCGATCTTGACCGCGCACGACCAAGGCAAGGACATCCATGTCTTTGCGGACGAAACACGGCCACTCCTTCAAGGGGCCCGATTGACCATGTGGGAGCTTCAGCAGTACGGCGTTCCGTGCACGTTGATCTGCGATTCCATGGCCCCTCAGGTCATGAGGGAGGGGCGTATCCAAGCGGTCATTGTCGGTGCGGATCGAATAACCGCCCGCGGTGATACGGCCAACAAGATCGGAACTTACGGCGTCGCGATTGCAGCAAAGCACCACGGTGTCCCGTTTTACGTGGCTGCCCCTACCAGCACCTTCGATCTATCCATCGTCGATGGGAGCGAGATTCCAATCGAGCAGCGCAAGGCCGAGGAGATCACTTGCGCGTTTGGACGGAGAACGGCCCCCGAAGGTATCTCCGTCTACAATCCGGCCTTTGACGTAACACCTGCGGAATTGATCACAGCCATCGTCACCGAACGCGGAGTGATTCACCCGGTCGACGAGCATCATGTACGAGCCATGGTCGGCAGAAACGCATCCGCCTAACCGACCGAAGAATCGGCGTTAGATCCTTCCTGTGTACATAGCCAAAACTGTAGACTCACTGCGAACCGTGTAAGCTCACTGCGAACAGTGTAAGTTCACTGCGAACAGTGTAAGTTCACTGCGAACCGAGCGGGATGCGCACTACGCATTGCGTGCCACCGTTGGGAGTACGACTAAATCGCAACGTACCCCCAAGCCCTTGGATGACGTTACGTGTCAAAAAGACACCGAGCCCCATCCCTTCGCCAACTTCTTTGGTGGTAAAAAAAGGCTCACCGATTCGTCGCAACACATCGTCCGTCATCCCGGAACCTTGATCGACGATCTCCAGCACCCAAGTTCGCTGATCGTTCTCGGCGCGATGGATGGTAGAGTTGACGTCGACGTGCTGAGTGGGCTTGGATGCATCCAAACCGTTCTGGAGCAGATTGCGCAGCGCCTGCGATAGGGCTTGCTTGGGAAGGAGCGCCTTAAAATCTGCGACAGCTCGCTCCATCGCGAGGTGGACACGCTGAGGGTCGCGCATGGCAGCTACCGTTTCATCGAGGATTTCCTGGATCCTCACCGGATGCAAATGCTCCGCCGCAGCTTCTCCGGCCCCACTTTTCATCCGATGCAAAATATCTTTGCACCGATTGAGCTCCTCGCGGATCAATCCGAAGTCCCGACGAACTCTATCCGGGATGTCGTTTTTGTCGAGCGTTCGGGACAGTTCCCCGGCGATGACCGCAATGGTTGACAATGGACTTGCTAATTCATGCCCCGCGCCAGCTGCAAGGGTCGCGAGGGCCTCGAGACGCTGAGCGCGCTCACGCTCTTTCTCAGCGATCGCCAATCGCCGATCTCGCTGTCGGACTTGCAAGGCCAACATCGACACGAAGTAGGCGAGCACGCCGCAACATGTCGTGAACGCAATCAGAAAAGCCGCCTTGGTCACATCCCAAGGGGAATCGGCAGCGAGTGGTGAGTTGGCAAAGACCACATTGGGGGTCGCTCGATTGAGGAGAAAAAATGCACCGAACACTGACGCAGCCGAAATCGCGATCGCCCAGAATCGGGACAGAACCACGCCGGCGACGACGATATTGGCCACATAGAACAAGATGAACGGATTCGCCGCACCGCCGGAAAAATAAAGTAGCCCCGTCAAGATCACCACGTCGAACAACAGCAATCCACCAAGCGTCCGCGAACTGAGTGAACCATGATGAATTCCAAGGCTCCCGCCATCGCTCTGTCCGGCATTTGTTGGACGATCGATCAGCATCTCTGATGACGCATTCAACGATCGGCGCGCTACGAACCATAAAGCGATGTTGCTGGACACGGTGCATAACACCAAAGCCAACATCGATACGATAGGCAACTCTATCTTGAGCACTAGATAGACAAATCCGATGACGAGCAATTGGCCTGCGACGGCGATCCACCGCAACTGCGTCAACCACATCGCAGAGGATCCACTACCATTCGGATCATTTTGAGCGCGACTCAACCGACTTGACGCATGAGCTTCCTGCAAGATGCTTTCCTTGTTCCGGCACGTTAGCCATGAGAATGTTGAGCCAGTTTTACGCCAAAGCAGTTTGCAATCGCAAAGCAGTTTGTAATCGCAAGGCAGATCCAAATCGCGGCATCTACGGCTCCTCGACCACGAGGATATCGCGATCCCATCCATCGAGAGTGACGGTTTGCGATTTGCCACTGGGCCAATCGATGGTCATCGCGGGGGAACTGGTAGCCACAGCTGCGGGAACGCCAAAATGAACGAGCGATTCGCCGGTCGCGGCGTAGGAACCACCCCCAAAACGCTGGCGAACCCAAGACTTCCCGCCGGCATCGAGTCGAACCGAGGTACCGATGGCGTCTCGATTGGACGATGTCCCAATGAGACGCACAACGATGTACTTACCGAGTCGTTTGGATCGATTCTCCACCAATGCAGCATCCATATTGAGGCGACTGACTGCGTAGTCCAGCAATCCATCGCGATTGAAATCCGCCATCGCTACGGCGCGTGACGGTTGTGGCACGGCCAAATAATTTCCGTCGCGAGGCACCAATCGAAAAAACTTGCCATCGATGTTGTCGAGGATTTGGGGGCGTTGGTCGAAAGCGGAACCGATCGCGCGGGTTTCGATATGACCATTCGCAACCACTAAATCTTCATCTCCATCGAGCTCCATATCGACAAACGCGGTGCCCCAACCTACCGACGCTTCATCGGTAGGACTGATTCGAGCCGTATTCGATGCATACGTAAAGAACAGATTCCCGTTGTTCTTGTAGAGGGCATTGACTTCGTTTTGGTAATTGGTGACCCAAAGATCGAGCTTGCCATCGAGATTGTAATCACCGAGCGCGATCCCCATACTTCCTTCTGGTATCCCGGAATCGTTGCATGCAACACCGCTTCGACGAGCCACCTCCGTAAAATGAAAATCCCCGTCGTTGCGGTACAACAAGTTAGGATCGACATCGTTGGAGACGTAGATATCCACGTCGCGATCGCCATCGAAGTCCGCCGCCATGATGCCGAGCCCACGGAGCGTCTCATCGATACCGACAGCCTCCGAGATATTGGTGAACGTGCCATCCCCTCGATTTTCGAACATCGCATCGGTCAACCCTTTGAACTCCCTCGGTCCGCAGTAATCGGTAACGCTCTCCGAACTTCCGGGGCCCGCTGGGACTTTGCAGATCGGATTGTTGTCAAAGGACCAGTTCGCGTAGTGCGCAACATACAGGTCGAGCAACCCATCGTTGTTGGCATCGAAAAATGCCGCTGCGGAACTCCATTGCGAATCCTCTAGTCCGATTCCGGGCCCCGACGACTCGAGCGTTGGTGCCGTGACGAGTTCAAGCGTACCATCGCCGCAATTATGAAAGAGTTGCAACCCCGAATACCCGGTGGTCAACACATCCGGAAATCCATCGGCATCATAATCCGCGACCGCAATAGCGCAATTGTAGGTCGCCGACAGATCGAGCCGCGATGGTTCCGAAACCGACTGAAATACAAATCCGGATTGGTTCCGAAAGAGTGCGCCCGGGAACCCACGCATGGTTTTGCTCGGCACATCAGGCGCACCACCACCCGCAGAGAGTATATCGGGCCGACCGTCGAGATCGTAATCGAGCGCAGCGATTCCACCGCCGGTGGTCTCGGGAAGAAACATATTCCCGAGTTCGCTGCCATTGCGATAAAAGGAGCCTGGCAAGGCCCCTTCGTGCATATGTACTGCGATGCTATTAGTCGCAGAAGTTGCCCCACCGGGACCGGATGTGCCGGAAGTATTAGTACCAGGTCGATTGCTCGAGGTTCCACCGCTTGCTTGGGTGGCGTTGGTCCCGGTACGATTGCCCCCCGCGTTTCCTTTGAGAAAATCCGGGGGAGCTTCTTTCGGTTCACAGCCCGACAACAGCATGCCCACGCCAACCATCCCAACGCAGGCACTTATCGCAGGCCATCGCAATAGCCGAGGGAGGGAACAAGCAACGAAGGTCGGCGAAGCGTCCTGGCTCACTGTGTTCCCTTGCGAAGATTGATATAACGCTGATGCCGAGCAGCAAGTTCCGCTTGGTTGGTTCTGGTGAAATAGATCACAAGATCTTCGTGAGCGGGCAAGTGGTTTGCGTCGACCATCAAGGCCGAGTTGAGCCAGTGCAATCCGTCCTCACGCGATTGTTTGTGCAGAAAAATGTGCCCCAACTCATAATTCTTTTCGGCCGATTGATCGGTGCCTGAGAGAAGTCGGGCGATTCGATTGTCAATCGACTGCACGTCGGCTTGCCCGGCCTCTGCAATCTTCGCATACCGCTCCGCTTCGGAATTGTTCCCCAGTGCCTGGTGAGCTTGACTCAAGAGGTTCGCGGTCCGAACATCTTCAGGCCAGAGGGTAGCGACATTCGAAAGCGCATCGATGACCTTTTGCGGTTCGTTCTTGGCAATGTAAATTCGCGCGAGAACTTGACGCATGTCCGTAGTCGCTTTGCCCGACTCCATCATCGGTTGCAGTAGTTCGATCACTTCGTCCCCCCGATCCAAATTGGAGAGGGCCGTGGCGAGGACACCGATCGCGTCCAGGTCGTTGGGGGAGCCTTTCAAGTAGCGTTTCAAGGACCGGACAGCTCGGTCGTAGTCTCGAGTCATCGAGTATGCCGACGCAAGCTGACGGTACACAGGCAGAAAATCAGGTCGCGTGGTAGCGGATTTCTCAAGAGCGGTAATGGCACTTGCAGAATCGCGATTGGAGAGCGCGATCATACCGCGAAAGAAGGGAACCCATGGAGAATCGGGTTGCTGTTCGCCCCAGAAGTTCAAGAACGCATCGACCGTTCCAAATTGCATTTTGCCGAGCAAGCCATAGACGACCGCTGGCCCGACTTCGGAGATATCGGTGTCTGGCAACGCCATCGCTTTGGCGATCGAGGAGTCGACATCGTCCCCGATCCCCAATTGCGTCTCTCGCAGCAGCTTTTCCCCTTGGATCTTTTCCGGGGAGTACCCAAGCTGCCTTGATAGTTCCAAAAATTGCGCGAACGCGATGTCGTCCCCAAGATGCCGGTACGCACGGCTTCTCAAAAATGCGGATTCCGCAGTCAGGCCATTCGTTTTTTCGAGCTTTTTAATTTCAGTAACCGCGGACAGATTATCCCAGTTCTCGAGGGCTCTGTTGATGCGAAGTATCGAGGTGGTATAGCGATTCCGATAGTAACCAAAGCTAGCCAGGGGAATAAGGATCGCTAGGAGAATCCCGAGCCGAATCCAGTTCCATGCCGACGACTTTGGTCCCGCCGACGTGCGCTCCGCCTCCTTTGCGTTAGCAGCAGCTATTGCGGCCGCGGCAGAAATCGTATCCGCTTCGGAGAGTGGATTGGCATTGGAAAGATTCTTCGACTGCGTTTTGGATCGGACCATCAGGAAAAGTTCAAATCGGGATCCAGGGAAAGGGGGCGAGGCGTCGGAACACTCGGCCGCCATCACATCCACCCGGCAATTGTATCCGCGGTGTCCACCGTATTGTAACTTCCACTCGTCACCGATTGGGCCCCCGAAACGCGTGTTGGCAGGAAATCCGCGTAGTAACACTCATGCTCAGGTTGAGAATGGTAGATGGCGATCGATCGCGTACCACTCGCCTCGCCCCTTTACCCTTAAACCTTAACCCTCAAACCTTAACCCTGCAGGAAGCTAGGAACCTCGCGTCGACTTGGCGTTGGGTTTACCGGCTCGCGGGTGGGCTTTGACGTACGCCGCCTTGATGTTGGACGTGCTTACGTGCGTGTAGATCTGGGTAGTGACCAAGCTCTTGTGCCCGAGAAGTTCTTGGACACTTCGAATATCGGCACCGCCATCGAGCAGATGCGTTGCGAAACTATGCCGCAAGGTATGGGGCGTCGTGCGGGTATCAAGACCGCACTGAAGGATATATTTTTCCAGCATTCTGGCCACGCTGCGACTGGTCAATCGGCCGCCAAATTTGTTGCGGAACGTAGGACTTTCCCGCTCGTTGGTCGGGCAGGGACGCCGAGCGGCAAAGTACCGGTGCAAGGCTGCGATCGCGTATTTTCCGAGGGCGCCGAAGCGTTCCTTTCGGCCTTTACCGCGGATCCGAACTACCCCTTCTTCGAAATCGATGTCCCGATCGTTCATGCCCACCAGTTCGCTGACCCGAAGCCCAGCGCTGTAGATGACTTCCAGGATGGCGGAGTCTCGAAGTCCCATCTCGTCGGACGCATCGGGGGCCGCGAGCAAACTTCGGATTTCGTCGCCGGTCAAGAAATGAGGAAGCTTGCGTCCACTGCGGGGGTTGCGGAGCGGCTTTGCCGGGTTGGAGTCGACCATTTCTTGACGCTGTGCAAACCGATAAAAACTTCGCAGGGAAGCTAGTTTCCGGCTGATGCTCGAGCGGGCATACCCGGCTTCATGAAGCGCTGTTACATATCCCCGGAGATCATTGGGGGAAACATCGCGCGGTGCTACGGAGCGACTTCCCTCGTCGGTCAGAAAATCCGCCATATCCATCAAGTCTTCGCGATACGATTTAATCGTTAGATCCGAAGCATTCTTTTCGACATCCAAGTACCGCAAAAACTGGGCGACTTCCGTATGCATTCGACAGACACCTCGATGAAGGATTGTGGCAACGGCTAAGTTTACCCCACGGAACTCCCTCGGGATTCGCAACGAATCTCGAATCAGGCAACTTCTTCGTACATCGCCTCGAGTTTGTCCGCCACCACGGCGGTACCGCAGAGGCTCTGCGTATGCTCGCTTG
Source organism: uncultured Pirellula sp. (assembly GCA_903930765.1). Classification (GTDB taxonomy): domain Bacteria; phylum Planctomycetota; class Planctomycetia; order Pirellulales; family Pirellulaceae; genus JBKCUI01. The sequence goes on from CAIYZV010000047.1 coordinate 9,166, forward strand.
CGGATCGTCCATAACGATGTCTCGTTTCTGGATCGACCAGCAGTGATTGGATGGCCGTCCGAAGAGCCGCTGCGTTTTCCTTGGGAACGACCAAGCCATCCTGATGGTCGCGGACCAACTCTTTCATCCCTCCGGCGTCGCTGACGACGGCGGCGACGCCAACGGTGGTGGCTTCGATCAACGCCCTGCATAGCCCTTCACTGCGCGATGGCATCACGAACAGATCGAAGGCTTTCATGGCACTCGCGGCGGGTGAAATCGGTCCGGGGGCAATCACGCGATCCCGCAGCGACTCGTGCCGCAACCAACGCTCCACGTTGGGGTCATCGATTACCCCGCCGAGCAATAGTTTCCAAGGAATCGTCGGGGGAAGCTGCGATGCGGCTTCGAGAAGGACATCGATCCCTTTGACGGGGCGGATATGCCCAACGGTCCCGATCAACAACGTATCGTCACCGACCCCCCAACGTTCCCGCCACTGGCTTCGCGTCAGCGTATCCTCAAAATCCCACATCGCGTTGTAAACCACCCGGCACCGCGACTCGGGAATCCCCCCGCGCACCATCGCTTGCTGGACCGCGCGCGACTCGCAGGCGTGGAGCGACACGCGAGGAGAAAGGTAAGTGATCCAGTCGGCCGGATCGAACCATGAAGGCACTCGAGTTATACCGCGGTAACTGATGATCTTGGGAGGACGCCGCATGCCTACGGTCCCGAGCACACTCCAAGCCAACGAATTGGGTATGAAGGCGTGGATCAGGTCCGGCTGAAACTCTCTCGCGATTCGACCAACGGACTTGATCGCGCTGAGGGTTATCTTTTTTCGGCCATAGAAGTCCATCGACCGCTGCTTGGGCCCCCATTCGGTCGGCAACCGATCCGCCGAATCGAAACTCTTGTTCGAGTTGCACGAAACAATCTCGTACCCCCTGCGGCAGAACTCACGCACGATAGGGCTCGGGGCATGGATCATCATTAGCCGCATCGTCGACTCCCAACTCCTTCGAGAACAAACATGTATCCGCGGGTAGCATCCTGAAGTTCACTTCCAAAACGCAGTTTACTTCCAAACAGCAGCCCGATCTGCTCCCCCGCGAGCAACAACCTGGTTATCCATCTGGTTATCCGTCGCCCCGCCGTGCGAGATGAACGCGGGCACTCCAGAAATTGTTCACGACGAAGCATCTGTATTCCTCGGAATATTCAATGGTTGTAACGGGAGTAGTTGCCATGCCGCGGGGCCGATAACCAGCACAAAAGCATCCCCGAAAAAACCATAAAAAAGCTCCTGCTTAGGGCTTTTCTCGAAGAACCTCGCAAGCGGGTTGGGCGATTGTGAAAACATGGGATTTTGATATACTTTTCTCCGTCACGAATCATGGCATCCAACAGGTCGTTTTACGGGGCTCCGCCCAAGAGCTTTGAACGAAACGGCCGCTCGTTTTTTGCCTTTGTTACCTTCCTCGATTAGAAACGAACTTATCCGTGTCGAACGTCCCACCCGATGATTTTGACCCGAATGATCCCGCCAGTATCCCCTCATCGGAGGATGGAGGTGGTTCGGGCGAGCGGATGATCCAGGAGCCAATCGAGGATGAGCTTCGCAATAGCTACCTTAGCTACGCGATGAGCGTTATCGTTTCGCGGGCGTTGCCCGACGTGCGAGACGGTCTCAAACCGAGCCAGCGACGAATCTTGGTCGCCATGAACGATTTGAGCCTGACCCCAGGTGCAGCGCGGGTAAAGTGTGCAAAGATCGCCGGCGATACCTCGGGTAACTATCACCCCCACGGTGAATCGATCGTTTATCCAACCTTGGTCCGGATGGCCCAGGAATGGAATATGCGGCACGTGCTGATCGACAAGCAAGGGAATTTCGGTTCGATCGCGGGTCTGCCTGCTGCTGCGATGCGGTACACCGAAGCTCGATTGGCTGCTCCTGCTGCGATGATGCTCGAGGATCTCAAACTCGACACAGTCGATTTCATTCCGACCTACGACGAACGCCGGAATGAGCCGGTTGTCCTTCCGTCGAAATTCCCCAATTTGCTCGTCAATGGAGCCCAAGGAATCGCGGTCGGGATGGCGACCAGTATCCCCCCGCACAATCTCCGTGAAGTCTGCAATGCATTGATCAAGGTGATCGACGACCCGGAAGTCTCGATCCCTGAACTGTGCGATATCATCCCCGGCCCCGACTTCCCAACCGGCGGGATCATCTGCGGGCGGTACGGGATCCGCCAAGCCTACACGACGGGCCGGTCGACGATCGTCGTTCGTTCGCACGTCGACATCGAAGAAGATGGCCGCAAGTCCCGTTTGGTCGTGCGAGACATCCCGTTCCAACAAGCCCGCGATCGGGTGATTGAAAAGATTGCCGATCTCGTTCGAAGCGAAAAGATCAAAGGCATTTCTGGCATCCGGGACGAAAGCGATTTGAAGGAACCGGTCCGTTTGGTGATCGAGATCAAGCAGAACTCGGATCCCAATGTTGTCCTCAACCAACTCTTCCAGTTCTCATCACTCCAAGAATCGTTCTCGATCATCCTGCTGGCGCTCGTCGACGGCAAGCCTCGCGAACTCAACATCAAAGAACTCTTGCAAGAGTTCATTCGGCACCGCTTCACCGTCATCCGACGTCGAACCCAGTTCTTGCTTTCTTCCGCTCGAAAACGGAAGCACGTGGTGGAAGGCCTCTTGCTGGCGCTCGCCGACATCGACCAAATCATCGCGACGATCCGATCGAGCCGCACGCAAGCCGAGGCGAAGGAAAAACTCATGGGGGTCGAATGCCCCTCATCGATGATGGAACGAGCTCTCGGAACCCGCGGATTCGCCGATTTCCAACTCGAACGCGGTGTCTCCGACATCTACCGACTAACTTCCGTCCAAACCGACTCCATCCTGCGGATGACGCTGGGACAATTGGCTGGTCTCGAACAAGAAAAACTGAGCCAAGAACACTCAGAAATCTTGGGTGAAATCGAGCAATACCGCACGATCTTGAGCGACCCCGCAAACATCTATGCAATCATCCGCAACGATCTGATCGAGATCGCCCGCAAGTACGGCAACGATCGCATGACGGAGATCTCCGGCGAAGAACTCGGCAACTACAACATGGAAGACCTCATCACTGAGGAAACCATGGTGGTCACAATCTCGCACCAAGGCTACATCAAGCGTCTGCCGGCCTCGATCTATAAAGCCCAACGACGCGGTGGCAAGGGGATCACCGGCCTCAAGAGCGAAGAAGCAGACCCCGTCGAGCATCTTTTCGTTGCCAGCACGCACGCGTACTTGCTGTTCTTCACCAACCAAGGCAAAGTCTATTGGCAGAAGGTTTGGGAGATCCCCCAGATGAGCCGCGAAAGCCGCGGTCGAGCCATCGTCAATTTGCTGAACTTGACCCCCGAAGAAAAGATCCTCGATTGTGTGCCCGTACGCGACTTCAATTTGCCAGGACACTTTCTGACCATGGCAACCAAGAAGGGGATCATCAAGAAGACCGAACTCGAGGCCTACAGCAGACCCAAAAAAGGTGGCATCATCGCGATCAAACTTCGGGAAGACGACGAACTGGTCGATGTTGTGATCACGAAACCGAACGATCAAATCGTCCTTTCGACCGCCAACGGCATGGCTATCCGCTTCGCGGAACACAATGTCCGCTCGATGGGCCGAAATACCTCGGGCGTGAAAGGGATCTCGCTCAAGAAGGGGGATTCGCTCGTCGGCATGGTCGTCGCAGACCCCGCCGCAACCTTGCTCACCATCTGCCAAAACGGCTACGGCAAACGAACACCATTCGGACTTGGTGATGAACTCGCCGCGAGAGAAGAAGCCATTCCGACCGATGATGAAAATCTGGACGAGAACGCTCCAGTTGAGGAAGAAGTCGTCGAGGAACCCGAGGACTCCGATGATGTCAGTTCCTCCATGCGTTACCGAACCCAACGGCGGGGCGGCAAAGGGGTTATCGACATCAAAACCACCAAACGGAACGGACCCGTGGTCGGAATCGTTCCTGTCGTGGACGGTGATGAACTGATCATGATGACGTCTCGAGGAAAGATCCAGCGGATCGCTGCCGCGGATATCAGCGTGATCGGACGAAACACCCAAGGTGTCCGAATTATGAGCCTGGACGAAAACGACACACTGGCTGCTATCGTGCGAGTGCTCGGCGAAGACATCGAAGAGGCTGCTGCCGCTGAGGCGGCCGCGGAAGCCGCGCGGATCGCTGCGGCGTCGGCAGCGCAACCTTCGATGACGAATGAGGCAGACGCCGAGACGCCAGCCAATGACGAATCGCAAGAGGACGATTCAGCCGACGGCGAGGAATGATTTGGCCTCGACTGACCTAAACAACTCCGACGTGCCCCCAAACATGGATCGCTCGGCGATCCGCCTTGGGTCCGTTGAGCGAGCCTCCATGGACCACACCCTGGTACGTCCCAACCTGCTGATCCTCGTTTGCACCTACAACGAACGAGAAAACCTCCCGCTGCTATTCGAGCAGCTTCAGTCCGTTGTACCGACCGCGCATATCTTGGTGGTCGATGACAATTCACCCGACCAAACGGGCCAGTGGGTAGAAGAGCAGTCGCGCATCGACCCACGAATCCATTTGATCGCTAGGCCCGGCAAACAGGGGTTGGGAACGGCGATCAGGGATGGGATGAATTTCGGATTGCAGCATGGGTACCAATGGCTAATCAACCTCGATGGAGACCTCAGCCACGATCCGCGAGCGATCCACAGCATGCTTCGCGAGCGGGAGAGCTGCGACCTTGCGATCGGTTCCCGATATGTCCCAGGTGGCGGCATGGTCGGATGTTCGTGGCGACGGATCGGTGTCAGCCGTTGCGCGAATATCCTGGCTCGCCTGATTGTGGGTTGGCGCATTCGAGATTGCAGCAGCGCGTACCGCATGTACCGGTTCGATAGTTTGCGCGCCGTTCGAATCGATGAACTGAAAGAAACAGGCTACGGCTACCTCGAAGAAATCCTCGCACACTTGATCCGTTCCGGCGCCAAAATCGTCGAGTTGCCGATCATCTACACCGAACGTCGACAAGGCAAATCGAAGATCTCGCTGCGAGAGGCTCGCTCCACGTTCTCGGCGCTCCTTCGCTGTGCCCAAATCCTCAAGCACCAATAGACCGGTATTGCGTCGAGACTCGGATTACGAAAAATTCCACCGGGCTACCCTCGTACAGAGTCCGCTCGAGGACAATACTCGTTCTCGTCATCGTACTCGCTGCTCCTGCTAAATCTCGAGGATGAGTCCCGCTGAGTACGAGTACGTTAAAAACCGTTACGAAGTCAGCGCTTCGATCATGTCGAGGGTCGCATTTCGCACCGAATCGGTCCACTCCACACCGCGGTATTTCGGAATGTCGTGGGCAAAGATAATACCGCGTGAACTGTTGACGATCGCACCGAGTCCGCGTGCATCCATCCCATGCTTAACATCGGACGCCGATCCACCTTGGGCACCGTACCCCGGAACGAGGATCCACGCACTGGGCATGCGCTCGCGCATCGCGGCGAGTTGATG
>CAIYZV010000048.1 GCA_903930765.1 uncultured Pirellula sp.
ATTCCATGCATCATGGTTCCAGGAACGGTGGTCGGAGAGTTCCAAGCCCCCACCGCGGATCGTGGGCTGTCGGTATCGTTCGTGCTGATCATCGGTTGGATAGGAATCTTGACCACCGCCGTACTCACCGGACTCTTGTTAGCTGGGGTTCTCCGATTGAGCGAACGGCGCGAAGCGTTTGTGGCCGCGGTGACGCACGAGTTGCGCACTCCGTTAACAACGTTGCAACTCTATACCGAAATGCTCCACAGTGGAATGATACGGGATGAGGCCACGCGCCAATCGTACCTGGCTACTCTGCAGAACGAAGTCGAACGCATCGGGCATTTGGTCGAGAATGTCTTTGCGTTCGCGAGGCTCGAAGGGGGACGATCCAGTCGATCCACCGAGGCTGCATCCATTCGCTCAATGCTCGATCGCATTCAACCTAGGCTCGATTCCTTGGCCATGCGATTCAACATGCAGCTAGAGATAACCGATTCCAGTGCATGGGACAGTTGCGTTGCCGTGGACCCGTCGATCCTCGAACAGATCTTGGTGAATCTCGTCGACAATGCGAGCAAGTACGCGCGCGATGGCGAGGAGCGAGCCATTGAAATACAAGCCTTCGCGCAGGACCGCATGGTTCACATCTCCGTGCTCGATCACGGTCCCGGGTTCGCACCCAAGGCAAAGTGGAGAAATCCATTTTCCAAATCGGTGGAACAAGCAGCCGAATCCGTCCATGGTATTGGACTGGGGCTCGCGATCAGCCACCGGTTCGCCAAGCAGTTGGGTGGCAAACTAACGATTGAGAATCGTGTTCCGAAGGGAGCCAAAGTAACGCTGACCATTCCTGTGACGCAGGCCCACTAATTCAGCTCGTACAACTCAGGATCGACGTTGGGGGCTTCGAACAACCGCCGCAATCGCTTGGACGACTTTCCGCTACCTTTCACAAATGGGTCTCCTTCGGCGTCCAAGGCATCTCCCATTTCCTCGTCGATTTTGTCGGGGTCTTCTCCGGCTTCCATCCGGCGCATCGCTTCGAGCATGGCACCATTGGGTTCCGCCCCCGTTAGATCGAACATCTTTTTCATGAGGGCTGCCATTTGGCGAGGATCCTCGGGACCTTCGTCGTCCATGTGAGGCGCCATCTCCTCCATCAGCTGCTCCATTTTGGATTCGTCGACGTTTTCAAAGGGGTCGCTTCCATCGCTCGTCGGTTCTACCTGACCTTTGGAGATCGCGAATCGGGAGATTTTCTTCTCAAGCTTTTTCTGGCCGCACTTGGGGCATTTGGGTGATGTTGGCAATGCCATCGAACGTGCCAGGAAGCTGTAAATCGTGTGGCAGGGTGGGCAATAGTATTCGTAGATTGGCATTTTCGAACTCCCTTGGTGAGAAGAAGCATTTCTGATGCGGATGCTCGATTGGGGTACCTGCATGGTTTCGAAATCCCCCGTAGGGCCGTGGGATTCTTGACCCTGCTGATGCCTCCTGTATTATTTCACCAGCTTTCCTGCGGTTTTTCCAGGGATCATCCCATTTTCATCACGACGCATGCACCTTGTTTCGCGTACACCATGACCAATTCGAATGAACCGAGGGGTTATGGTGAAGGAAAACCGATGGAACCTCAAGAATTGATAGGTTCACAAGCCGCAGATCCACCCCTTCTTCCAACGCCTGAGATTTTGGAAGATTTGGCAGCGATCAGCCAATCCTTCGAATCGGCAGAGCCTGAAACGATCCTTGAGTGGGCAGCATCCAGGTACGGGAATCGCTTCACCATGGCCACGGCATTCGGTCCAGAAGGGATGGTGATCCTTGAAATGCTGTCGCGGGTCTCGCCTACAACACCGGTGTTCAACCTGGATACGGGTTACCAATTTGCGGAGACACTGGCCTTGCGCGATCGTGTCGCGGAAAAGTACCGGATCGAAGTGGAGCTGATGCGTCCGGAACTGACCGTCGTCGAGTACGAAGCCCTCCACGGTGGGCCACTTTATAAAAACGAGCCCAATCGTTGCTGCGGCGATCGTAAGCTTTCGGTGCTCAAGCGAGCGGCTCGGGGCAAGTATGCGTGGGCTAGTGCGATCCGTCGCGACCAGAGCCCCGATCGTGCCATGGCCAGCATCATCGGTTGGGACCGCAAATTCCACTTGGTCAAAGTCAGCCCACTAGCCAACTGGACCAAAAAACAGGTCTGGGATCGGATCGTCAAGAAAGATATCCCCTACAACCCACTCCACGACGCCGGGTACACCAGCATCGGCTGCTGGCCATGCACACGCGCTGTCCTCTCCGGGGAAGACGAACGGGCTGGGCGATGGAGTGGGACAGGAAAAACCGAGTGCGGTTTGCACACCCAAGATTAACTTGCTCTACCATTTCTGTGCTCGTGCTACCACAACACACGGCATCCCCTCTCATGGATTCCAATCGAATTGGTTCTCGGCATTCGTAGGTTTTATGGTAAACTCGACCGATTCGTTGCACCTGAGCCAACCCTCCTTTTCCGCCAACCTTACGAAAGCCTAAAACCATGCCAGCTTCGCATACTTCCGTCGTCATCAAAACGAACAAAGGTGACATCACGATCGAGTTGGATGCGGAAGCGGCTCCCATCACCGTGGAGAATTTCCTCTCCTACGCAAAAGAGGGCCACTACGACGGCACCATTTTCCACCGCGTGATCCCGGGCTTCATGATCCAAGGTGGTGGCTTTACCCCAGACATGAAGCAAAAGGGGACGAAGAAGCCGATCAAGAACGAATCGACCAACGGCTTGGGGAATCTCAAGTACTCGATTGCAATGGCTCGAACCAGCGTGCCCGACAGCGCCACCAGCCAGTTCTTTATCAACACCAAGGACAACGGCTTCCTCGATAAGAAGAGCTCGCAAGACGGCGTTGGCTACTGCGTCTTTGGCCGCGTTACCTCAGGAACCGAGGTGGTCGATGAAATCGAGCAAGTCGAAACAACGCGCCGATCCGGACACGGCGACGTCCCAAGCGAAGCGATCGAAATCGTTTCGGTGGAAATCGCTCCAGCGTAGTCCCGATGAGGCTCATCTCGCGTGGGCGCTATTGGGCACGCTGAAAGTAGTAGCGTGAAAAGTACTGTGGGTTCAGAGAGTGCTGTGGGTTCAGAGTGCAGTGGGACATCTCGGTAAGCCATGGTCTTGTTTCTACCTTGCTGATCAGCGGGATCGCTGCGGTTCTCGCACCGATCCTAGGCTCCGTAGCGGCATACGGTTTGATCGTAGTCCGCCCGTTTGGCTGGCGCGTCGCGGCCGCGCTGCTCGCTA
>CAIYZV010000049.1 GCA_903930765.1 uncultured Pirellula sp.
AATTGGCTTGGCGATGGTCGAGGATGCGGAACGAAGCGGCCGGCTGACGAAAGAAACACATATCATTGAGCCGACGAGTGGTAACACAGGTATTGCGTTAGCATTTGTTTGTGCAGCCAAAGGATATCGATTGACTTTGACAATGCCCGAATCGATGTCGATCGAGCGGCGGGCGTTGTTGGCAGCATTGGGAGCGAATCTTGTTTTAACTCCTGCAGCGGACGGGATGCGAGGGGCGATTGCCAAGGCCAATGAGTTAGTACAAGCCGACGTGTTGGGTTGGATGCCACAGCAATTCGAAAATCCCGCGAACCCTGCTGTACACGAGCGAACCACTGGGCCGGAGATTTGGGCTGATACGGCGGGAAACATCGATGCGATCGTTGCGGGTGTCGGCACTGGTGGTACTATCACCGGGGTCGCACGATGCATCAAAAAGCTCAATCCGAATTTCAAAGCGATCGCCGTCGAACCCCAACAATCCCCCGTCATCAGCGGCGGCCAGCCTGGGAAGCATCGTATCCAAGGAATCGGTGCCGGTTTCATTCCTAAGAATTTGGACACATCGTTGATCGATGAAGTCATCCAAGTCGATGATGCGTTGGCATTCGAGTGGGGCCGCCGGCTTCATCGTGAAGAAGGGATCATGGCAGGTATTAGCAGCGGAGCTAACATGTGCGCCGCAGCGCAACTTGCCATGCGTCCAGAATGGAAGGGCAAACGCATCGTGACCATCATGTGCAGTTTGGGTGAACGCTACCTATCGACTCCTCTTTTCGACAGCTGATTCTGTTCGAAGGAAAGGCTCCAAGCATGCGAAAAGCTTGCGAATCAAATATCTACACGATGCGTTCCGTTGACGATCCTCTACGGCATAGTAGTCAAGGTTTTTCGTTGTTGGATAAGTCGCGACGATCTTTTCTCGCTCGCATGCTTGCTGGAGGCGTGGGTGCTATCGCAGCTGGCAATCTTGGGATAGGGGACGCCTTGGGAGCGAGGATCGTAGCGGACGATCGCAATCCGAAATGGGAGTCCGCTACGCGGCGGGGGCTCGATTTCTTGGCACGAACGCAATCCTCACGTGGGCAATGGAATACCCCCCCCTACCCTGTCGCTGTCTCTGCGCTGGCAGGATTGGCGCTTTTGTGCAGTGGGTCGACGGTGACGCAAGGGCCGTATTCCAAGCAGATTGCTAGGGCGACCGATTATTTGCTGGCCCAATCCCGCAAGAACGGTTTGATTGGGGATCCGGATAATGATCAGCGATACACCTACGGGCATGGGTTCTCGATGTTGTTTCTCTCGCAAGTCCTCGGCGAGGAAGGCTTGCAAGATCGCCGAGATGATTTAGTGGATGTCCTCAATCGCGCGGTAGCTTTTTGTGGCAAAGCCCAAACACCGGCAGGTGGCTGGGGGTATGTCAGCGCTAAAGATGGGCAAGACTACGACGAAGGATCCACGACGATCACACAGGTACAAGGGTTGCGAGGGTGTCGCAATGCAGGAATCGCAGTACCGGGCGAAGTGATTGAATCTGCCAAACGATACATTTATTCTTGCCAAAATCCCGACGGAGGCATCAGTTATTCCAGCCAGCAGATGGGAAGTTCACGGCCGGCGATCACCGCCGCATCACTTGCAGCGTTGTACAACGCTGGGGA
>CAIYZV010000050.1 GCA_903930765.1 uncultured Pirellula sp.
GCCAGTTTATCCAGCGTCCCCATCGAATACATGGCGCTCGGTCAAACACCGAGACCATGGAGTCCGTCGGACTGTATTCTCGTGATGCTGGCCATGATGTGCGATCTGCAGCCTATGGACGCGGAACCGGAACTAGGGCTGGGGCTCCTTAAGGAAAAAGTTTCCGACGAAGTATTCCGATTTCTGGTTCGGAGCGGTTCCAAGTGGGACGCGGCGCTCGACGACTCGATGTTAGCGGCCCCGCCTATCCCCGGCCCTGAGGAACTCGCCAACACCCCTCACCTGCCGAGCATTCGCAACAACGCTCTTGCACATGCCATCTCTAGGCCATTGCAGAACACCCTATCCGACGAATCAGAACTGGGAGCAACGCGTTTGGAGACGATGTTAGGACGCGTCCACCAAGATTTTGAATTTCGAGTTGGCAGCAACAATTGGGCGGTCGGCAAATCGGTCGGTAGAGATGGCCACGCGATTTTGGCGTCCGACATGCACCTTGGGTTGCGAGTTCCAGCAACCTGGTATCGTGCGCTGATGAATACTCCGACGATCGATGGTACAACGCGGCGACTGATCGGTGTGACTCTTCCAGGGGCTCCGGTCATGGTCGAAGGGTCCAATGGTTCGGTGGCCTGGGGATTCACCAACAGCTACGGCGATTATGGTGACGTCATTGAATTGGTCCGCGTGGAGGGAGATTCGGACTCTTACATGACACCATCCGGTCCCAAGAAAATTGAGAAGGTCACGGAGCGGCTTGCCTATCCCGGAGGTTTCGAAGATCTCGTGGTTGAGTGGTCGATTTGGGGCCCGGTTGTGGCGGTTCGCGATGGACGAAGATTCGTGCATCATTGGATCGGAGACGATCCCAACGCATTCGATCTGAACATCATCGAAATGGAATCTTCGACGAGTGTGGAGCAGACGATGGGAATCGCCAATCGCGCCGGGATGCCCAACCAAAACGTCATGATCGCGGATGCCGATGGCAACATTGGCTGGACAATTTCAGGTCGTATCCCCAAACGCAAATCAACACCCCCGATGGTACCGGTCGATTGGTCCACGGATGACAGCGACTGGCAAGGGTACCTCGAACCCGAAAATCATCCTCGTGTTTACAACCCAGCGGATGGTCGACTCTGGACCGCGAACAGCCGTATCCTGGGTCAAGAGTTTCTCAATGTCGTGGGGGATGGTCGCTACGATCCAGGTGCTCGTGCTCGCCAAATTCGGGATCGCTTGCGAGCAAAGAATGAGTTCGATGAAAAAGGATTGCTCGAGATCCAACTGGATGACGAAGCGATCTTTTTGTCGACCTGGCAAAGCCGACTCAACGAAGCGACAGCGCAGTCTCCCGGCGATTTTTCAAAGGAGTTTTTAAGCGCAGTCGATGCTAAGCCACTGCGTGCGAGCGTGGACTCGGTGGCCTACCGGATCGTTCGGGAATTCCGAACCGAAGTGGTGGATCGCATCTTTGGGTTCGCCGGCGCAAACCGTCGGGACAACAGCAATACGCAAACCAAACGGGGCTTGGCTCGAAAATTCGGGATCGATCAGAACATCGCCATCTCGTACGAGGATGTCGTCACCGAACTCCTGGACCAAAAACCCCAGCATTGGCTTCCGACCGAATACTCATCTTGGGATGAGTTGCTCACCAAGTCGGCGAAAGCAACCGAAGCTAAATTGAATCAGGGCCAACCCATTTCGAAGGCTACTTGGGGATCGAAGAACCGCTCCGCCATTCGGCATCCACTCTCCGCTGCCGTGACGTTCCTAGGGGGGATTCTCGACATGCCCGATGTCGAGTTGCCGGGCGATAATCATATGCCTCGAGTTCAAAGTCCATCCGGAGGTGCCTCGCAACGTTTAGTGGTTTCCCCCGGGGATGAAGAGAACGGCATCTACCACCAACCCGGTGGCCAATCTGGAAATCCACTCTCCCCGTTTTTCCGGGCTGGATTCTACGACTGGGCCTACGGCAAGGCGAGCCCGCTGCTGCCTGGACCGAAACAGCATGAGTTGATCTTGCAACCAAAGTAATCTCATAAACCAATTGGACTTGAGAACACTTTGCTTTCGATGAATGGTGCCTAACGACGTGACCAACAAAAACCGATCCATCGCATGGCTCGCACTTGGGGATTCGTACACGATTGGCGAAGGAGTCACCGCGGAGCAGCGTTGGCCGATGCAATTGGCAACGGCGTTGCGAGAAAACGGAATCGATATCGCAGACCCGAAAATCGTGGCGACGACTGGCTGGACCACGGACGAATTGATCCAAGGCATCGCAGTTTCGAACCTAGAATCGAGGTACGATTGGGTATCGCTTCTCATCGGCGTGAATAACCAATATCGCAATCGCGACGTGGAATCGTTTCGAATGGATTTCCGAAATTTGCTCAACGGGGCGAAGGATCGGGTAGGTGGCAACGCGCGTCGTATTGTTGTGCTCAGTATCCCGGACTGGGGTGTCACTCCTTTCGCCGCTGGGCGGGATCGTTCACAGATCGCGGCGCAAATCGACAATTACAATCGGGTGAAAGAGGCTGTTACCCGCGAATGCGGTGCGCATTACATCGACATCACGGACATTTCTCGCAAAGCGATCGACCACGAAACCGGATTGCTCGTCGACGATGGGCTTCATCCCTCAGGCATGATGTACAGCGCATGGGCGGAGCGGGTCATTCCGGTCGTCTTGAGAGATTCATGAGCGACGGATTCGCGCCGTGCCCTTTAGCGAATTACCACCATCACGTTACGCCGCGGATATCTGCTGGAAAATTGAGGTAGCTCTGCGATTGGATGGATGCTTCCATGGCCTGGATTGCACGGTGCAATTCGTCGCGCGTGGTGTAGATTGGAGCAAAGCCAAATCGGATCGTTCCTGGGGCTCGGAAATCGGGAATGACCGAGAATCGCTGGATGAGATCTTGGGTGATTTGCCACGCGTGAGGGTGCCCCAAAGACACATGCGAACCACGCATGGCAGCGTCCAGTGGTGATTGGATCGAGAAGCCCAAGGCCAACAATCGGTCGGAGACCAAAGCGATAAACTCCGACGAGAGTTGAATCGATCGCTCTCTCAGATGCTCGATGCCTGCTTCCAAAACGAGATCCACACCTGGTTCAATTGCTGCGAGGGACAGTATGGGCGGGGTCCCCACCAAAAACCTCTCTATCTCGGGACTGGGCGTGTAATCCATCGAAAACGAAAAAGGATTCTTTGCACCAAACCACCCGCGGATCGGATTGTTGAGCAAGGCATGCAAGTCACTTCGCAGGTACAGGAACGCGGGGGCGCCCGGGCCACCATTGAGGTATTTGTAGGTGCATCCAACGACGGCATCGACGTTCCACGCACTTAGTTGCATTGGGAGAACACCGACCGAATGGCTCAGATCCCACAGGACGCGAGCACCGCGTTGGTGGGCGGCGCGCGTGATCGACTCGATGTCATACGCGAATCCACTTTTGTAATGAACATGGGAGAGGGATACCAACGCGGTCGCATCATCGATTGCTTCGCAGACGCAACGCGACATCGCCTCAAAACCGCACGTCTCGAGATCCATCAGTTCGAATTCGAGCTCGCGGCTACCACTTTCTCCACAACCGGCGAGAACATACAGGTCCGAGGGGAAATTTGCCCGATCAGTGATGATCTTGACGCGATCCCCTGACTGCTGCAACAGAGCACTGGCGAGCTTGAACAAATTAACGGACGTCGAGTCGCTTACGATGGTTTCGCCGGCATGAGCACCGATCAACTGTCCGATTTTGTTTCCGACGCGGCGGGGCATCGATAGCCAATGCGCATTCCAACCCGAAATAAGATCTTCTCCCCACTGCTGAGCGATTACCTGTTGCAACAAATCCTTTGTACGTTTCGGGAGCCGACCTAACGAATTCCCGTCGAGGTAGGCCTTCGAATCATCGACTACAAAACGGGATCGGAATGGAGGAGGGTCGATTGCGGGTTTGAATGCGATGTTCACGGTGGTGCTGGATTCAAGCATGGATTCGTTCAAAAATGCGGTTTCTGATCGAGGCTGGGAGTAAACCTAGATTTGACTTTCAACGGTATAATCGTTTTATCAAATTCCTTCGACGGGAAATGTTCCTTCGATGGGAGGGCCCTATTCTCGAGCAATCTCCATGACCGAGGTGCACATTCGATGATCCGTCTGCTCGTTCTCTACCATCAGCCCAAAGACCCGGAAGCGTTTGACCGGTACTACGAATCGATCCATATTCCGCTAGCGAAAAAGATGAAAGGGCTGAGGCATTGGACGATCGGCAAGGTGACCGAGGTGCTCGGCGACACCGAGTCGCAATTCTACTTTGTTGCGGACCTCTATGCCGATAGCCGCGAGCAGATTGATGAAATCCTGGCATCTCCAGAGGGACAAGCCGCGGTGGCTGATGTCCCGAATTATGCGACAGGTGGCGTCGTGTTTTTGTACACGGAAATCGAAACCGTGATCTAGCCGATCAAAATGCACATCGCCCGAAGGGCACCAGGATAACTCGATCGTCACATGGTCCAAACGCGAAGAACCCTCATCGCTCAGCTCGGAACCGCAATCGCCTCGTCGGCGATAACACTGGGTGCTGAACCCCATCGATCCAAGGCCGCAGAAAAAAACGCTGTGGAGAAAATTCGAATCGGACAGATCGGGGTAGGGCACGGTCACGCCAGCAAGATTTCCGTTTACCGAAACTCAGCTGACTACGAGGTTGTGGGCATTGTCGAGAACGATCCGACCGCTCGCGAGGCAGCTCGATCGAACAAAGCGTTCCAGGATGTGCCTTGGATGACCCAGGAGCAATTGCTCAACGTTCCGGGGCTGCAAGCAGTGTTGGTCGAGACCGAGGTGCGAGAATCCTTGGACGTCGCTCACGCATGCATCGACGCGGGCAAGCACATTCATCTCGACAAACCGGCAGGTGACTCACTTCCTCGCTTTCAAGAGTTGATCCGCAAAGCCGAAGCGTCGCGTCTGATGATCCAAATGGGATACATGTACCGTTACAACCCTGCAGTCGTTCTTCTGCGAGAGTTCCTGAAGCAAGGCTATTTAGGGGATGTTTTCGAAATCCATGCAGTGATGAGTAAAGTACTACCTGCAGCCGATCGCATCGAGCAGGCGAAATACCGAGGTGGCATGATGTTTGAACTCGGCTGCCACCTGATCGATTTGATCCTTGGAACGATGGGGGCTCCCGACCGAGTGCACCCATTCTCCCAATCGACCTCTGCATTTGGCGACACGCTGAACGACAATATGCTGGCGGTACTGACGTACCCTCGCGCGATCGCTACGGTGAAATCGTCAGCGGTCGAAGTCGAGGGTTTCAGCCGACGGCACTTGGTCGTGTGCGGAACCGAGGGTACCTTTCATATCCAGCCACTGGACAATCCAACGGCTACGATCTCGCTCTCCAAAGTGAGGGGTAACTATCGTGCCGGAATCCAGGAAGTCCAGTTCCCAAA
>CAIYZV010000051.1 GCA_903930765.1 uncultured Pirellula sp.
GCTCGGAGCTGTCTTTTACATCTTGGACGGTGGTGACGAGGATCCATCCACTGAGGAAGGAGCCAGCCTGGATACGGGTAGCGGCGATCCAAACGCGAGCTCGAATGAAGCTTTGCTGCAAGAACGCGCCGTACGCCATGGTGCGAGATTGGTGCGCGATCGCGGTCAGTGTTTATCATGCCACGCCACTTCCCGCACCGAAGGCGTACCGGGATACTTGGTTCGTTCGGTATACCCTGACCGCTCCGGGAGGCCTCGTACAGGTTCCACCAGCTACGCCACCGATTATCGCAGTCCCTTCGCTCAACGCTGGGGTGGTTGGTACGTTACCGGAACCCATGGACATCTCAGGCATATGGGAAATGCATTCGCGATCGATCGCGAAGATCCACAGAAGCTTGACATGGAGATCGGTGCCAATCTTACGGCACTACCCGATCGCGTTCGCACAGGTCTTCACTTGCTCCCGCAAAGCGATCTTGTCGCCCTGATGGTTTTGGAACATCAAGTGCGAATCCATAACCTGATCACCAAGGCCAATTACGAAGCCCGGCAATCGATCGCCATGGATGAAACCATGAATCAGGCTCTAGACCGCGATCGCAGCTACCGCAGCGAGAGCACCCAACGACGTATCAACACCGCTGCCAATGCTCTCATCGACGGCCTATTCTTCCGAAACGAGCCGCATCTGGAATCGGAGGTTTCTGGAAATAGCCGTTTCGCGACTACTTTTGAAGCCCTTGGACCACGCACCGAGCAAAACGAATCGCTCCGGAAACTCGATCTAAAAACGCGACTGTTCCGGCACCCCTTGTCGTACTTGATCTACACCCCCGAGTTTCGAGAACTGCCTCAAGAAATCCTGAGCGTGGTCCAATCGCAACTGCGCGAAGAACTAAGGGGTGTGGACTCGGACCAAAAACACTACCGAAGCGAAATCCCCCCAACCAATGTCCCGCGATGGTCCCCCGACGAACGAGTCACCATCAAGCGAATACTCGAACAGACGGCGCCGTGGATTCTCGATTGAGATAACATCCAATCGATGAGCATCGTACAATCCAATCGATAGAGCTCAACAAACGCGATCGAACGTATTCCGCACCCCTAATTCGGCGATGGGGGTTGATACACCGCTCTCCAACGATTGATAAACTCCGAAGGATTGATTTCATTCGAGCTATCGGGCTTCGAACTGCCGGGGTTTGCCACTCGAGTTTCGCGGGAACTCGACAGGGTCCCGATCCGGCCCAAAATGTCGACGAAGGCGAGCACATCGTCGACATCGATTTCTATCTCGGTCCCACGATTGGATTTTGGAATCAATAACCGTTGGCTCTCCGCATCGGCGAACTGCCCCAGGCCATATCGCACCCAAGGCCTCCAGTGCTTGATGATGCCACCGAGATCGATAAACGCTGCCACCGATTGCTTGGCCGTCGGATCGATGATCCCTAGCTTTGTGTTCCGCCTCGGTATGTCGTTGGAATTGGCCCAACTCCTCGTGGTGTGTGTCCAAACGGCGAGGGCGGGCCCCTCCGGTCCACTTGCTCTGAGATCGACTCTCGGCGAGAACTTGCCTGGATCATCAACCCCTGAAGCAGGATACGCGGCGAATGCGTTGCTGAGGAACTGCCCGAACAAACCCTCATTCCCCCCTCCTGCCAGCTCCATCATTATTTTCCAGTTTGCTGAGACTCCCTCCCACCACCCTTTCTCGTCGTTCAGGACATGCGTCAGCCGAAACTCAGGGAGCACCAAAAGCTCATCCGAGGTCGGTAACGCGCTATGCCATTGTCGAGCAGCCGGGCCATTGGGCGCTATGATGAATGCGTGTTCACCCGCAAAATTGGATAGGATTTTTTGCTGCCAGTTATCCGCCCAACGTTCGAGCAAAGGCCATGCGCCCAAGACTGATCGAATCGTGGATTTGATGTTCGCATCACCAATTTCGCTCTCATCCACCTCCAGGAGCGCTCGGCCGAGGGACCGAAGTCTCTTCGCAATGTCCCTCGCGGTTTGAAAGTACTCAGGATGATTTGCTAGGCGAATATCGAGCAGGAGCAACGGTGTCTCCTCGGTCACCGAAACGCCATAGAGCGGTGACTCGCCATCGAATACAGACGCCTCCGTTCGCGAGATCCCGATCGATTCCCAGCCGTCGATCGTATTCGTTGACCAACCTAAATAACCACGAAACTTTGGCACATGGGGGGCTATCAACGCATCGACCCGGGCCCCTTCGTCCACGAGTTCCGTCAAGAACTCGCGCATGTCGCCGTTTCTGGACACACTCGGCTGCATCACGCTCACTGTGGTTCGGGTCAATCGCTCAAAGAAACCGTGCAGCTCGAGCTCGAACACTGCCTCCGCCAAACTATCGGATATCCATGTAACGTTGGTGACTGAGGCTGGCAAGGCGACGGTCGACTCCCTGCTCTTCTCGTGTTGGCTCTGTGCCCGCAGCGGAGCGAGTTGGCTCTGTGCCCGCAGCGGAGCGAGTTGGAGGTGCTCGAGGAGGTAGTCGCCATCGCCCAAGCTGTTCACCCCTTCCGGATTCCCGCTGATCGATGCCACAAAGTAGCCGTCGATCATGCCGAACGTTAATGTCAACGATTTCTCCGCAACGGCGTTCCTCAGATCCTGCAGCGACTCGCGATCGAGGATATCACCCTCAGGAATGGAATCCCACGGAAGTGACTTGCCGTAAACCTGCCATTGCAATCGTGAACCTCGTGCGTCTTCGATCCTTTTCAAAGGCTTCAAAAGAGGCGCCGCGTCAGGAATGGAGCCTATCCCAAAGCGGATCAACCCTTCGAGTTCATCCACCTTGGCCAGCGCGAGGTCTTGATCGGAAAACCGACCACCCACCATGAGCGTAGGGACTTGAAATGTGGGTAGAAGCTGGTCGATCCACTGGGCGGCCAGATCGGCCTTCACCTCGGACCGTGTTTCCTCGGAGGTGAGCACATGCAGCTTCTTTTGAATCGTTGTTAACTGCAGAAGCGTTTTGGACAAGGAATCATCGGCGTAGAAGAAAAGATCCTCGGAAGCGATGTCCTCCAAAAAACGAAGCAGATCCTTGACGCTCTGATTCTCCCACAAGGTCCGATAGCGACCGATGTCACTCTTTCGATCCTTCCATTCCTTCAAGAATGCCACTTGGGTTTTTTGCCAAAGTTGGCTCTGCACCAAATCCCTCGCCAACGGGCTGGAAACAAAACCTTGTACGGTATCTCGCAGGTGAAATACCGACACGTAGAGATCCGCCGCGAGCGGAACGCGTTCGATCGATGCCCGCTCCATCGATGCCCGTGCCTGGGACGTCCCGAGATCCCGAGCCGGTGCTTGATCCCTAGCCGGTGCCTGAGCGGATGAAGCACGAACCTCCTTAGGATCCTCCTGAGACAGAGCGGTACCGCAGGTTGCTGCGGCAAGGAAGCTGCACAACCAAGCCATTCCGCAGTGGTATGGGAACCCGTTGGAACCAGAACGCACCCGTATTGTCATCGCATCGATCCTCATCTTGATATCGTCCGACGATAGACCTGCAAGTCCGCTCGCCGTCGCTGCGAGCCTTTTTTGTAAGCTGGCTCGGCAACGTCCGTTGGAAGTTAAAGGCTGGATGAAAGTTACACGCTAATCAAGAAACGCTAATGGATAAACAGGAGGTCGGAAACTCCCAATTCGACGATTGTATTCTTTCCATCACGGGCCTGAACTGACAATTCGACTAAGAACTATCATGCGCAGGACGCATGCTTCCGGGGGTAGGAAGTTGGTCGCAGCACCGTTTAAACCGCCTAGAATAACCGCGAAGAATCGACAGGCACCCCGATTTCTTGCTCGCGGTGTTGCTTGCAAGCGGTTCAGAACCACGCCTTGCAGGCAAACCTGGGCGGCGAAGGGCGAACTGCCCCTGCCAGTTGGCTTGCCCCCAGAGCGTGCTTGGCCTATCTTGGCGATCTCGGGCGTCGATAAGCACGTCGACGAATGACGCGAGGCCCAGGGTACCAGATGCGAGCGTTACAGGGATGGCCCAAGGAAGAAAACCAAATCGACGCATAGAGATCCATTCACCGGAACC
>CAIYZV010000052.1 GCA_903930765.1 uncultured Pirellula sp.
CGCAGGTGATGCGAGCAATCGATCGACCAACTCTTCGTAGGCGAGGGGAGAGGAATTGTTGATAAAAGCAATCTGCTCATCGAGCGTTGGAGGCAGTCCGGTTAGATCCAGGGTGACTCGTCGCAGAAGCGTCGCCCTATTGGCGCGAGGAGCAGGTTCCCAGCCTTTCTCCGCCAATTTGTGCAACACCAACCGATCGATGACCGATTCATGCCATTCCGGAAATCGGGACTCCCAGTCGGAGACCTGGGCTTCCACCGAGGGCAACCGGGGTGTCTCGTACGACCAGTGCTTTGCGTAGGTAGCACCGGACGCAATCCATCGTTGGAGCAACTCCGTTTCGCGAGCGGTTAGTCGCTCGCCAAAGTGCGGAGGAGGCATCCGTTCTTCGTCGTCTTGGGACGAAACCCTGCGCAACAATTCTGATTCGGAAACATTCCCAGGAACAATTGCAGTTCGCCCCGACTCTGCCTTGGAAATGGCGCTTTCGAAACTATCGAGACGCAATCCAGCCTCGACGGTATTTTCGTCCGGACCGTGGCACGCAAAGCAACGGTTCGACAAGATCGGACGAATCTCAGTCTGAAAATCGACCTTGCCCTTCGCCTGGTTGGCTTGCCACGCACCGACGGGACTTGTGCCGAGCAGCATCCAAACGATCAGCAGCGATACCTGTGTCACCACGGATCGCAGTAGCCGTGTCACCACGGATCTTGGAAAGAATCGAGATTTCATAGGTGGGGCAGAGTGAGGGATCTATTCAGGTGCGGGTCGTGACGCTGTTCCATTATAGCTCATGCACACGAACTTCACACAAAGGGAAATCGGCATCGTTTTCCCAGCAATCCTATTCCGTTCTACTTCCGCAAAACCTTTCCGAAACCCACATTTCCACGCTGTCGCACTTAGCCTTCGACCATCACGGTGTCCTCATGCTCGTAGGCGGGGGAACAGGCGCACAGAAAGACCAATGGCAGAGCCCCTGGATTTTGGATCCAATGGACGGTTCCAGGAGGGATAGCAATCGCATCCCCGGGACCAACTTCCCTCGATTCATTTCCTAGATGCATCAATCCAACACCCGATAGAACATAATAAATCTCTTCTGTCTTCGGGTGAAAATGCGCCGCAGTTCGAATCCCAGGACCGACAATGGCCTCGGCCAAACTCTGATTTCGAATCGAGGAATTGCGATGCGCGAGCAGTTCGCGAATCACCGATCCGTCCTTGGTGACAAATGCAGTACAATCATCGCGTTGAATCACTTCCATTTTTTTGCCTTTGTCTATGACCAATCGCCGAACTCGAATTTTGCTCTGCTCCTCAAGCATGGAAGCAGGGGGCAGTGAACGGCAATTGTTGTATCTGTTGCAAGGTTTGGACAGAGCGCGATTCG
This sequence comes from uncultured Pirellula sp., assembly GCA_903930765.1. Classification (GTDB taxonomy): domain Bacteria; phylum Planctomycetota; class Planctomycetia; order Pirellulales; family Pirellulaceae; genus JBKCUI01. The sequence continues at coordinate 1,397 of CAIYZV010000052.1, forward strand.
AGCCGATGCTCTATTTGGTTTACCGGACGGGCTCTCTTTTGACGGAAGTCCCCTCCGATGTGCCGTTGATTTCTTTTTGGGACAATCACTATCCACCGAAATGGAATTGGCCTGGCCGGATCCATGCTATGCAAATTGCCCACCTCGCGAACGTTCTCGCCCGTGAGAAAATAGACGTCGTGTATGACCGACTGTTCCACATGACGCTCATCGCAGGTCCCGCCACGCACCGAGCCCGCGTTCCTCGCGTTTCTACCATTGTCTCGCCTCCCCAATTCGATCTTGAGAGAAGTGAAAAAAGATGGCGATGGTGGAAACGTCGTGCTCTGGCACGGGCTTACTCGACAGCCTCCAAGCTCCTGACGGTATCCGCCGGAACCGCCGATGCAGCGTCGAAGTATTACGCGATTCCAAGGGGGCAATGCGAAGTCGTCCCCAGCCCCATCGATAACCTTCGTATCCGTCAACTCGCGATAGAACCTATCGAATCCGGTCCCTGGGATTTAGCTCGAAAACATATCCTCGCAGTCGGCCGTCTGAGCGAAGAAAAAGGCCACACCTTCCTGATTGATGCCATCGGTCGGTATTGCCTGCGCCGAGAAATGGCTAAAACGCGGATCGCAACGCAGGCTTCCGACACAACAAAATCAGAAACTTCCACCGGAACCAATCCAGCCCATTTCGACCATGGCTTACCGGAAATCCAACTTCATATCGCTGGAGACGGTCCATTGCGGGAAGCACTCAAGCAACAGATCGATCGACTCGGATTGCAAAGCCATGTGATACTGCATGGGCATGTCAGAAATCCCTATGCGATGATGCAGCGAGCCGACTTGTTCGTGATGCCGTCCATCTATGAAGGCCTCCCCAACGCACTTCTTGAGGCGATGGCATGCGGTGTGCCGGTTCTCGCCTGCGATACCGAACAAGGCCCTGGGGAATTGCTGCGCTCGATCGATCTCGGGACCAGAGTCCCGATCGCCGATCCCGAAGCCTTGTGCGCTGCAATCCATGATCGTTTTGCCCGAGAAGAGGCTTGGCTCGCCAAAGCCCAACTCGCCAAATCGTACGTTGACGAGCACCACAGCCTAAGCCACTGGCTCGATCGTATGAGTTTGATTTTTGTTGAATCTGCTTCCTCGTCCAGCAATCGAAAGCAATCGCAATGACTCCAATCAACCGTATCAGCAATGACGATCTGGTAAAGATCTTTGAGGAAATGGCGGATCTTCTGGAACTGTCCGGTGAGAATATGTTTCGCGTCCGCGCCTATCGAACCGGTGCTGCCGCGATCGCCAACGTGGCCCAGCAATTGGCCGACTTGATCGCCTCAGGCCACGACTTGACCGAAATCGAAGGGATCGGGTCCACGCTTGCGGAAAAGTCCAAAGTGATCCTTGAAACAGGGCGACTGCCACAGTTGGAAAAGCTACGCGAAGAAGTCCCACCCAGCCTTCGCGATATCATGCGGGTACCTGGACTAGGGGCCAAAAAAGCCATGAAGCTTTTCCAGGAACTCGGGGTCAAGGACCTGCCAGGCCTCCGGCAAGCTTGCGAACAAGGGGTCATCGCTTCGATCAAGGGCTTCGGGGAAAAGACACAGCAATCGATCCTTCAAAATCTCAGCATTGTTGAGAAAGCTGCCCAGCGACTATCGATCGATGCAGCAGATGCCTTGGTAGCGAAATTGCGATCCCACTTTGAATCGTGTCGTGAATTGCAACGGATCGAGTTTGCGGGAAGTTACCGGCGCGGGAAAGAGACGATCGGCGATTTGGACATCTTGGTCACCAGCGATTCCCCAGACGTGATCATGGAGCGATTTGCGAGTTTCCCATCCATCCAAGAAGTGTTAGTACGAGGCGATACGAAAATGAGCGTGCGGGTATCGGACGCATTCCAAGTCGACCTGCGCGTCGTCGGTCCCGAATCCTGGGGAGCGGCCCTGCAGTACTTCACGGGTAGCAAGGAGCACAACGTACGGATCCGCTCTATGGCAAAAGCCAAAGGCTTCAAAATCAATGAGTACGGACTCTTTGACGCCGAGGATGAGTCCAAGCGAATCGCTGGTGCGGAGGAATCTGAGATCTATCACCTCGTCGATTTGCCCTGGATCCCTCCCGAATTACGGGAAAACCGTTTTGAGTTCGAGGCAGATGTTGAGCATAGGATCGCATCGTTGCTCCGCTCGGAGCAAATCCGCGGCGATCTGCATATGCATACCGTCGCGACCGACGGTGAGAACACCATCGAGGAGATGGTCGCTGCCGCGAAGGCCCTCGATTACTCCTACATTGCAATCACCGATCACTCCAAACGGGTAAGCGTTGCGAGGGGACTCGACGCAGAGCGATTGCTGGCGCAGTGGAAGGAAATCGACACGATCAATAAAAGACAAAGCAAGTCCACACAGCAAGACCACGGCTTTTGGATTCTCAAGGGAATCGAGTGCGATATCCTCGAGGATGGCACGCTCGATCTTCCCGATGAAGTCCTCGAGCAGGCCGATTGGGTCACGGCCAGCATCCATTTCGGTCAGAAACAGACCCGAGAGCAAATCACCGATCGGATCGTGGGAGCACTCAGAAACCCCAATGTGCACGCGATATCTCACCCTACAGGTCGATTGATTTCGCGCCGGGCTGCCTATGAAGTCGATATGGCTGCGGTGATCCAAGCGGCGAGCGAATTCCAAAAATGCTTGGAGATCAACGCTCACCCAGAGCGACTCGATCTCAACGACATCCACGCCATGAGCGCCGCCGAGGCGGGTGTCACCCTGGTCATCAATACCGACGCCCACAGCACATCGCAATTGGGCCTCATGAACTACGGAGTTACCGTTGCCCGCCGTGCAGGGATTTCTGCCTCGCAGGTCTTAAACTGCCTAGACGTCGATGCGCTGAAAAAATGGCTTCAGCGCTGACCCACCTGGAACTATTCCAAAGCCCAGGGGGTCACGAGGATGGGTATACTGACTACCGCTTCAATATTGCCACGGCCGATCCGAATCGAATATTCACTGTATCCTTTAACTTCGCATCGCACTCATTATTTCGCACCACGTTTTGCGTTTCACAACTCGCACATCACACCGAGGAACCTCTCCATGAATTTATCATCTCCCACACGACTTCTAGCGATCGGACTACTTTCCGTGTTTACGATTCCTGCCTTCGCCGACGATGCGATCCTCCGTAACCAGCATCAACAACCGTGCTATGTCGTAGGTAACCAACAAGTCGAAGTCGCAGTGACGGAGAATGGTGGCCACATGGCTCCAGTCACTTTCTATCGCGATTCGGACAAGCCCTTGAAACCTTACTACGTCAGTCCTTGGCAAGATGAGAAGCCATCGGAGATGCCGGTACCGGTTTTGGTTCCGCTTCGGGGTGACTTCTTTTGCATGCCTTTCGGTGGTAACTCGGATGAAGTCTCCGGAGAAAAGCATCCGCCACACGGCGAGATCGCGGGTGCCAAATGGAAACCGCTCGGAACCAAGAAAGCTGGGGATGTCACCACCCTGACGATGGCCATCGACACCAAGATTCGCCGAGGGCGAGTTACCAAGGAGCTTTCATTGGTCGATTCGCAGAATGTGGTTTATACCAAGCATACGATCGAAGGCTTCGCGGGACGGGTTCCGCTGGGCCATCACGCAACTTTAGCCATGCCTGATCAAGTTGAGACAGTGCGACTAGCAGCAAGCCCATTCCGATTTGGGATGACCTACCCTGGAACCTTTAGCGACCCAAAACAACGCGAGTACCAATCCCTCCTACCCAATTCGAAGTGGAACTCACTCGAAAAAGTACCAGTCGCATGGAAAGGTGAAGCGGATGCAGACCTTACGAAACTACCCGCCCGACCAGGCTTCGCGGACCTGATCCAACTCGTGAACGAACCATGGGAGAAAACCAACGGTCCTGCTTGGATGACCGCAACCTTTACCGATTCCAACTACGTCTGGTTCTCCTTGAAGGACCCAGCGGTCTTGAGCACTACTGTTTTCTGGATCGAAAACCACGGTCGGCATGGGCATCCTTGGAACGGTCGCAATAACTGCTTGGGCCTCGAGGATGTGACCGCCCATTTCGCCGATGGCTTGAAAGCGTCGATGGAAGATAACGTCTTGAGCAAAGAAGGGGTTCGAACCGCTGTCGAATTGAAAAGCGATAAACCGACAACGGTGAATTATATCCAGGGTGTGGTCAAGGTCCCGGAGGGATTTGAAATGGTGAAGACCCTCGAGTTCGCCCCCGGACAAGTCACCTTTGTTTCGACGACAGGAAAAAAGGTCACAGCACCCGTTCGGCATGAGTTTCTCAAAACGGGCAGTCTGTAGCCCAGATGAGAGACTTGCGTCCTGTCAATTGAGCATTTCCTCCAATTCATCAATCACGTCTGTTGGATTTAATTCCACGATGACATGATAGCGCAAATTCGATTGAGAGCCGGCACTATCGCTGGCGGAAATCTCGATGGGGATCGAAACGGGCAGTTTCTCGGAGTAGCGTCCAATGAAATGGCGTGTATGCTCGCGAACTCGCCGCTGGTAGTTCGCAACTTCAGTAGCGATCCCGCTGCCCCGAACGTTATTCCTCAAATACGCAGCCAGTTTTCGGTTTGCGTAAGGGACAAACGCGTCCGGATCCAACGTAATCACCCCCGTTTCAGCCGCGATGGTCATAGGAATACGATCTGACGCAAGCGAGAACTTGGTTCTCCCACGTGCGTTAAGGACTTCATGGCGGAGTTCGCTTTTTTGATCGGTCACGATCAAGAAATGAGACTGCTTGGGAGAAATCGCGAACAACGCGTCTGACTTTTTAGGAGGTAGGGTCAGATCTTTTTTATACAAATTCCTTCCGAAATAACACCACAAGCCTCGTTGTGTTCCGGTGAACACCCCCAAGCTCTCATTGCTTGGCGAGCTAACAAAACTAGGCTGTGGAACCAAATCCAACAACTCGGGCTTACTGGATTTGGGGGTTTGGAGGAGCAACTTCCGAAGGGCATGTTTTCCTGTAGCCATGTCGCCCGGTAGCGACTGTACCTCGAGCTTTATTTTCTCCCGAGTTCCAGGTATGTCGTAAACCAATCCGTCTTGGTTCCGGTTTCTGGATTTACCCATGTTCCGAATAGAGTCGCTGAGGACCGGTTTCGACTTGGAAACCAGCATGCTCGGAATGCTCGGCTGACTCTCATCGATATCGAACAGCCTCTCGGGCGCAACGAGCAGTTTTCTTTCGCCGTCAAAACCAAAAAGAAATCCTTGAGATAGATACCCAAACGGTGTCCACAGTTGCCCCTCCCAGCTTTGATACTGCTGGAAGGAGACTTGGCCCACTGCCGCTGATTTCAATGTCCCTTCGGGGAACACATGCAACCCCGAGGCATCTTGGACCAGGAAAACATCACCTCCGGAACCAATGTATTTGATTGGGGTAGAAAACGTAGTCTCCTTTACAAAATCTAAATTGGATCTCTCGAAGAAGTAACATTGGTTCCTATTTTCGGAAGCCGGGACGACCGCAATGCGAGAATTCGAAAACGTAGCTGCACCTGCGTAACGACTGAGATTCCTCTCAGCGACAATACGCATGGAGTTCAAATCGATCAATGCGATCCTTCGTTGCTGGGTCAAGGAGGCATCTCGATTGGGAGTATCCCATATCAGTGCCTGTTGATTGGCATCGTCGATCTCGAATCCGCCGGGAGTGAATGGGAGACTCAAATGCCGAGACGCAATAAACACATCCACATGTTGAATCTCACTTTCGGTCCCATCAGTGACAGTGGCGGTAAGAAGTTGCGAACCCAATTGCTCTCGGGAAGGGGTCCATCGAATGCGATTTCCTTCTTGGGTAACTCCAGACGGGGTGGCTACCTGTGTAACACGGGCGCGCGAATCGATGGGTTCCAAAGTCACTTCAGCCTCGGTCCCGACAGTCAACACCAAAGCGTCAGTTGGTCTCAGGGAAAAACGAGGCACCTCGGGCAACTCCAAGTCGTCCCAAGGAAGAACGTGCAGCGAGTCGGAATCCGCGAGAATCAGCAGACGCTGCGTCGGAACCACGAGCAATTGCGGCAACAGAGCATCCGGAAACATGTTGGATCCGCCTTGGGCCGGTACCAAATCCACGGTTGCCGAATCCACAGGCAAGACAGGATCCCTTTTGACGGTGTAGTTGATCGAAATCTCCTTACCCACTGGACTCAAGGTGCGCGTCGAGCACGCCAAGATCTTGATAACCTTTTCTTCGCTCCTGCGATTACCCGAGGATTTCTCCGCTTTCACTCCCCCGTCCGCGAATTGCTCAGTCTCCATTTCCTCGTATCCGATGACAAACGGTTCGTTACCGAGAAACACGCTCGGGGAGATCGGCAACGCATCGTTTTTCTTCACCAGTTCCATGCTGTAGATCTCGCGTCCGACGAAGGCTTGTTCTTCAAAAGGGTCGAGGCATAGCTGCGGGTTTACCACGCCGACCGAATGGACGTAGGAGAATCGTTGTAAATCCTCGCTAAACTTGGAAAGCCGGGAGGAAACCCGAATTGAGCGAGGGTTCTCGACTAGATACAGCGTGCGGCCGGACGGGGATGGCGTGCATGCATACGCGCGACCAGGAATGTCACCGTGACTAATAAAGTCCTTGACGCTGATTATTTCCGTTGAGGGCTCTCGCGAATCTCTCGTGGTACAGTAGATGAACGGATCTTTGGTACTCAAGGATGTTGCGAGGTGGAGGCACCGACTCGCCTTCAGTCGGATGGAAGCCAATATCGAAAACTCATCGTTGCGTGTAGCATCGACCAAATGGAGTTCAGCCCCTGATTCGCAGGCAATCGCAAATAGCCTCCGCTGACCGTAGTTTTTATAAACGACATGGGACGGCTTGTCGGGCAACTGAACCTTTGCAACAGGTCGTCCCAAACCTGCTTGCAGATCGGTTGGACGGAAAAAATGCACTTCCTGATCCCGCCGATGAATCGCTGCAATGACGCCAGTCTCTGGCTGAACGGCGAACCTCGAGTACGAGTCCGAAAGCGGCACGGACTTTACCTCTGCTTGCAGGCTCGAGGCAGTGACTGCTCCCGATGCACAAAGCAAAACGAATAGGTTAAAGAATCGAGTAACGCGCACGATGACTGAATGGTTTTCGATGAATCTACACATCAACGTTTGGAACCTGCACGAAGAATTTTCAGTTCAGACTCCAGTCGCTCAAGCTTGGACTGAAGCGCCTTAAGTTTAATAGGCGGCGCACTTATCCCCGGCTTCTTGATTGCGTTGTCCTTCTTACTAACAAGGATCGGGTCGCTAAAAATCCTCTCCAGTTCCTTCTCGACAGCTTCCACTTGGATACTGTCATACAGAGCATACTGCAGAACAACTTCGCTTCCCTGCGAGTCGGAAGCTATCAACTTCACAGGAATGTTTACGAGGATCTGATTCTTTCCGACGGAAAGCAAACTGCGCACCAACGACTCTCGGCCATACAATCCCTCGAGGAACTCTTCGAGATTCTTTCCATCAGCAGCGCTCTTGCGAGCCACCTGCAATAATGCGCTGATCCCTTGCTCCCGTGCCAGCGAGTTCTCAATCCGCAAATCCCCTGTCGCTGGTTCGATTGTACAGAATGTATAATCCGAGACTAATTGGTAATTGTATGGCGGAATACCGCCGGCGATTCCATGAGTCAATTTTGTCTGCGTCTGCAGGGAATCCAAAAACAACTTGGTTTGGATGTGATCCCAAGTCATCGGGCCAATTTTAACGGGATAGAGCGGATTGCGAGTATACGCAACCACCGATGCGGTCCCAATCGCGATGCCACCAATCGCATTTGCATCTAGGTGGAGCGACGATGGGTCAATCTTGAAGGGAAACCGCGATTCCCGATAGCGAAAGAGCTTCCTTGCATCGACCGGACTCGTTGGGAAATCCAGAGACACATCGACTAAGGGAGGATCTGAAAAGGGTACTGTTGCAGTGTAAGCCACCACCGGCGAATACCCATTCGGCGGAGAGATTGGACCGAATTGAAAAATATTACCGGCGTCGATACTGGAAATCCGAACTCCGGCGTTGGTGCTGCTTGGGAGCCGATCCGAATCCCCTCGAACCGACTCAATAACTCGCTGCTGCAGGATGGGAATCCCTTCGTTAGATCGACTCGAAATCACATGCAACCGGTCATTCAACCAGAGTGAACCTTGGTTGGTACTGATCCCGACCGTTTCGATTCTAGATTTCAACAAGGGAACGGGACTGGGCAGTCGCTGAAAACTCGGCGTATCGAAGATAACGATATCATCACCACGGATGTCATCCGAATCCGATTGAAGCAAAAGTGATTGGTTTCGCGGCACCATCTGTCGAACCTGGAACGGCAATCGAAATACACGAACTTGTGCTAAATCCTGCTCGCTGTACACCTCGAGTTTTTTCAATTTTGGATAGATGATCGCTAACTCGCTATCCAACCAGCATACTTGTTTCGGCTGCATGCCCAATTCAACTTCATTTCGCTGCTTCGGACTTTTCAAGTCGATGATGGCGAGCTTTGTCGTGTGCTGCGTCAGATCAATTCCACTATCACGCATCTGAGGTTCGCGATACCAAACCGCAATCTTATGCTTATTGGGATGAACTGCGATTCCTTGGATCGGTAATGGAACCTCTGCGATCACGAATTGGCTGCCGGACAAGACAACTTCAGATCGAGCGTCCGGTTGGGCGCAGACTAAAGGAATAGAACCAAGGATAGACTGAAAAACCACAAGCCATGCGATCATCGAATATCGACGCGTCCACCCGATCGCGATCGAGGCGACCCTCAATAACGAACTGGTTGGTAATCGGTGTCGATGAATCAGCATCATTTTGCGTCGCAGGACTACTTTCGCGAATCCAACTTGAGGGAGGAAATCTCTTTTTCGATCGCACTGATGCGGTGATTGAGTCGAGTCAGTTCGTCCGATGTGTACGGGTGATCGATGCTCTCAAGTGGTACTGTGGCGATCACGAAATAGCGGATAGGAATTCTCGTATTCGCAGCATCGCAAACAGAAAGATCGATCGGAACCGAAATCGGAAGATCTACCAGCAGTGGAATCCCAACCCGTTGCTTCAATGTTTCACAATCGCTGACCACCTTGCCGAGGATGTCCTGGGGCGTGATCCCGGGCTTGCCATCCACGGCCCTTAACTTCTTTGCAAAATCCATCGCACATACATTCTTTAGCGCCTCGTTGTCCACCGTAATGTCACCGCTATCCTCGGACAATTTCATCCCGACGATGTCATGATGCATCGTAAATCGATATGGCAATACGCCTCCTCGAATGGAGTGCCGGAGGCGTGTGGTACCAGAACTATCGAGCACAAAGGCAGATTGTTGAAAATCCCATGCTAAAGGCTCCGGACCGTTCAACCTTTCAAATCGCGTGCAAATCAACTCACTATCCACCGCTACGACCAAATCGCCAACGTCGTTGATCACCATGAGGGGAATCGGTCTCAATGCATTCCCGGTACGCTCACCTTGGATGAGAACCTGTCGATGCCTATGCGATGAGCTGGGCACGATCGTGTCGAGCAACAACTCAAATCGGAATCCTTTTTTGTTGGCCTGAGAATCCTTGACCCAATGAATCGGTGCTCGAAGCTCCACGAAACCTGCATTGCCAGGCAAGACTATGGGGCTTTGGTACAGATGACCATCCACAGCATCGATATCGTAATTCTCGCTTCGCAATCGACCCCGTCGATCGTTCGTAGGCAGCGGCTCATGTGCGCTCAAGATTTCGTTTGCCAAGGAACGAAAGCTGGGCTTGGATAACGAAATCGTTGTGGGCGATGCAACGATCAGCTTGCAATCGAGCTTGTCATCGTACAAACACGGATCTACATAATTGCCTGACGGAGTCAAAACTCGCTGCTTGGTTGCCATCAACGACTGGCGACTAATCCGCTGAGTGCGAATCAGCCGCCTTTGCGTCAGTGAATAGACCTCGACACCTTGCGACGACTGAACGACCAAGATATCTCCGGATACTTTCATGTCCACTGGTTGGCTTTCCAATACAAACGATTGGGCCATGGAAAGGTCCGAACGGTTAGCCACCATCACCTTTTTTTGGTCGCTACAAAACACAATCCAGTTCGACTGAATCGCAATCAACAATGGTGGATGGTTCAGTGGGAAATTGACCGAACTTTCGTTCGTAGCCAAATTCACAACTCGATAAAACAAGGCCGCCGGCTTGTCCCCTTGAACGGCCGATTCCGTCTCGGATCCCCAAACAACTAAACTGCTGGAATCCGTCGCAATGGCGATGCCTTGCACAACGAGAGGGACTGTGAACTGCCGCAAGGGTTGCGATCGATCCTGGGCAAACAATCCGGACGTCCAAGGACAAATGATCCAACCAAGGCACAACCAGATGGATGTGCTCGTCAGGGAATTGGTTTTTCGTCGGGGTTCGCCCACAGGTGCCTCGTTCAAACAGACCATTCGCGTTCAACTCGGGTGCTGGGATGCAGTGCCTCCCCAAGACCCATATTCACTTGGTCGGCATCCCGTTGATTGTAGCGTTTCGCGATCCAACTGTTGGAGTATTCGCCAACCGTTGGAGTATTCGACATTCGGAAATCAACCAGATTACTTTTGCCTTGCCTATCCTCGTTTTCTTACCTCGATTCCGTGATCGGAGCTTCGGCATCCTGCCCAGCCTTCCCCACTTCGCAACAGCCCGCAGGTTTGCCTCAGGAATCTATTGTCGTTGGACGATGAAGGTGCTATCTGATGGGACTCTAACGCTCATTACGTTTGCACCGGGGTCGTATGCCTCCTTCAAGATTGCCCAATGGACTTTTCAACCTGAACAAAGTTAGGCTTGTTCTCGTCGTAGGTCTTTGGCTCCTCGCGGCTTCGAAACCCGCGTTCCTATTTAGCCAGCAATACGCCGACCCGCAACTCGGATCACTACCACCTCCTTCGTACAATGCAGGATGGGGTGACTTGAGTTCGCCTCCGTCGACGAATCGGCACTCAACTGCGGGCGAGCTTCCAATCCTACCCCCTCCCGTATCTGCGACGCCGTCGGTTGTGGGAAGCGGGGTTACCGGCTCAACTGGAAGCGGTGCTCTGGGTTCGGATGCAACACAACCACTTTCAACATCAGAGTGGTTGCGGCTCATGGAACCCGAAACGTCCTCCGTAGATCGCCCTACCGATCCAACGCTCGGCGGCAAACCTGTCGCCCTCGAAGGGTTCGAACTTCCAGAGCGCATCGATATGAACGAACTGAAAACGATCGACGGTTCAGAAACCGGAAAACCTCTCCTGTGGCAAAAAGCCCTTCCGAACCCAAGGTATACAATCTACCGAGATCGCGCATCGATCGCCGATTACATGCCCGGCGATGGCGACCAATTTGGATGGATAGATTTCCAAACGACGCCCTATCTCCCTCGAGGGCAACGCTCAGGCCTCACGACAGCGATGGGATTGCATCTCCTTTCAGGGCCGAACTCCGTCCCTCTCCCCCCACGACTGTGGGATTTCATTTTGGGCTACCAAGCTCGAGATACCTTTGCGGATCGATTTAGCTACGATGTTGCGGCGAACATCGGTGTCTACAGTGATTTCGAGGACAGCGCACGCGACGGCGTCCGAGCCTTGGGTCATGCCGTTGGGATGCTCCATGTGAACGACACATGGGATATCGTTAGCGGCGTCGATTACCTGAATCGCGACGACTACAAAATACTACCCGTGATTGGGTACTCCTGGCACAATCCGAACATCCCACGGTGGCGTGCCGACATGGTCTTCCCCAGACCCCGCATCCAATATGCCTTGGATGGCGGGCAACGTTTGTATACCGCCGGGTTGCTCGGAGGTGGAACATGGGATATCGAGATGCCTGGCGACGTCAATGATGTCATCACCTACAGCGATTTAGAATGGTTGTTTGGACACGAGCGTATTACTGCGGGAGGCAACCTATCTGCCATTGAGATGGGCTATGTCTTTGGACGAAAACTCGAATTTCGCAGTGGGCAACCGGATATCGATTTCGACGATGCATTCGTCATCCGATGGGTCACGCGCCGCTAACACTATTCCTGTTAATCTTCCGGTCTAGGTGATCTTTTCTTTCTCGGCCGAAAGATTTTTTGGTTCGGCCATCGATCAATTTCTCGCAAGAGCCTCGACTCGAACCACGGGGTTGCCAAACGTGCTACCTCCACCGAGATCGGTCAGGCGCTCACTGGTGATATCGTTCAAACTCTTTCGATCGGGCGCAAGCTTAGGCCACCATTGCCCCACTGCGATCAATACTCCTGGTCTCGAATCCTCGCTCACGAGAGCCTTGCGCACAATACTACCGGTTTTGCTCGTGATTCGAATCCTGGACTGATGCGAGATCCCAAATCGTGCTGCATCGCTTGGATGCAAAATCACATGAGGCTCCCCGCCAGCTTGCTTGATGATGCTGGCCACGTTCCCCATCGTCGTGTTGACGACCACAGCACCTGGGGGAGAAATCAATCGAAGCGGATACTCGTCGTCCGGCTGCTCTTCGAACGTCAATTGCGATGGTGGGGGACTAAAGCGAATCTTTCCATCCGGATAATTACTCCCCGCAGCATAGGGTAAAAATGGGGATGGAAGTTGCAGTTTGACCGAGCGTTCGCGCGTCAAACGGGCCGAGTCGATCCCACGCAACCAAGGGTTCGGCGAATCCAATAATTCGTCGAGCAATTGCTTGGTGTTCCAATAGAGACAAGGATCCGTCAGCCCGAACTTTTTTGACAACTGCTCAAAGAACCATCGATTGCTTTTCGCCTCTCCGCGAGGCTTAACTACCGGATCGGCGTACTGCAGGTAGTAATGGCCATACGAGGTGTACACGTCAGCGTGCTCCAAGAACGTCGTTGCCGGCAATAAATAGTCCGCATAATCTGCCGTATCCGTTTGAAAATGCTCCAAGACCACGGTGAATAAATCATCCCGCGCGAGCCCTTTTCGGATCCTCGATGAATCCGGAGCCACCGCAGCCGGATTGCTGTTGAAGACAAACATCGCACGGATTGGATCTTCCTGCCGCTCCAACTCCGATGCCAAGCAATTCATGTTGACCTTGCGAGCGGTCGACGAGGCGAGATGCACACCGGTAACCCCGTCGCGTTGTAGCTGAAACGCACCGCTTGTCGACATAGCGGCCCCGCCTCCACGCTGGCACCACGCTCCCAACAATGCAGGTAGCAGTGTAATCGCCCGAAGGGCGTTCCCTCCCCCTTCATTGCGGGTCATCCCATACCCGACCTTGATAAAGCTAACCTCGGCAGTCGCATAGTCATGCACCATGCTTCGAAGGCAATCGAGTGGCACATCGCAATACTCGGCGGCCCGTTCCAATGGCCACTCAAGACATGCACGTTGGTACTCCTCGAGTCCGTGCGCGTAGGCTTGTAGATACGCCTCGTCATGCAAGCCTCGTCGCAAGATCTCGCCACCGATCGCCAACGCTAAGGCTGCATCCGTCCCTACCCGAATTTGCCAATGCTCATCGGCAAAACGGGAGGTTTCATTCCGATACGGATCGATGTGCAAAATTTTTGCACCTTGTTTACGTGCCTCTTTCAGAATGGGTGCAAGGTGCGAATTGCTGCGCAGGGCGTTAATGCCCCAAAGAACTATGTATCGAGCATGCACCAAATCCTCGGGATCGGTGGATAGTTTGTTCGGCCCATAATTGGCCTCCCACGCGGCACCACCCGTTGTCGCGCAAATGGTTTGATCGAGTTCCAAAGCACCGATCGCTCGAAAAAAAGCTTTGGGGGCGTCCCCTTGAATCACTCCCATGGTGCCACCGTAATGGTACGGAAGCACCGACTGCGCTCCATGCTGATCAATGATCGATTTCAACCGTGCAGCGATCTCATCGATCGCATCGTCCCACGACACCGGCTCAAAGCGACCAGCCCCCTTCGGACCGACCCGTCGCAATGGTACCAACAATCGATCGGATTGCTCTTGCCTCTCGGGGTAACGAGCCGTCTTTACGCAAGCAAAACCGCGAGTGATCGGATGTGCCGGATCCCCGTTGAGATCGACGACGCGGTCCCCATCAACGGTGATGTGCAACGCGCACGCATCAGGACAATCGAGGGCGCAAACCGATGGCAATACTCTGAGCGATTGAGACACTGTTCAAATCCTTTGCCGTGAGACCCACAAAATGAAGCGGGCTGTTATCATAATCCACCTGAAAACGATAAAGCTTGGACCGCGGATAAGCAATCGGAAACGGAGGCTGCGTCGTTGAACCACGAAATTTCAAGTGAGGAAATTCATGCGTTTTTCTGAAAGAGTAGTGCTGGTTACGGGTGGTGCACGGGGGATCGGAGCCGGATGCTGCCGCGTATTTGCAAAAGAAGGAGCATACGTTGCGGTCGTGGATCGAGACGCATCGGCAGCAGAGACGCTTGCACGCTCCCTTACTGGCAGCCATACCGCGCTTACTGGCAACCATACCGCGCTTACTGGCAACCATACCGCGATCCTTGCAGACGTCGCCGTCGAGGATCAGATCCGAGCCGCCGTCGATCGGACGATCGCCACCTACGGCCGCATCGATTGCGTCATCAACAACGCGGGAGTTCACCCACCCGACACTCCCCTTGAAAAAATGGCTCCCGAAAAAGTGATGGATGTTCTGCGGGTCAATTTCCTCAGCACGTACACCATGTGCTACTACGCCCTCCCGCATCTGAAGAAAACTCGTGGGACTATCGTGAATATCAGCAGCATGACGGCTGTGCTCGGCCAACGAAACTCCACCGCGTATGCAGCCAGCAAAGGCGCCCAGCTTTCTTTCACGAAATCGCTCGCCCTGGAATGCGCCGACTTTGGCATTCGCGTCAACGCAGTCCTTCCGAGCAACGTCGATACTCCTCTCATGCGCGATTGGGCTTCGAGTTTGCCCGATCCAGAAGCAGCCCTATCGCGTATCGCCGCTCTCCAACCCATCGGACGAATGGCAGACGTCGAAGAGATTGGCCGCGTCTGCTTGTTCCTGGCAACCGAGGACAGCAGCTTTATCACCGGCCAAGGCCTTCACGTCGACGGCGGCGCCAGCTTGGACTACTGAACTTCAACCAGTAAGCACCGCGTGAGCCTGAGAAATCGCGTGAGCCTGAGAAATCGCGTGAGCCTGAGAAATCGCGTGAGCCTGAGAAATCGCGTGAGCCTCGGAAATTGACAGACAAAGGCGTGTATGCAGTCGCACTTCGGAACTGATCCAACCGGCCCCTTCGATTATATCATCGTCGGAGCTGGAGTCGCTGGTTGCACACTCGCCGCACAAATTGCTGCCCGAAACTTAGGTAGCGTGTTGTTGCTGGACGCCGGCGATTCCGACCGATCGTATCGTTTGCGAGTGCCCGCGGAATACCCAACCGCTTTCGGCACCTCGTGGGACTGGTCGTTCCGAACCACACCGCAAGCCGGCCTAGGGAATCGTTCGATCCCGTTGCCCGCCGGTCGTGCACTCGGTGGTTCCTCCGCCATCAACGCGATGATCTACATCGAAGCTTCGGCAAGCGATTTCGGGGAATGGGCCAAAGCAGCAGGTGAGCGTTGGTCCGAACTACACTGCCGTGAAGCATTCCGCCAAGTTCGAAATTGGATCGGTAAGCTAACGAGAACCATACCGACGCAATTAATGTCGCAACACAACTCAGCTTTCAGTGCTTCCCCGCCAGCGATCCCGGAACTGCATCCCACGATCCAACAGGCATGGCAGCGACTCCACACGCAGAATCAAACCGCCTCAAGCTACCCTCATGGGCTCGATCGTCCTCACGCTGGATTCGATGCGTACTTGCGCATGCAGCAAAACGGACGCCGCATCTCTGCTTGGAAATTACTACAACTCGCCTTGCAAGCGACAACGCCAAAGGGAAGCCACCCCTTTTCCTGCTTGCACGCAGCGCATGTCCGCTCGGTTGAGTTTGATCGAGACCGCGCCGTTGGTGTTCGCATCATGAACCATGGGGAAGAACGTGTGATCCAAGCCCACCGAGGGGTTATCCTCAGCGCGGGCACATTTGGCACACCACGAATTCTCTTTGCTAGCGGAATCGGCGCCCGCGACGAACTTCAAGCCATCGATGTCCCACATCGTTTAGAATCGCCATGCCTAGGTAAAAACCTCCAGGATCATTTGGTACTGCCGATGGTTTATCGGCTCAATGGAGGTACCGCGGTATCGTATCCACCCAGTCGCGAGGACCGGTTAACCTACCTTCGAAATCGAACGGGGCCACGCGCTTCGAATCTTGCCGAGCTAGGGGGGTTCTTCAACAGCTCAGCGGATACCGCGTCGATCGCCTCCTCCCGGGAACCATTCGATTTCCAGTGGCACATCACACCGACGCATTACCTCGAATACCCTAACTTGGTTTCTCACACTCCGCATTTAAGTTTCGGCTTAACGCATGTTGCACCGAAGAGCCGAGGCTTCGTTAAACCACGTCGAGCATCGGACAGCATCGATCATGAGATCGCCCTGCACATCGACCCAGGTTATATGAGTGATCCAGGAGATCTTTTGGGTTGGTTCCAAGGGATCTCACGAACGAGGGAATTGCTTCAAGGCGACGGTTGGTGCGATTGGCTTGCCGAAGAAACGCTCCCTGGAGCACGCCGGTCCGATGCAAAAGTCTTGGAGCTTTTCGTTCGGAGATTCGCGACCACGATTTATCATTACGCAGGAACCTGCTCGCTCGGAATGAACAGCCTCGCTGCGTTGGATGAGCAATTCCGAGTAAGGGGTATCGACGGCCTATGGGTGTGCGATGCTTCGGCCATGCCCACGCTCGTCCGTTGCAATCCTCAAGCCACCATCATGATGATGGCTTGGCGGCTTGCGGACTGGCTCCCTTAGGAACAACTCCAGGTTGCCTCGAAGGTTGCTCGCGAGGGCCACAGCTACGCTTCTGATAATCCTTGGGCGCGAGGATCATGCGCGGCGATCAATCGATCGCCGCGGCGCTGGATGCCTTGCGCGATTGCCAAGCCACTGGCCTCTTTGAGTGGATGCCCCAATCCCTTTAATCCATCGATGGTCTCGGCAGAGATGGCGTAAGGAGTTCCGGCCCCCACCGACGATTCTAACTGCAATTGGTCAGGTCGCCATTGATGATGAACGCGAGGTGCTGCGATGGCGACATCAATTGACTGCCCCAAGTCGATCACTCGAAGCAAAACCTGCAAGGTCGCATTGATAATTTTCGGCCCGCCAGCAGCGCCGCAGGTCAACCATGGACGGTTCTCTGCGTCGAGTACCATCGTTGGGCTCATGCTCGATAATGGACGCTTTCTCGCCTCGACTGCGTTCGCTTGAGAGCCGACCAATCCGAACGCGTTTGGGGTCCCAGGCGCGATGCTAAAGTCATCCATCTCATTGTTGAGCATCACTCCGGTCCCCGGAACGGTAACTTTACTTCCCCAAGATGTATTGACGGTACAGGTCATGGCAACCCAATTCCCTTCTTGATCTGCGGTAGTCAAATGGGTGGTGTGCTTGCCTGAATCATCGGGACCGTTCTTAGGGTCCGCGCCATCGCCAGGAGCAGTGCCAAAACGGGACGCATCCGCCCCAGGTGGTGATCCACGTTCAATTCCCAAAGTAGCCGCGGTCGTTGAAAAGTCCTTCATGCGAGCTTGAAGGTACGCCGGGTCGAGCAACGATTCGGGGACCGGAGCAAAATCGCTATCCCCAAGCCAAAACGCGCGATCAGCGAATGCTCGTTTCATGGTTTCCGCGAGAAGATGATAATAGAGGGTTGGGTTGTTCTCGTACCAGTCCTTAAGCGGGTACGCCTCGAGCATCGAGAGCATCTGCGCGATGTGGTAGCCGCCGGAACTGGGTGGGGGGAAACCTACCACGGATAAGCCCCGATACTTCGTAATCACCGGCGAACGATCCACGGGTTGATACTCGCTAAAATCCTTCTCGGTCAAAATCCCTCCCAGGCTCGCGAGATACTCGCAACAGGACTTCGCAAATGGACCACGATAAAACCACTCAGGTCCATTTTTCGCGATTGCTTTTAGGGTCGATGCAAGATCCCGTTGGACGAGTATCTCACCTTCACTAGGGGTACTTCCATCCCGCTTGATATAGATCTCTTTGGAGGCAGAAAACTTGCCCAAGTCGTCCTTCTCGGCGGCGAGAGTCCGCGCGGTGGATTTCGACACAGGCATACCATTCTCAGCCGCCGCAATCGCCCATCCGAATAGCTGGTCCCACCGTAGCCTACCGAAGTCACGGTGCAGTCGATGCATGGCCGCGAGTTGGCTGGGAACGGCGCTGGCCAGCGGGCCGGTTTGGCTCAAACTCGCGTCGGCTTTGCCGTTGCGCACAAACATCTTCGCATGGGCGGCAGCACCGGCCGTCTCACGCCCATCGATCGCGAGCATCTTTCCATTGGCCAGTCGGACATTGATCAAGCATCCACCGCCGAGTCCCGAATTGTGCCCGTCAACAACCCCGAGCACCAACCCTGCTGCGATGGCCGCATCGATCGCATTGCCACCTTGCCTCATCGCCTCCATGGCTCCCCGAGTCGCCAAGGGATGGACCGTCGCGGCAGCCATGTTGGTCGTCAGCCGATCGGGAAGGCAACCGAAGCACTTGTTCGGGTGGCTTGATAACAACCCAGATCCTGTAACTCCAGCGAATCCCAAACTTACACCGCTCACCGAGCCGGCCAAGAATCGTCGCCTTGAAAATGATCGCTTTTCCATCCTCATTCAAGCCTCTTTCTCGTCGGGGAATATCGGGGGACTCATCCAAACAGTGGCACCATGAGCCAACGTCACGGAAGACGCCGGACTTTGGCTCACCGGAGACGCCGGGCTTACGCCTCGCGCTGGCGCCCAACGAACTGTCCGAAACAGCCTGTCTATGATAGTCTACCTGAGTCTTCGCATGCACTCTTAAAGGGCCGAGCCGCCATGACACCTGGCCAACGCGTTTGTTTCTCAATTTTTCATGAAGCGTCGGCGATCAAGCTAGGGAATGTCCATCCGGACGCCCCGTTCCCAGACATGGCTTTTTCACATTTTGAACGCGCCGCGCACGCCATCGGAGAGTGCGTCGATGCAACCGCAAGTGACACATTAGGTTCATCGATCCTTGCGTGCACCCAAGCGATGCTCGACGCAGTCCAGATCAATACAAGCCTCGGAACCATTTTGCTCTTAGTCCCGCTGACGCGAATAGATTCATTACAGATCGAAGAGGCTCTGAATCATAGCACCGGACTCCAGCGTGCCTCGGATGCGATCCAGCAGTTGCTTGCACGCACCGATGCACGTGACTGCGAGGCAATTTACGAGGCGATCCGTTTTGTTCAACCTGGTGGACTTGGTCGCGCCAACGCAGCAGACGTCTCCGAGAAGGCCCCGCCGTCCATTCTGGATGCCATGCGAATTGCATCCGCGTGGGACGATATCGCACTCCAGTACGCGAATGGTTTTTTGCAGGTCTACGAGGGCGCGCTTCGATTGCTTGAGCTGCGAGACCAAGGTTCAACGTGGCCGGAAGCGATCCGTCGACTGCAATTGGAATTGCTGGCCAGTCGTACCGATAGTTTGATTGTTCGAAAATTGGGAACAGGGATCGGTGAAGAAGTGAAACGGAAGGCGCAAAAGGTGATCACCAGCGGTCCTTTCGGCTCTCCTGAATTCGAGACCGCTTGGCAAGAATTCGACAACTATCTTCGGCATCCGACGGAGCGTAAAAACCCAGGAACCATTGCCGATCTCATCGCAGGTGCGATCTATGTGGCGAGCTTGAAATGGATCTAAGCCAACCTCTAACCAACGAGCAAATCCGCGGACTTCGCAAGACAGGAGTTCCACCAACGGTCCATCATGTCACGCGCGGTGTTCCTCAAGGGGCCCTGTTTGAGGGCGAACCCATCGCTGGAAGCGCCATCGTCCCAACGGCTACTTATTTCCTCACAGGCTCCGAGTGCCGTTATACGTGCTCGATGTGCGATCTTTGGAAGTACACCACAGGTGACCGCACCGATAAGGGTAGCCTGCCTCGCCAGATCCAATTGCTGCACCAGGAACACAACACCATCGAGCGCGGGATAAGATGGCTCAAGCTCTACAATGCATCTAATTTCTTCGACACGGCCAATGTTCCGGAAGAAGATCTTCATACAATTGCCTCACTGTGTCACGGTTTCCATCGGGTGATTGTGGAGAACCATGCAGCGATGCTCGGCTCCTCGACCGTTCGGCAGCGAATATTGCGATTCCAAGAACAACTCGATGGGGAACTCGAAATAGCGATGGGGCTCGAAACCATCGAACCTGAAGCGATTCGCTTGCTCAATAAAAAAATGTCACTTGAACAATTTGCCGATGCATGCCGGTTCCTTCGAGGCAGTGGAATCCATGCGCGTGCGTTTGTGCTACTGCAGCCCCCTGGTAGCGTACCTGCCACTTCGGTCGAATGGACCGTGAAGAGTTGCCAGTGGGCCTTTTCCTGCGGAATCGAGCGATGTAGCATCATCCCCACACGACCTGGAAATGGTTTTACCGATACAATGGAAGCACATGGGCTTTGGCAGCCCCCAGGAGCCAAACTACTCGAGGACACCATGGATGCAATGGTTCTTCGGTTGCCATCAGAGCATCACATCGCGACAGTCGATCTATGGGACTGGGAAAGGATCTCAGGCACATGCGAGCAATGCTGTGGGCCGAGGCGGCTAAGACTCGAAGCGATGAACATAGGGCAGTGTTTATTACCTCGAGTCCGATGCGTTCATTGCGATTCGTGAAACTGCGAAAACAGGTCAACGTTGAATGATCGACTATTTCAGGTTGGGAATTGCACTACTGCCGCTTGGGCTGTACGTCTTGGTGCATGCTGGTCTGATGGTCCGCAGGCGTCCAACCCTTTTGAATGCTGGCCAAGAAACATTGTTGCTCGGCTTTGCCCTGGCTGGTTTTGTCACCATTGGGCCCATGGAATTGTTCTTTCCGAATGCTGCTTACGCGGTACTAGGGGAGTGGACGTGGCTTTGCTTGGGTGCCCTCTATTTTTTTATCGTGCTATTCATCGCACTGAATCGCCGCCCGTCGTGGACAGTGATAGGGCTAGGGTCTAGGGAGCTCAAGGCAGTCATCGAGAGAAGATTGAACGAAGAAAACATCGAGCACCAGTGGTTGGAAAACGCCTTGAGAATTCCTGCGATGGGCGTTGTAGGAATCATTGAAAGTGCAAATCGATCCGACAGCGCGAGTTCGCTGAGCCCGGGTGGGGCAACTCAGGACCCGATCGGTTGGTATCGACTAGAGCGACTTGTCTGCCGCCCCGAGGGGCTCAAGGCTGCGAGTCACCCTCGGACCGGTCAATCCGATTGGGGACGTGCCGCGGTTTGGTATTGTTTGGGAGTCGCTTTGCTTGTGATTTCGATCATGCTGATCGTTGCAGGTTTAGGGGATATGAAGGAATGGCTCAGCTAAAGCCAACCGGCGCAGTTAAAGCCAACCGGCGCAGTTAAAGCCAACCGGCGCAGTTAAAGCCAACCGGCGCAGTTAAAGCCAACCGGCGCAGTTAAAGCTAACTGGCGCAGTTAAACAGAACGAGTTGCACGGTTTAACCGTGCGGGCGTGGAGAGACTGTCGGTCAAAAACGAGCCCTTTGCCATAGTTTTGTACGTGAC
>CAIYZV010000053.1 GCA_903930765.1 uncultured Pirellula sp.
AAAGTACTTTGGATGAATGCCGTCTTTCATGCTTCGTTCTCTGTCGAATAACGACTCGTAAAATAAACTTCCTGTCCTCGTCAGACCCGAACGCCACGACGGAACGATCGACTGCCGAGGCAATTCTCTTTAGATTTGTAGGGCAATTTATAACCGAAGTCCCCCCAGAAGCAACGTCAAATGGGTTTTCCAAGCCGTCCCGGCGGTACGAATCCCACTCGAGTTACCCATCCGCACCCTTGATCGATCCAAAAACATCGTATTTTTCAGGGTTTGCGTTCAAAACGCCCTCGTTCGAGCACCCTTCGCCCCCGAAAAAACCTGACAAAATAATGACTCCGAACGAATTCGAATCACCCCGACACGGAAATCCTCCGCCACCCGATCCCCGGCAGTCAAGCTCAACAACGAGCCTGGCCACCGTACCCGTCGTTGGAATGGCGGTCAACGCGTCGCTGGCCGGCCTAAAAATCGTAGCTGGAGTCTTCGGAAACTCGTATGCCTTGATCGCCGATGGCATCGAATCGACCTCCGATATCGTTACCTCCTTGGTGGTGTGGGGCGGATTGCGGGTCGCCGAGACTCCGGCCAACGAAAAACACCCCTATGGCTATGGCAAGGCCGAATCGTTAGCAGGTGTCATCGCATCGCTCGCAATCCTTATCGCCGCAGCAATCATCGCCATTCAAAGCGTTCGCGAGATCCTAACTCCGCATCATTTACCCCATTGGTCGACGCTCTTCGTACTCGTCTTTGTCGTGGTGATCAAAGAATCGCTCGCCCGATGGACAAGTCATATCGGGGCTGAAGCCGATAGCATTTCCTTGCAAGCCGACGCGTGGCATCATCGCGCCGACGCATTGTCGTCACTGGCAGCATTCGTCGGCATTAGCGTCGCGCTCATCGGCGGCCCCGGTTATGAACCGGCGGACGATTGGGCCGCGCTCGTCGCGTGCGCAATCATCGGAATAAGTGGACTGAGACTGCTCAAGTTGACTGCTCGCGACATCCTCGATGTCGCACCTCCCAAGTCGTTTGAGGCCCAAGTCCGGCAATTGGCGACGGAAATCGACGGGGTCATCGCCGTAGAAAAATGCCGGATCCGAAAAAGCGGTACTACATATTTCGTTGAGATCCACATCGAAGTGGATGGACAGTCCACCGTAGAGGAAGGACACCGAATCGGAGGACGGGTCCGATCGCGACTCAGGCAATCCAACCTTCGAATCGAAGACGCGTTCGTCCACATCGAGCCGTACTCGGCACGCTCCTAACGGATGCCACGCCTTAGATTTAATCGGTAAACTTGTAGTTCCCGCTGACGCATCGAAAACCGCAATAACGCACGATTCCAGCCAATAACGCACGATTCCAGTGAATATCGACGGAGGCCGAGCATCTGATGACTAGCAACACTCAGGGTGAGAAATCATCCGGAAACATACCAAGCTACGTTTTGGAATTGCAACACTATTACGGTCCACCGAGCGCCGTGGGCATGGGTAGCGCGGTCTTTTATGAAGCCTCGATGCCGGAACAGTTCGAAGGACAAGCGATCGCCAAGTACCGATACTTTGCGGGAGACTTATGGGAGCAAATCGGCGAGAAAGCTTGGATGGAACCATGGAAACGGGTCTACCAGCGCAACGCTCCCGACAGTGGCATCCTGTCCGAACTTCGAAACAGCATCGAGGATCCAGCCGCGTCGCTGTCCGCCTCATTGATCGTCGACAACATCGATAATCCCTCCCAAGCTCATCTCGCGTTGGCGAAGGCTTTTGATGATCCCGATGTCAGCCGATTGGATATCTATCGACTTGGAGATGGCGAACAGATGAACGGGGTGCTGATCGCAGCCTATCGAGCGAAGTCATCGGACGCGACCTTTTTAGTGTCACTCACAGATTAATCACTCCGATGATGGACCAAGTGCGCATTCCACGCCCGTTACCGCGGTCACAATTCACTTCAACGCGAATCTCGAGCATCGGTCTCGCTCAGCTATTCGTAGGGTGCACTCTCACCCTGATTGCAACAACGCTATCGGACCGATTTATCACTCGCGCTTCCGCCCAGCAAGCCCAGCAAGCCGAGAAACTGAAGTACTTTGCCATCCAAGTCGTGGATGACCAAACAGGTCGCGGTGTCCCACTCGTGGAACTTGAAACCATCCAACACTTGATGTTCATCAGCGACAGCCAAGGATGGATCGCGATCGACCAGCCGGATTTGATCGGTCGCGAAGTCTATTTTCATGTTCGCAGTCATGGTTATGAACTCGCGCCGGACGGTTTCGGAAATCGGGGTGCTCGGTATCGTGTACAACCCGGGAAAGAGACTCGTCTCAAAATCCATCGGAACAACCGTGCGGAGCGGCTTTACAGAACCACCGGGAGCGGGATCTATCGAGACTCGTGGTTGCTCGACAAGCCCATTCCGACCCGATACCCGCTCATCAATTCGGATGTGGTGGGTTCCGATAGTGTGCTCACCGCCATCTACAAGGATCGCGTCTATTGGTTTTGGGGAGATACATCCCGATCGAACTATCCACTGAGCGGCAGTTTCCATATGTCCGGCGCGACCACGAGCGTGCCCTCCGCCGACCGCTTCAACACACCTCGCAGCAATAGCGACGAGCCTGGCCAACAGGACTTTACCAACCAACTTGATTTCACCGAGAACGGGATATCGTTGGATTATTTTCAAGATGAGCAAAAGGTTTTGCGGCCTTTGGCGGTGATGCCAGGGGAGGGCCCCACCTGGCTGACCTCCGTTGCAGTCCTGCCTGATTCCCAAGGCGTCCAGCGGATGGTTGCTAGTTACGTGAAAATCCGAAATTCGCTCGAAGCCTATCGATGGGGATATGCGCAATGGGACGATTCCAAAAATCACTTCGTGGAATTGGTGAGCTTCGACGAACGCCCTATCTGCTTTCCCGACACACAGTCCCATCCAATCCTCTACGGTGACACCAACTCAAACGGTGACACCAACTCAAACGGTGCCAACTCGGCGAGTGACGCACAAAACGGCAATACCAACGAAGCGTTTCTTTACTTCTGTAGCCCCTTCCCATTCCTTCGCGTAAAACCAACCGTCGATGATTTCATCCGGCCGGAGCGTTACCAAGGCTACTCGTGTTTGCAAACTCATAAAGGCTCCTCCGATCCCAAATTGGCCTCCAATCCCAAACTAGATCGTACTCCCGATGGTACTCTCAAGTACGCTTGGAAGAACCAGACGGAACCGCTCTCGCAGCGCGATCAAGAAAACTGGATCGGGTCCGGGAAGCTCGGGCACGACGAAGAAGTGGTTCGGATCCGCGATCGGGCTACGGGCAAGGCTCTGCGGGTTCACAACGGATCGTTGGCTTGGAATGAATACCGGCAACGTTGGCTCATGATCTTTACGGAATTGGGCGGTGAATCCTCCATGCTGGGAGAAATTTGGCTGGCGGAATCACCGACCCTGATCGGCCCCTGGCGCGACGCCGTCAAAATACTTACCCACGATCGCTACTCGTTTTACAATCCCAAGCACCACTCCTTCATGGACATCGATGGTGGAAAAACCATTTTCTTCGAAGGGACCTACAGCCACACATTTTCCGGAAATACGAAGCCAACGCCTCGGTATGACTACAACCAACTGATGTACCGACTCGACCTCTCAACACTCGAAAGCAACTAGCAATCGCCAGCGAAATTGAGTTGGAGCCAGGGAACAGGATCCGCAGTCTTGGGTCTGTCGCATGGCTTTGGAAGCTGGTTTCTGGCCCTTTGGATGCCGTATCCCGCCTATCGAAAACGCACGTGCGAGCTGGTATCATGGAGTAGTTAGAAACCTGCCTATCGCGCCCACCCACCCACACGATCTTACCGCTGAAAAACCTCGAGGCTCTGCGTTGCCCGCGAATCTTCTGTTCCGATGGTTGAAGCCTCAAGACTTCGCTCGCGTCTCCCAACTGCAATGGATCGCACGGGATGTCGTCGAAGGACTCAGTGGAGGTATGCACCGATCGCGCCATATCGGTGCCAGCGTCGATTTCAAGGAGCATCGTCCCTATGTCCATGGTGATGAAATCCGATCGATCGATTGGAAGCTCTTTGGCAAGACGGATCGACTGTACATACGCCAGTACGAAGACGAAACCAACCTACGCGCCACGATCGTTGTCGACCAGAGCGGCTCGATGCGGTACACGGGCACTCGCTCAGACGGGTTGTCCAAGCACGAATACGCAGTCCGCCTCGCGGCATGCTTGGCCTACCTATTGATCTCACAACAGGATTCGGTTGGCTTGATAACCTGCGATACAAAAATCCGTACGAACATACCCGCTCGGGCCAGGCCGAACCACTTGCGTTTGCTGATTGAGACGTTGGCAAACTCGCAATGCAACGGTGAGACGGACCTTGGTACCGTACTCCAGGACCTACTTTCGATCTGCCGTCGTCGCGGTCATGTAATCTTGATCTCCGATTGCTTCGGCGACCCAGCATCGATCGAACGAAGCCTGGCGTTGCTGCGAGCCAATTACCAAGAAGTCGTCGTGTTCCAAGTGATGGATGATGATGAAGTCGATTTCCCATTCAACAATCGAACGATGTTCCGTTCGCTTGAGAAAACAGATAATCAACTATTGATCGACCCGTCGTCGCTGCGCCAACGGTACCTTGAGAACGTGAAGATCTTTCAAACGGCACTCCGTGAAGGTTGTAGCCGAAACCGAATCGATTTGATTCCAGTCCGAACCTCGGAATCGTACAGCTCTGTCGTTGCTAATTACTTAGTGCAGCGAGGTCGAGCATGACATTCCTGAATGCATTGCTCGCATTCGGCGCAGCAGCTTTCACAATCCCCCTGATCATCCACTTGCTCAATCGCAGCAAGTACATCACGATCGATTGGGGAGCGATGCAGTTTCTCGAAAGCTCGATGAAGGTTAACGCGAGACGTATCCAGTGGAAGCAATTACTGCTCCTGCTGATCCGCTGCATGATCCCGATCTTGCTCGCTCTGGCCATGGCTCGCCCCCTCGTGCGAGCGTGGAGGGATTCCGGTGAGGGAAATGCGATGTCGGTGGCGGTGGTTTTGGACGATTCGTTGTCGATGCAATCGGAGGTGGAATCGAATCCCAATAAGCCCGCAGGCAACCGAGAGAGCTTGCTCAGTCGTGCGACGCGCGAGATCGACTCGATCCTGGGGCAACTCCCTCCGAGCAGTTCCGTATGCTTGATCTTAGCGGGCGATCCGATCGATGTATGGGACGAACATCGCCCCGACGCTTTGCGAGAACCGGTCCGGGAATTGTCACTTCGCAAAGCCAGCGCCGGCACGATGAACCTCGCCAGTGCAGTGCGCGCGGGTGCGGATTGGTTGTCCTCATCCCCACACCCGAAACGTCACTTGCTCGTGCTGTCGGACTTCCAAGCGTCCCAGTGGGACGCTTCGGAAAAGGATACGGTCAAGCAATTGTCGGAGATGCTGGCTCAGCAACCCGTCCCAATCCAATGGAGTTTCCTGCATGTTGCCGAGGACGCCGGGACTGTTGGAGTTACTGCGACAACGAAGAAGACCGATACTGCATCCCAAAGGGTTGCGTCAGATGGGTCGGCCATTATGCGAAAATGGAACGACTCGCAAGGCGGTGACGATGTATCGGTCCTCTCCATGGAGTGCGTACCCGGCTTGCTCGCTCCATCCGGAAACGCGACGATTTCAGCAAGCGTTCAAAACCATTCGAAAGTGATCGCTCAGATTCCCGTAGTGCTGCGAGTCGGCCTCGAAGAGATCGAACGCCAGACCATTCAAATCGGACCTCAATCCAGCACGAATGTTCGGTTTCAATGGTCCCCAAAGAGCACCGGTGATTTGGAAGTCCGTGTTGTGCTCGACACGAAAGACCTCACCCCCGGAGACAATGCCCTCGCCGACGTTATCCGTGTTCGCGAACCCGCAAATGTGCTGGTCATCGATGGAGATCGGCGTCGCGAGGCGATGAAGAGCGAATCGGACTATTTGCGACTCGCTCTAACTCCGTTCTCTTTGTTGCGAGGTGAACCGGGTGACTTGGTCACCACGCGAGTCGTCGATTCCGGTGGCTGGAACGAAGCCATGTTGAAAGAGTTCCAAGCCGTCGTGTGCTGCAATGTTCCCGACCTCAATCCCGAACAACGCCGCATTTTGCGAGGTTTTGCCGATGCAGGAGGGGGGCTGATTATTTGTCTCGGGGATAAAGTTCAAGTCGAACGTTGGAACACCTGGGAACCCGTTGCTGCAGGTGGATTAAGACTAGGTAAAATCTCACCGCGCGTCGATTGGAGCGGGCGTGTTGGAACAACATCCACTCCGCTGTTCGAACTATCGCGAGCGTCTCTCGATTCGCTCGAGACAGCCAGGTTCGAACACCGTCACACGCTGGAGCTCGAAACGCCAAAACCGTGGACGGGGATAGCCTTTGAGGATAGTCAGCCATGGCTGGTTGCGTTTCCTATGGGACAAGGCCGATGCGTGTGGATGATGTCGAGTTGCGACGATGGAGACAGCAATCTCCCTTCTCGCCCTGTCTATGTGCCTCTCATGCAGAAACTCCTCGCGTTCGTTTTGCAAACACCTCCCGGTTGGCGAGAAATTGTACCCGGAGAACCGTGGCGTGAAGAATGGAACATCGCAGCCAATGGCGCAAACGCCACCGTCCAAGTACTATTCCCCGATGACTCGACCGCCGAAGTCCCATTGGTTGGCGAATCCCAAAAACCTGTATCTTCTCCGAGCACTCCATCGAAGACGCCAGAAGCCGGAGTGGACGGTTCCACAGGGAAAACCACCACACTGCTTCCAAGCCCTCGTTTGCTGGGTATATCGCGAGCAACCCATGGTGAGCAGCGAAGGAGCATTGCAACCCAATTGCCTGTTGCCATCCGTAAAAGGGAATTGAATCGAGAACGACTTACAAGCACCGAAGTTGAACAGCTCGCCTCGGATGTTTCCGCCACGCCATCTTCATCGGCAAACGATTGGCTGAACTCAATCCGATCGAGTTGGGGAGGCAAAGAGTTGTGGACTTGGTTCTGGCTAGGATTGCTCGTGATGTTCCTCGCCGAAATGTTCCTTCAACAGTCGATGAATGCACGGCTGGCCAAGACGGCTCAAGCAACGCCTGGTGTCGTCCAATCACCTCGCAATAAGCGAGGTGCGGCATGACGCGATTGCAGTTCGGCGGCATCCTACCCCTTTGGTTCGTCTTAATCGCGGTACTGGCTGGGTCGATCGCAATTTGGATTTGGTACTATCGGGAGACCAAATTCCTGCAGTCGCCCGTCTCGTACATCCTGCCCACGTTGCGCTCTGTAGCGTTCGCAATCATCATGCTGATGCTCGCCGGCCCTAGCCTTCATCACGAGTGGGTCTCGGGGGAACTAAGCCGTATCGCATTGCTCGTCGATGGATCCAGTAGCATGGCGATGGACGACCAGATACGTCCGCGCCAGGCGTCCTCGAAAAATGTCGGCGAAAACCAGCCTGAAGCTTCCATTGCGAACGTCGACAATAATCCAAACACTCGGCTCAATCGGGTTCGACGGTGGCTCCAAGGAGACCGTAATTTCGCCGAATCTGGGAATAGTGCCGACTCCGGGAATAGTGCCGACTCCGGGTGGCTAGCCCAACAACGTGCCAATTTTCATCTGCAGCTTTATGAGTTCGCAGGGTCTGATACAGAAGGGACTTCGTTGCCGGTTACGTGGGATTCTCGCACGCACGCAGCGAACGCTCCTATCGCATTTGACCTCGCGTCGGTCGGTAATCGCACCGCGATCGGCGACGCATTAGCGCATGCAACGCGTCAGTTGCTCCCCCAAAACACCGACTCCCCGAAAGCGGTTGAAACAGACGCGACGCGTCCGGCAGCAATTCTACTTTTGTCGGACGGACAGTCGAATGCTGGTGAATCGCCGGTGGCCGTCGCTGAGCGAATCGCAGGTAGTTCCATCCCGATATTCACCATCGGCTATGGACAATCCCAAGAGCCAGAGGACGTCGGCGTGATCAGTGTCAATCACTCAAGGTCGATGTACCGCACCGACAGCTTGCAAGGGACCGCAAACCTGAAACAACAGCTTCCGCGAGGGCAATCGTTCGAGGTATCGATCCGACATGGTGCCCAAGTGGTATGGACCCAAACCTACGAGTCCGACGGTGCCCCAACGCGAACGATCGAATACCGAATCCCAGGTGAAAAGTTATTTGCCGGTCTCGATGCGTCGACCCGTCAAAAGGCTGTTCCGATCGAACTCGTCTTCGAAACGTCTACCCTCGGCCGAGATATCGCAACGGATAACAATCGGTACGAATCCTCGCTATGGGGTGTCGTTAGAAAGAATCGCGTCTTGGTGATGGACCCGCGAGGTCGTTGGGAATCGCGATACATCAAAAATGCATTCCAACGGGATGAGGCCTGGGATGTCGTGACGGTACTCGGCCCGGAGGAGTTCGAAAGAAATCCATTTCCAAAATCCCGTGAGGAGCTGGTGGGCTTGGATTTGCTGGTGCTGTCGCTCGACAGCGTCGCCAGCATGGACGAACCAAAGTTACGTTGGATCTCTGACTATGTGGCGGAGATCGGTGGAGGGGTTATTTGGATTGATAGCGGACGTGAACCGCCTCCCAAAAATGCAACTGGGGAGTCTGCAACTGGGGAGTCTCTGGAATGGCTTCCAGTCCGATTCACCGACGAAAACGCTCCGATACCGATCGCATCGTTAACACTTGAAGATATCGCCATCGACCAACGAGCATTCGCATTCGAGAAGGATGCCGCTTCCAACCGCAGGTTGTGGGAGTCGTTTCCGAGCCCCCGCGTGGCTCGGCGCGTCGAATCCGCACCGGGAGCCGAAGTCTTGGTGATGGGCAAAACCGAGGCCAACCGACTCTTCCCGATGATCGTCACTCGGCAACTCGGCCAAGGCCGCATCGTCTACTTAGCGAACGATGAAACATGGCGGTGGCGTTACAATGTCGCGGATCTCTACCACCAGCGGTTTTGGAATCAGTTGGCTCAGTGGGTTATGCAAGCTCCCTATGCCGTAGAAAATGACTTTATCGCCCTTGATTCCGGGGACCGCTCCTACTCGTTCGGTGAAGACGTATTGATCCGTGCCAGGATACGTGATTCCAATCGAAACCCACTCTCGAAGGTGCGCGCTGCTGCGATCGTTTCTCGGGATGGTGTTCGAATCGATACGATTCCGTTGTCCGAAAATCCGCTTTCAGAAAACGGGGAAGCCACCGGACTGTATGCAGCGTCAACCAATTCCTTACTTCCTGGACGCTACGAGATAACGCTCGACGTTCCAGGAGTCCCCAACGAAGCCCTCGAGCTACAAACCGAGTTTTTGATCCAGCCACCAGAAGATTTGGAGATGCAGTCCCTAGCGATGCATCGCACGCTTCTTGAGCAGATCGCGTCGGTGACCGGTGGAGCGTATTTCGACGAGCAAGACGCGGATCGCGTTTCCTCATCGTTGAAACGCTTTCAAAAAGGTAAAATTGAGCAGAGCCAAACATTGCTTTGGCAAAGCTATCCATGGTTCATGACGGTGATCGGACTTTTGGCCGTCGAGTGGTTCATGCGCAAACGAGCAGGATTAGTCTAATGAGCACTACAGTTGCATCCTACGGATCCGGCCAAACGAATCCAGATCGCCAAGCATCGTCCAGACAATCGATCGACGCGTGGGTGAATCGGTTCGGAACGCGTCAAGCGTTGCTGTTATCCATCCAAGGCGTATCGGTTGCTCTGCTGGCCTTAATCGCCGGAGCGTCGATCATCGTGCTCCTCGATGCCCTTGGCTGGATCGATGACGCAACCCGTTGGGTGCTGAGCCTGGCGATGTATGCTACCTGTGCCGCGTGCGGTATCGCGTTCGGCATCTCTCGCTGCTGGAAAGGATTGGATCCCATCAGCCTAGCAAAGAATGTGGAATACGCGCACCCGGAACTGAAAGAGAGCTTGCTGTCCTGCGTTGAGTTGGCACGCACCCCGGAATCGAACCGGCACTTCAGCGGTAGCTTCCTGCGAGCGATCGAGCATCAAGTGGCCCAGTCGCTGATGGAGGTCCAGGTACCGGAACTGTTGCCCTGGTCCTTGATCCGCAAACCCATGTTCGCAGCAGTCGCTGGATCTGGATTGGTCGCTGTCCTCTGTGCAATCCCGAATCTGGAAATGCCGCAGCGTTTTTCGCGAGCACTACTTCCATTCCTGGACCTGCAGCGCCCGTCGCGGACCAAGATCGAGGTGCTTTCTCCCGCTCGAAGTGAATCGACCGTCCCGGAAAACCAGTCCATATCGTTCGAGATTGAGATCCAAGGCGACCCGACAGATTTTGCTCTGTTGGAGATTCGCAAATGGGGAAGCAGCTCGAGAGATGCAATAGAGCGCGTTGAATTGACGAAGATCCAGCAATCACCACTCCTTTATGCGGGTACGGCCCCGATCGCCAAAGAAGCACTGGAGTACCGCTTTGTAGCCGGCGACGCCAAGACTCTATTCCGCAAACTTACCCCCACCCCCAGGCCACGTGTCACCAACTTTCAGCACTCCTTTCGATTTCCAGAATACACACGTCTAGGAGATGTATCGCGAACTTCGAATGAAGGGGACATCACCACCCTCGATGCGATGGAACTCGAAATTGGAATCGAACCATCCATGCCGTTGGCTTCTGCACAGCTGGTCATCGAGAGCTTGAACTCCGGTGAAAAGTCATCGATCCCCATGACCTATCGCGAGGATCAAAAGATTTGGTCGGCTCCATGGAAGGTGGATGGGGACGCTAGATACCAGATCAAACTCAAGGCAGATGTCGCCGGAGCGGACCAACCGATCGAGAACACATACATTCCACTTCATGAGATCAATGCGGCTGCCGATCACGCTCCCAATGTGATGTGGTCGACCACGGAACAAACGCTTTGGAACTCCCCTCCGTCGCCTAAACAAACGTGGGTGGTGGCCCCCGAGGAAATCGTCGGCTTCGCAGCAGTTCTTGCAGACGATCTTCCCGGAGCAACTCTGAAGCAAGAGATCTCCATCAATCGAGCGCCTTGGATGGCGTTGGATTTGGACATTCCTATTGTCGCCCTGGAACAGAAGGGACTTGATAACCAAGGGAACCCTTCAAACGCAACGGTCCCTGCAGGTCTGGTCGCATGGACGAACCTGGATGGAGTCGAGTCTCCCACGCGAGGTTCGAGCTCATGGAAGTGGGATATGCTGACCTCTTCGCTCGCTTCCGGAGATATCGTATCCATCCGCATCGCGGCAACAGACCTCGCAGACCAAACGACTTACTCAAACCCAGTGCAGTTGGTACTCGCCTCTCCCGGCTTCGATCGCGATCGGCACAAGCATCTCCTTTTGCGAGCGTCGTTGACGGCCGAGTTGCAACGCATGGCCGATCTGGTGCGGACCAAGCGTGCGGAATTACGACCCAAGATAGAGCAACTCAAGAACCCAAATCTCGCCATCACCGATCGCGAACAGATTGCAGATCAAGTAAAAGCATTCACCCAGGACTGGGGGAAATCTTGCTCTCGATTCCGAGAGCTATCCGCAAAAATAGTGATGTCCTTGCCCCGCATCATCGACCAAAGCGAGGCGGAGTTTGTCATCCGCAATGTTGCCAAGTGGGAAAAAGAGACCATTCCCAGCATCGCATTGGCATCAAGCATCGATGACTGGATCCCCCGCGACACAAACGCTGAAAATCCAGTCCAAACCTCGGCCCCAACTCCTGCAAAAATCCCAGACAAACTGCTCCAAATTCTTCAGCAACGGATCGACAGGTCCTTGGCCGCGTTTGATGAATCCGAAGGTGCCACCGCACGGGTCACCGACATCTATCGCCAAATGATCGGTCACGAGTGCTTAACCGCCATCACGAAGGACTTAATGGGGCTGAGAACCTACCAGACCGAGCAACTTGAAAAGGGATCTCGCAATACGGACTTTGCAATGCTCGCGCGTTCCCAAATCATCGCAGAGCAGACCATTGACTCGGTCGCTCAACTGGGACAACAACTCGAACCGTACGTGTCCCAGCATTTGCAGAACCAGCTAAAGCAACTAGCCCGAACTCTCGACCAATCTCGACAAGAAACCCGCACACTGATGGAGGTGGAACCGAGCCCTCAAGCGTTTTCCAACCTGCTTCAACGGATCCAACGAAGTGTCAGCGAACTCAACACACAGCACTGGGCGTTCAATCTCGACGGTGGATTGCTCTGGAACATTTCAGACACACGCCGAGATTTGATCCTCCGCGGTGCAGGTGTCGGTAACGCGATGCTACGAGCGATCGATGCCGCCTCCAAATTGCAGGAGTGGGCGGCAGATCCAAATCTCGATAGCGACCTGCTTAGGCGGTTGCGATCGTCCAATCTCAATGAATTGTCGATGGGCATTCTTCCCGCTTCCGATCAGATTCTCGCCCGACGCGACTTCCACCAATATCGCACCCCCAATGATCCCAACTTCCCAAGCGACATGGGATTGGCCAGCCGCGCTTGGGAAACCCAGTTTACGACTTGGCTGGAAATGCAGCCCGGCACCGACGAATGGAATCGCACACGGGAAGATCTACGGTCGATTGTGAAGGCCTACCGCGTCTTAGAAGCGGCTCATGAGCTTCAAGACATGCGATCCACCGTCGAGTCGTTGCGACGCAACGAGCAGTACGAGTGGCAATCGAATGAGGGACGATTGAGCCACCTCAGGCAATGGGACAGCCTAAATCATCGCTTGGACATCACCCATCAATGGATGAAAGAAGCCGGATTCCCCAATCCAATAGCGGATAAACTCAACGCGTTTCGCTGGAATGACACAGCCAACAAGGTCCGGCAAAAGCTGGAACCTCGCCGCACCGCCAATAACGAAGTCATGCTCAACTCCGCCCCCGAATTGCAGACACTCCTAGTGGCATGGAACGGCATCGATCGCGAAGCCAAGCCCACCATCGACGAGGCGAGAAAACTCCTCTCGCGATTCGCTCCTTCGGTTTCTGAACTCGCCCAACAAGCCGCCCAGCAAACCCGCCAGCTTCAACAACAAACCGAATCGCTAAAGACCGACGAAGTGTCGAGCGACCAGAAAGACCAGGAACGCGCAACGCCTCAAGAAATTGCCGCCCAGCAGAATGCAGTCGAGAAGAGCATCGAAAAACTCCAAGACGCACTACTCGAAATGGCAACACGTCAAGACATCCTCAACTCCGAACAGCTTCAAGCTGCCAAGGACAGTGACCGCGCACTCGATAGGGTCGATCAAGTCAACGAGCCGATGAAGGAGGCAAATGCGGCTTTGGAGCAGCAGCAACAGCGAGCTCAGGATCCCGAGGCGATCCGCCAAGCCGCAAACAACGCCGCAGAGAAACAGAAACAAGCCGCCGAAACACTCGAATCGATCGCCAAGCATTTCGAATTGGTCGAGAAATCGCTGACGGATCCAAACTCAGCCGATTCCCAAGCACTCGCGCAATCACGGCAAGAAATGCAATCGGCCGCCAATAGCAAGGAACCCCAGAACTCATCACAGGATCCACAGGCATCGCGCGAACCACAGACGAAGGAACCGCTCGAGAACTACGCGAGCGCAGACCAACTCAATGAGATGGCCAAAAACTCCCCCGAAGAACTCCTTCGAAAATTGGAACAAGAACTCAAAAAGAACAAGCCAATGCAACGCGAGTTATCCGACCTATCAAAAACCAATGTGGCCGATTCCGCATCCCAACTTAAAAATGCAGCACAGCAAGAAGCGTCGATTGCACAGCAATTGGAAAACTCGGATGCAAAACGGATGGAGGCCAAGGAACTCCAAAGCCAACAGCTTAGAGCTCTCGCTGATTCAGCAGAGCGATTTGCGGTGAACCTGCTCAGTAAATCCAACCAAGCCGTCCAGCGGATGAATCAACCTGAGATGAGAAAGGCACTGAACAATGCTTCTGATGCGTTGCAAAATGCAGCTCGTGATGCCAAGAACGCCGATAGCAATTCCAGCCAATCTGCGCTCAACGAGAAGACGGAAAAACTCTTGAACGAGGTTCAAAAGGCGCAGCAGCAATTGGCCGAAATCTCCCCCAAAATGAACCAACTCAGCGAGCAAACACAGATCAAGGATGATAACCAACGCAAAGGCCAATTGACCGAGATGCAGTCTTGGCAATCCTTGATGCGAGATGACCTCATCCGGCGCTCTAAAGACCAAACTCGCGAACGTGAGCAACTGGCTGATCGACTCCGAAAAGAAGCCGAAGCGCGGGATCGGGAAATGCAACAGAAGGCCAACGAACGCAATCAAGTTCTGGAGGCTTCGAAAAAGACTCCGGAGAATGAATCAATCAAGGCACAACTTGACCAAAAGACCAAGGAGATGTTGGCCGCAAGCAACCGTTCCGAAGGTGCCAAACAAATCGCCGATGCGGCGCAGTCGATCGCCAAACAAGCCCAAGAGCAACTGCAGAAAATCGAACAGGCACCGCGGGCGAATCTAGATGCACCAAATCCTTTGGCAGCCCTGGCTCGCGAACAACTCACCGGTGCAAAAGAGCAACTCGATCAACTTCAATCGGGCCTTCAAGGAGTTCAGAACAAAACGAAAGAGACTCCGCCTCGCTCCCCGTCAGCCGATGCGCTCAATCAAGCAGATCGCAATCAAGAGCGCGTGGAAGCCACTGTGGATCAGGTCGCCGACCAATTGGCTCGAGGCGCAAGGCACGAGCAGCGACTCAACAATCCAGCCGCTAGCCAAAAGCTGGCACAGCAGTCCAAACAGGTTTCCGATTTGGCAAAGAACCAAGTTGCCAACGCCTCCCAAGAAGTGGAACGCTCCGCTCAAAACGCTACACAACAAGAAAAAGGACAACTCCAACAAGCCCGAAACGAGAATGCACCGAAACCCGAGCGAGCACCTCAAGGAGAAAACGCGATCAATAGCTTGAACCAAGCCCAACAAGGTCTCGAACAGCGCGCGGCAGAGTTGCAGCAAGCGTCCCCCCCCCAAAACCAACCGGCCTCCAGTCCATCCAATCAACAACCGCAATCGCAGCCGGGCCAGCAATCGCAGTCGGGCCAGCAATCGCATCCGGGCCAGCAATCGCAGCCGGGCCAGCAATCGCAACCGGGCCAGCAATCGACTTCAAATCCATCGAGCCAATCGGGCAGTTCGAACGCTCAGTCACCAAAACAATTGGCCAGGATGCTCGATCAGTTGGATCAGCAACTCAATTCGAGCGAGGGTTCGCCGAACAGCAGTTCGCAACAGTCCCAGGAGGGGGCCTCGGAATCGCAAAAGCCATCAGGGAACACTCCGGCGGATAGCGAATCGGGCAAACCGACTCAGAATGAAGAGGGTTCCCAACCCAACTCTGGGAGCAAATCTCAAGGCAAACCGAGTTCGCAGGGCGTTCAGGAAGCGTTGAAGGAATCCGCGGATGAGATCGCGTCCCGTCTGCAAAGCGAGCGACTGGCAAATCGAGAGGCGGCCAAGCAGCGGAGCAACAACTCGAAGAAGCGTCCTGGGGAACCGGGAGGGCAACCGGATGACCGAGGCATCACCCAGAATCCACCCACCGGGAACTCCGCACTACCCAAAGCCATTCTTGATGCCGGCAACAACTGGGGGCGTTTGCGAGAAAAACGCGCGGATGACCTCACCGAAGGCCGGCGAGAGGTTTTTGACCCTGAGTTCAGCGACGCGATACGAGCTTACTATCGCGCACTCGGAAAACAATCTTCCGAGAAACCATGACCGAGCAAGCCGAAGGTTTTCAACAATCACCCAATCCCATCTCGCGATGCTGAATTAGGACTTGATCGCGAGAATCGCATCGAGCGGCACATCGGTGATTGCGACGTGGATGTCGGAGAATCCAATCCGTCGCAGCAACGCTTCATACTCGGTGAAACTGCGCTCGCGGCCCTCGGTACAGATCAACATATTAAGGCTCTGCATCATGGCCCATCGCGGTCCGTTTCGATCCTCATCGATGATTTTCTCGCCGATCAACAACCCACCACCGGCTGGAAGCGTCTCATAAATTCGTTGTAGCAATCGATCGAT
Organism: uncultured Pirellula sp.; assembly: GCA_903930765.1. Lineage (GTDB taxonomy): Bacteria > Planctomycetota > Planctomycetia > Pirellulales > Pirellulaceae > JBKCUI01. Next base: position 16,127 of record CAIYZV010000053.1, read on the forward strand.
TTTCGGCTCGTCCCAGTCATGGAGAATTCGCCCTAGAGCAAACAAGTCCGCTTGGGGTAAGGGATCTTCAAAGAAATCTCCTCCGACGACGGAAACTCGGTCTGCCACCGAGGAATCGCTCACAATCGACTGCGCCAACTCGAGTGCATGAGGCAAATCGAAGACGGTGGCTCGCAGATTCGGATAGCGCTGGCAAGCGGCGATCGCCAAATGCCCGGTGGCCCCCCCCAGATCGCTCAAGTGCTGAAACCGTGTCAAATCGAAGGCACGCACAATCTCGGGCGAGGTAATCATCCCAAACCCATGCATTCCCATTAGGAACTCGTGCATGGACTCTGGGGTTCGAAAGAAGTGGGAGAAGATCGGCGCGTCAAAGCCAAAGGTTTGGTTCCATCGATGGCTCCCTTCACGGATCGCGTCTTCGAGATGAGCCCACATCTTCCAGATCGCATGGTTGGAATATTGGATGTATCCGGTCATGCGTCGCGGGCTAGAACTGCACAGATAAACCGCGGCTTGTGGGGTATTCTCAAAAAGCCCATCGCTGTGCTTCAACAATCCCAGAGCTGCACATCCTTCTAGCAAGGTCTGTGCGGACCGAGCATGCAGATGCAATTCAGTCGCTAAATCCTCAACCGATTTCCCACCATGCTCAAGCGCATCAAAGACACCTAA